>NZ_CP053344.1:1570682-1884819 GCF_013113715.1 Herbiconiux sp. SALV-R1
GTCAGTTTGTCTTGCGCGTAGGAGAAGGCCTGCGAGCCGTCGCCCGCGGGAGCGCGACGGCCGGAGGGGCGCTGGCCCGCCATCAGAGAGCTCCCTCGTGGGCGAGCAGCGTGGCACGAAGACGGTCGACGACGGCGTCGCGCAGCTCGGCCGGGCCGAGCACCCGCACCTCGGGCCCGAAGCCCGCGAGCTCGTCGGCGAGCAGGTTCACGTCGGTGAAGTGCAGCAGGATGCGCCCCTCGTCGTCGGTCTCGGCGCCGCGCCGCGCCGCGAGGCGGGTCGCCGCATCCGTTCCCGCGCGCACCTCCAGCTCCGCGAGGTTCGCCTCCCAGATGGCGTCGAGCTCGCGGAGGGCGAGAGCGGCGTAGTCGCCGGGCGGCACGTCGATCTGCTGACGGCCGAGGCGCACAGGGCCGACGATGCGCGCGAGCAGGAAGGTGCGCTGCTCGTTCACGTCGAGGTCGGTCGCCTTGAGGTGCCAGCGACCCTGGTGCTGCACCAGGGCGAGCGGCGCCACCTTGCGCAGGCGCGCCGCCGGATCGCCCGGCTTGAGGTAGGCGAAGCTCGCGCCGACGCCGCGCGAGAGCGCGTCGTTCAGCGGGTCGAAGGCGGTGTCGCGGGTGCGGATGCGCGGGGCGTAGCCGAGCACCGGGTCGCTCGTCTCGACCCCGATCGAGCGGAGCTTCAGCAGTGCCCGGCGCGACTCGCGCGAGAGCGAGCCCTCGCGCCAGGCCATGGCGGCGAGGTTGAGCAGCGTCGTCTCGGCGTCGGAGAAGGTGATGTCGGCGGGCAGCTCGTAGGCGGTGCGGGGGATGCGGTAGCGCAGGGTCTGGTTGTTGCCCGGGTCGCCCGGCGTCTCGAGGGTCTCGAGCGGCACGCCGAGCTCCCTGATGTCGTCTTTGTCGCGCTCGAACTGCCGCTCGAGGGTCGCGTTCTCACCGGAGGGGTCGTAGCGCTGCCGGTAGCCCTGCACGGTCGAGAGGATGTCGGCCTTGGTCAGCCCCGACTCGGTGGCGATGAGCGCGAGCACCAGGCTGAACAGCCTCTCCTCCACCGGGATCGGTGCGGGGTTCTGTCTCTCGGTGGCCACGCAAGAATCCTAGTTCGGGCGGGGCGCGGGCGCGCCGGGCCTCAGGAGGCGGGGAGGATGCCGAGGATGTCGACGACGTAGGCCGTGGCCGAGGCGCCCCCGCCGCTGCCCGGGAGCACGACCAGCACTTCGGAGCCGACGGTTTGGCCGACGAGGAACGGCGTGATGCCCGCGGGCTGGCTGGAGCCCTGGGTGGTCGAAGCGTCTTCGGACATGACCCAGAGCTGGGGCGAGCCGGTCTCCCAGGTGGAGTTGGTGACCTTGCGGGTGTCGTAGGAGACGCCGGTGGACTGCACGAGAACCTGGTCGCCGTCCTTGATCTGGTCGCCGTCGCCCTTCTTGATCAGCGCCGACTTCGCCTCGTCGGGCGCGGGGCCGTTGATGCCGACGCCGGGGCGGCCGTTCTCGTCGTGCACGACGCTCGGGAAGCCCGACTGGCCGGGCTGCGGCGCGCCGTCGGCGGCCTGCGGGAAGGCGTTCTCGATGTCGAAGACCATCACCAGCGAGCCCGGAGCGCCCGAGGCGATCTGGGTGGCGAGCTCGTTCGGCAGGGCCACGGCGACGCGGTCGCCGACGTGGGTGCAGGTGAGCGCGTCGGTGAGGTCGCCCTGCAGCGAGTCGCTCAGCACGATGTAGCCGGTCGTGGGTGCGCCCGCCGATTGACCGGTCTCACCGTCGTAGAGGGAGTAGGTGACGTCGAGGGTCGAGCCGGGGCCGACCTCGGCGCCGTCGCCCTGGGTGATGACGGTGCGCTCGAGCTGCTTCGGAACGAGGGGCGACGGGAAGCTCGCCGCGGGGTCGGAGCCGAAGTCACCGCTCGCGGTGACCAGGTCGCTCGAGCCGCCCGACGTGGCGGCGGTGGAGCAGTCGGCGGCGGCCGGGGAGGCACTGCAACCCGCGAGAGCGAGCAGAAGGCCTGCCGACAGTGTGAGCGCGAGTGAACGGCGCACGGATCCTCATTTCCTGCAGACGTCGAGCCGAGGGCCCGGTGAGCGAAGTCAGTCTATTTCATCGTCGGGGCGCTCGATCTCGCGAGCCTCCCGTGCGCGTGCGGCATCGGCGGTCGCCGTCGCGGCGCGCACCCGCTTGCGCAGGCTCTTCGGGCTGATGCCCCGTTCGCCGAGGGCCCCCGGGGTCCACGCCTCGACGTCCTCGTCGGAGAAGTCGCTCTTCGAGGCGCGGCGCTTGAGCTCGGGCAGCACCGCGCCCGGCGCGAGCCTCCTCGCGGTGACCAGGAAGCCGGTGTGACCGATCATGCGGTGGTCGGGGCGCACGGCGAGACCCTCGACGTGCCATCCGCGCACCATCGTCTCGCTCGGCACCGGGTTGGTGAACAGGCCGGTGTCTCGGATGGTCTCCACGACTCGCGAGAGCTGCGTCACGGTGGCGACGTAGCAGAGCACCACTCCCCCGGGCTTCAGGGCCGCGGCGACCTGGTCGATGCACTCCCACGGGGCGAGCATGTCGAGCACGACGCGGTCGACGGTGTGGTCGGGGTGCACGGCGGGGAGGGCCTCGGCGAGGTCGCCGACGGTCACGGTCCAGTTCTCGGGATCGCTGCCGTTGTACGCGGCGACGTTCGCCCTGGCGACGTCGGCGAACTCGTCGCGCCGCTCGAAGCTCGACAGGCGCCCCTCGGGGCCGATGGCGCGCAGCAGCCAGAGCGAGAGCGCGCCGGAACCGACCCCCGCCTCCACGACGATGGCGCCGGGGAAGACGTCGGCCTGCGCTAGGATCTGCGCGGCGTCTTTGGGGTAGATGATCGCGGCGCCGCGCGGCATCGACATGACGAAGTCGGTGAGCAGCGGGCGCAGCGCGAGGTGCTCGACGCCGACGGAGTTCTGCACCACCGACCCGTCGGGCAGCCCGATGAGCGCGTCGTGGTCGATGAAGCCGCGGTGGGTGTGGAACACCTTGCCCGACTCGAGCGTGATGCTGTTGAGCTTGCCCTTCGGGCCGGTGAGCTGCACCCGGTCGCCCTCACGGAACGGGCCGCTGAACGCGCTCACGCCGACACCCGCTCGGCGGCGACCTCGGCCAGCACGACGGCGAGGTCGTCGGGTGTGCGGCCGGCCAGGGTCTGCCAGATGCGGTGCGCGCCCGTGTCGTCGAGGTTCAGCAGGTGCTCGACGCCCACGACGACCGCGCCGGAGGCGACGGCCGAGGTGACGCCGGTGACGGAGTCTTCGAGCGCCACCGAGCGCGCGATGTCGACGCCCAGGGCGTCGGCGGCGGTGAGATATGCCTCGGGGTGGGGTTTGCCCTGCTCGACGTCGTCGGCCGAGACGATCACCTGGAAGGCGTCGAACGGGATGCGCGCCGCGACGTGCCGCGCCATCCTGCCGATCGACATGGTCACGAGGGCCTGCGGCACGCCGAGTGCGTGCAGCCCCTCGAGCAGCTCGACGGCCCCCGGTCGCCACGGAACCTGGATAGTCACCTGCTCCATCACGCTCGAGGAGAGCCGGTCGATGATCTCCCCCGCGGGCAGGGCCACGCCGAAGTCCTGGAGGATCGCCGCGCTGCGGTCGAGCGCCGAGCCGACCAGGGTCATCGCCGCCTCGTGCGTCCAGGTGCCGCCGAACGACTCGACGAGGGCGGCCTCCGCGCGCATCCAGTACGGTTCGGTGTCGACGATCGTGCCGTCCATGTCCCAGAGGACGGCGGCGGGTGCAGGAGCATTCACGGGGGCCCAGTCTACGGGGCGGCGGAACGGGTCTCCTCCGCCACGACTCGCGGGCGGCGACGAACGCCTATCCTTGACTGACGGCGCCGCACCATGCGGTGGCCCGGAAGGCAGTGAGGTACCCATCACGGTGACAGACAACGGATTCCTGCGAGGTCGGCTCCTCCTGGTCGCGTTCGAGGGGTGGAACGACGCCGGGGAGGCCGCGACGGGCGCACTCAAGGTGCTCAAGGAGCAGCTCGATGTGATCGTCATCTCCGAGGTCGACGCCGAGGAGTACTTCGACTTCCAGTTCAACCGTCCGAACGTCGTCGTCGACGACGACGGCAAGCGCGTGCTGGAGTGGCCGGGCGCCACCTTCTCCGGCCCCGACGTCACGGCGGGCGACCGTTCCGACGGCTCGAACGTGTACCTGCTCATCGGCTCGGAGCCCTCGCGCAACTGGCGCTCCTTCACCGCCGAGGTGATGAACACCGTGCTGGCGGAGGAGATCACCGGCATCGTGCTGCTCGGCGCCATGCTCGCCGACGTTCCGCACACCCGCCCCATCTCCGTCTTCTCCACCAGCGAGAACCCGCTGGTGCGCAGCGAGCTCGACATCGAGCGCTCCACCTATGAGGGCCCGGTGGGCATCCTCAGCGTCATCGCCGACGCCGCCGAGAGCGCGGGCGTGCCCACGGTGTCGATCTGGGCGTCGGTGCCGCACTACGTGCACAACGCGCCCTCGCCCAAGGCGACCCTGGCGCTCGTGGAGAAGATCGAGGAGCTCATCGGCCTGCCGATCGAGCGCGGCGAGCTGATCGACGAGTCGACCGCCTGGGAGTCGGGAATCGACGCCCTCGCCGGTGAGGACGACGACATGGCCGCCTACATCAGGCAGCTCGAGCAGGCGCGCGACACCGTCGACTCGCCCGAGGCGAGCGGTGAGGCCATCGCCCAGGAGTTCGAGCGCTACCTGCGGAAGCGCGGCGACGGCGGCCGGGGCGACGGGCGGGCCGGGGGCGACGGGCGCCCCGACGAGCCCTGGAGGCGCGACTGAGGCGAGCCCTGGCGGCGCGACCGAGCGGTCGCGCTAGAGCCTGACGCCGAGCAGCGCGTCGAGCGCGTCGGCGGCGAGCTCGTTCGCGGCAGCCGTGTGCGGGGTGCCGAACCAGTCGTCGAAGAGATCGACGGCACCCGGCGTGTCGAGGTCGTCGTGGAGGCGTGCCCGCACCGCGTCGACGAGCTCGAGCGCGCGGGCATCCTCGGCCTCGGGGTCGAGGGCGGCAGCGTCGAACGACTGCAGCTCGGCGACCGAACGGCGCCAGGCGGCGAGCCGCTCGGCGGCCCGCTGCTCGTCGCCCCGGTGCCACTCCCAGTCGTCGCGGTAGGGATGCGTCAGGATGGCGAGCCTGATCGCCCCGGGCTCCACCCCCGCTTCGCGCAGCTGGGAGACGAGCACGAGGTTGCCGAGCGACTTCGACATCTTCTCCCCGTCGAAGGCGACGAGGCCGCCGTGGGCGTTCACCCGGGCGAAGCGCTCCCCGGTGAGGGCCGTCGCGTGGGCGGCGCTGAACTCGTGGTGGGGGAACACCAGGTCTCCCCCGCCGCCCTGCACGGCGATCGTGTCGCCGAGGGTCTGGCGGGCGATGACCGAGCACTCGATGTGCCAGCCGGGCCGGCCGCGGCCCATCACCGATTCCCAGGCGGGCTCTCCGACGCGCTCGGCGCGCCAGAGCAGCGGGTCGAGCGGGTCGCGCTTGCCGGGGCGCTCGGGGTCGCCGCCGCGCTCGGCGAACAGCCGGGCCATCGTCTCGCGGTCGAGCCCGCTCTCCGAGCCGAGCGTCCACGGCGTCGCGGCTTCGGCGGCGGCGATGTCGAAGTACCAGTCCGTGGCTTTCGGCACCGCCGCATCCGGGGTGTCGACCGCGTAGGCGATGCCCCGGCGGCGCAGCTCGTCGACGGCGTCGGCGATGGGCTGGATGGTCTCGGTGACCCCGAGGTAGGAGTCGGGTGGCACGACGGCGAGGGCGGCCATGTCGGTGCGGAACAGCTCGATCTGGCTCTCCGCGAGCTCACGCCAGTCGACGCCGGTGGCCGTCGCGCGCTCGAGCAGCGGGTCGTCGACGTCGGTGATGTTCTGCGTGTACGAGACGTCGAGGCCGGCGTCGAGCCACATCCGCACCACGGTGTCGAAGGCGATGTAGGTGGCGGCGTGGCCGATGTGCGTGGCGTCGTAGGGCGTGATGCCGCAGACGTAGAGGGTGCCGCTCGGGGTGCCGGGGGCGCTGGCGAGGAACTGCCCGCTGGCGTCGTCGTGGAGACGAGGGGCGAGCCCTCGGCCGGGGAGCTTCGGGAGGGCGGGTCGGGTCCAGGAGCGCACCGCTCAAGCTTAGTTGCCGCGGGGCAACGGCCTGACGCGCAGGACTGCCGAGACGCCTAGGCGGCGATGAGGCCCGCCGAGAGCAGCACGATGAGCACGCCGCCGAGCGCGATGCGGTAGATGACGAAGGGCAGGAAGCTGCGCTTGGAGATGTAGCTCATGAAGAAGGCGATCACCACGAGCCCCACCACGAAGGCGACGATGGTGGCGACGAGCGTCTCGAGCGGCCCGTAGACACCCGGCTCGCCGATGCTCTTGTACACCTGGTAGAGCCCCGAGCCGAACACGGCGGGGATGGCGAGGAGAAACGCGTAGCGCGCGGCGGCCCGGCGCTCGTAGCCCATGAAGAGCCCCGCGGTGATGGTGCCGCCCGAGCGGGAGACCCCGGGAATGAGGGCGAGCGCCTGGGCGAACCCGAAGATGATGCCGTGCGGAACGGTGAGGTCTTTCAGGCGACGGCGCTTGGCGCCCACGTAGTCGGCCACGCCGAGCAGCACACCGAACACGATGAGCATGATCGCCACGATCCAGAGCGAGCGGAAGGTCGACTCGATGAGGTCTTGGAAGAACAGGCCGAGCACCACGATCGGCACCGAGCCGATGATGATGAGCCAGCCCATGCGCGCATCCGGGTCGTTGCGGGGCACGCGGCCCACCAGCGACTTCGCCCAGCGCGACACGATCTTCACGATGTCGCGCCAGAAGAACACCACCACCGCGGCCTCGGTGCCGATCTGGGTGATCGCGGTGAACGCGGCCCCCGGGTCTTTGGCTCCGGGCAGGAACTCGCCCAGGATGCGCAGGTGGGCGCTCGAGGAGATCGGCAGGAACTCGGTGAGCCCCTGCACGAGCCCGAGGATGATGGCGTTCAGAAAGTCCATGGCTCCCTTTGCAGGTGGGGTGGTCCGCGACGGAGCGGGAAGTGTGGGGGTGGGGCCGGTCAGTACCGGAGCAGGAGTTCGGTGAGAACGTCCGTGCCAAACCCTAGCGCGTCGATCGGCACGCGTTCGTCGACACCGTGGAACATCGCCGGGAAATCGAGGCTGGGCGGAAGCTGGAGCGGGGCGAAACCGAAGCCGCGGATGCCGAGGAGGCTGAGCGCCTTGTTGTCGGTTCCGCCCGAGAGCAGGTACGGCAGCACCTCGGCGCCCGGGTCGCGCTCCTGCAGGCAGGCGATCATCGTGTCGACGAGCTCGCCGTCGAAGCTGGTCTCCAGCCCGATGTCCTCGTGCGAGACGACGATCTCGATGTCGGGACCGACGAGCTCGCGGATCTCGGCCATCACGGCTTCCTCCTCGCCCGGGAGCACGCGCACGTCGATCATCGCCTCGGCGCGGTCGGGGATGACGTTGTGCTTGTAACCCGCGGTGAGCCCGGTGGGGTTCGCCGTGGTGCGCAAGGTCGCCGAGATGAAGCGCGAGGCGGTTCCGGTGGCGATGGCGAGCTCGTCGGGGCTCAGCACCTGGGGGTCCTTGCCGAGGATCCCGGCCACCCGGTCGAGAAGCTGGCGCGTCGTCGCGGTGAGGTGCAGCGGCCACTCCCGGCTGCCGATAGCCGCCACCGCCGCCGCGAGCCGGGTGACCGCGTTCTCCCGGTTGATCTGCGAGCCGTGACCCGCCGTGCCCCGGGCGATGAGCTTCATCCAGATGAGCGCCTTCTCACCGGTCTGCACGAGGTAGGCGCGCTTGCCGTCGAGGTCGATCGAGTAGCCGCCCACCTCGCTGATGGCCTCGGTGGCGCCGGCGAACAGCTCGGGGCGGTGCTCGACGAGGTGGTGCGAGCCGAACACACCCCCGTTCTCCTCGTCGGAGAAGAAGGCGACCACGAGGTCGCGCTCCGGTTGCCTGCCGGAGCCCAGGATGCGGTCGAGCGACGCCACGATCATGGCGTCCATGTTCTTCATGTCGACCGCGCCGCGCCCCCACAGCATGCCGTCGCGCACCACTCCGCCGAACGGGTCGACCGACCAGTCCTCGGCGATGGCGGGCACCACGTCGGTGTGCCCGTGCACGACGAGCGCGGGCTTCGAGCTGTCGCGCCCTTCGACCCGCGTCAGGATGCTCGTGCGGCGCGGAGCGGCGTCGACCGCGGTCACCTCGAGGCCGAGCCGTTCGAGGTGCGCGGCGAGGTAGTCCGCCGCCTCCGTCTCGCCGTTCGACCGGCCCTCCCCGTAGTTCGAGGTGTCGAACCGGATGAGGTCGCGGGCGATGCGGGTGGTCAGATCGAGCTCGTCTGGCGGAGGCGTTGACGTCATGTCCTCACGCTACCGGGCGCTCCGGTGCGGGGGTGGATTTCGACGCCCCGCATCCGTGCTACAGTCTTTCCTTGTCGCCGGAGAGATCCGAAAACGACAGACACCCGTCCGGGTGGCGGAAATGGCAGACGCGCTAGCTTGAGGTGCTAGTGCCCGTATAGGGCGTGGGGGTTCAAGTCCCCCCTCGGACACACTGGTTGAGACAGTGAACGAAAGAAGACCCGGCATGACGCCGGGTCTTCTTTTCGTTAACTGCTTTCCCCTACGCTGTGGCTCACACCCTTGAAAGGACTGATCCATGGCAGATCTCATCGTCATCGCATTCGACACCGAGGAGCAGGCGGAAGGCGCCTACGAGAAGGTGCAGGAACTGCAGGGCGACCTCATCGTGCAGCTCGCGGGGCTCGCGCTCGTCACCGTCGACCACGACGGCAAGACCCACGTGAAGAACCCCGGCGCCGTCGGCAACATCGGCCTGGGTGCGGCGGGCGGAGCGCTCTTCGGAACGCTCATCGGCATCCTGTTCTTCATCCCCTTCGTCGGCCTCGTCTTCGGCGGTCTGTTCGGCGCCCTCTTCGCCGGCATCGACAAGACGGGTCTCAACTCCGAGTTCCGCGCGCAGGTCAAAGACGCCGTCTCGGCCGGCAAGTCGGCTGTCGTGGTGTACACGACCAAGCTCACCGAAGACAAGTTCGCCGCGGCGCTGGCGCCCTACAACGGCACGGTCATCAAGACCTCGCTGAGCGCCGAGGACGAGCAGGCACTCATCCACGATCTGTCGGGCCAGCCGACGGCCTGATCGCTCTAAGCTGGGGCCACGGTCCGGAAGGAGAGCACTATGGGAATCGTCACACCGGGTTTCTTCGGCAAGCACCGCGAGGCCGATCCGAAACTGCCCCCGGGGCAGTACGAGACGAAAGACTTCCCGGTGCTCTCCGCCGGGCCCACCCCGAACATCCACGACGGCGAGTGGGCGTTCTCGATCACCACCGAGACGGGTGAAGTCACCCGCTGGAGCTGGGACGAATTCCGTGCCCTGCCCGTCGAAGACGTGCACACCGACATCCACTGCGTCACCCGGTGGTCGAAGTTCGACACCGACTGGCGCGGGGTGTCGCTCGACACGCTGTTCGAGGGCATCGAGACCAGCGCCGGCTACACCATGGCGCACTCCTTCGGCGGCTACACCACCAACGTGCCGCTCGAAGACCTGCTCGGCGGGAAGGCCTGGGTGGCGTTCGAGTACGACGGCGAGCCGCTCGACCCCGAGCACGGCGGGCCCGCCCGCCTGCTCGTGCCGCACCTCTACTTCTGGAAGAGCGCGAAGTGGGTGAAGGGGCTCAGCCTTCACGACAGCGAGGAGCTCGGCTTCTGGGAGGTTAACGGCTACCACGCCTACGGCGACCCCTGGAAGGAAGAGCGCTACTACTACGATTCCTAGCGTGGAATGGGCTGTGGCCGACGTCGTCGGCATCCGTGAAGAGACTCCGACCGCTCGCACCCTGATGCTGCGCATCCCCGGGTGGAAGGGCGCGCTGGCCGGCCAGCACATCGACATCAGGCTCACCGCGCCCGACGGCTACCAGGCGGCGCGCTCCTACTCGCTCTCCTCCGCCGCCGGCGACGAGCTCGCCGCCGTGAGCGTCGAGCTCATGCCCGACGGCGAGGTCTCGCCCTATCTCGTGCGCGGCATCTCCGTCGGCGACCAGCTCGAGGTCATCGGCCCGCTCGGCGGCTGGTTCGTCTGGCGCCCCGAGCAGACCGAGCCGGTGCGGCTCATCGGCGGCGGTTCCGGCATCGCTCCCCTGGTCTCGATCCTCCGCACGCACATCCGCTCGGGAAACACGGCCCCGGTGAAGCTGCTGTACTCGGTGCGCACGCCCGAGTACGTCTATTTCTCTGACGAGCTCGACGCGCTCACGGCCGAGGCCGGTGCCGAGGTGGCCATCCAGTACACCCGGCACGCCCCGCCGGGCTGGCAGGGCACGATCGGCCGACTGGATGCGCGGCGCGTCACAGACTGGGCCGAGGGCGACCAGAACGCCTCCACCTACATCTGCGGCCCCACCCGCTTCGTCGAGCTCGCCTCCGACGCCCTGGTGGCCGCGGGGGTCGACCCCGCGACCATCCGCACCGAACGGTTCGGCGGCGCCTGAGCTACCTCACGCCCTGCATGAGCTTGCGCACCCACGGGGTGAGCAGGATGAGCACGACTCCGACCACGATGGCGACGATGCCCGAGATGCCGAAGTAGGGCGGCTCGTCGTTCTCGTCGTAGAAGCCGGCGAGGATTCCCGACAAGGCCGTTCCAAGCGCGATCGACAGGAAGAACAGGGCCACCATCTGGGTCTGGAACACCCGCGGCGCCAGCTTCGTCGACAGCGACAGGCCGACGGGTGAGAGCAGCAGTTCGGCGATGGTGAAGACGAACAGGATGCCGACGAGCGCGAGCAGCGGCGTACCGTGGGCTCCCGTTCCCGAGAACGGGATGAACAGCAGGAACGCGATGCCCATCACCACGGCGGCGGCAGCGAACTTGTAGGGCGTCGGCGGCTGACGGTCGCCGAGCTTCGTCCAGATCGCGGCGAACACGCCCGAGAGGATGATGATGAAGATCGGGTTGATCGACTGCACCCACGCCACCGGCATCTGCCAGCCGAAGAGGCTCAGGTTGAGCCGGTCGTTGGCGTAGATCGTCACCACGGTGAACTGCTGCTGATACAGCGACCAGAACGCGACGCTGGTGAGGAACATGGGGATGAACGAGATCACCCGCTTGCGCTCCGTGCCGTCGATCTTCTTGCTCGAGAGGATGACGGCGAACAGCGCGATCGAGGCGACGAGCGTGACCAGCGCGACGGCGTCGGCGAGGTTGTCGGCGGTGAGGAGCCCCACCAGCACGGCGGCGACGATCACGACGACGGCGGCCACCGCGACGACGGCGATGAGGATGCGGCGGTTGGCCGGCAGCGGGTTCGGCACCTCCTTGGCGTGGGCGGGGAGGCTCCGCCTGCCGAAGGAGTACTGCACCAGGCCGATCGCCATGCCCACCGCGGCGGCGCCGAAGCCCCAGTGGAAGCCCACGGTCGACTGCAGGAGGCCGGTCAGCAGCGGGCCGAGGAAGGCGCCCAGGTTGATGCCGAGGTAGAAGATCGAGAAGCCCGCGTCGCGCTTGGGGTCTTTCTCGGCGTAGAGGGTGCCCACCACCGAGGTGGCGTTGGCCTTGACGCCCCCGGAACCCAGCGCGATGAGCACGAGGCCTGCCCCGAGCCCCAGCAGGCCCGGCAGCAGCGAGAGCGCGATGTGACCGGCCATGACGACGATGGCGCTGTAGAACAGCGTGCGTTCAGACCCGAGGAGCCGGTCGGCGATCCACGCGCCGAGGATGGTCGCCAGGTACACCGACCCGCCGTACGCGCCGATGATGCCGACGGCTACCGGCTTCGGGATGCCCAGGCCGCCTTCTGCGGCGCTGTAGAACATGTAGAGCAGCAGGATGCCCTGCATCCCGTAGAAGGAGAAGCGCTCCCACATCTCGACGCCGAAGACGTGGACGAGGGAGAACGGCTGCCCGAAGAAGGTGCGCTCCTTCTTCGTGGGAGAGTCGGGCGCGGCGGTCTCTGTCGTCATCCAGCCATAGTGGCACGCGACGGGCGCGCCCAGACAGCGCGCCCTACCCCGCTTTCGCGGGTCAGCGCCCGGTGCTTTCCCGGCTCAGCGCCCGGCGGCGCCCATCCACTTGCGCACCGTCACGATGCGCGACTGCAGCTGCGTCACGCTCGCCTGCGCGACGGCGGGACCACCGCAGATGCGGCGGAGCTCGGCGTGGATGAGCCCGTGCGGCTCGTTCGACTGCTTCGACCAGATGCCCACGAGGGAGTTGAGCAGGGTGCGCTGCTCCTTCAGGGTGCGGTAGAGCGGTGCCGGCACGCCGCCCTGGTCGGGCGTGTCGGTCTTCGGCATCCCGTTCTTCGCCTGGTGCTTCTGCTGCCTCGCCTGTCGGTGCTGCAGCAGGTCTTTCACCTGATCGGGCTCGAGCAGCCCGGGGAGGCCGAGGAAGTCGAGCTCCTCCTCGCTGCCGACCACGGCCTGGAAGCCGAACTCTCCCCCGTCGTAGACCACGCGGTCGAAGGTCGCCTCCGAGCCGATGGCGACGAACGAGAACTCCTCGGTGAGCCCCTCCGAGGCGCGCTCCTCGCGATTGGCCGCGGCGACCATGGCGTCTTCGGGGTTGTAGAAGTCGCCCTCGGGGTTCGACCCGTCGTCGCGCTTGTCGAGCGCGTGGTCGCGTTCGAGCTCGAGCTTCTCGGCCAGAGCCATCAGCGCGGGCACGTTCGGCAGGAAGACGGATGCGGTCTCACCACGACGACGCGCCCGCACGAAGCGCCCGATGGCCTGGGCGAAGAACAGCGGCGTCGAGGCGCTCGTGGCGTACACGCCGACCGCGAGCCGGGGCACGTCGACGCCCTCCGACACCATGCGCACGGCGACCATCCAGCGGGAGCTGCCGTCGGAGAACTGCTGGATGCGGTCGGAGGCCTCCTTCTCGTCGGAGAGCACGACCGTCACCTTCTCCCCCGTGATCGACTCCAGGATGGTCGCGTACGCACGCGCGACCGTCTGGTCGGTGGCGATGACCAGGCCGCCCGCATCCGGGATCGACTGCCGCACCTCGCTCAGGCGCTTGTCGGCGGCGCCGAGCACCTGGGGAATCCAGTCGCCCGCCGGGTCGAGGGCGGTGCGCCAGGCCTGGGAGGTGATGTCTTTCGTGTTGCCCTCGCCGAGGCGGGCCTCCATCTCGTCGCCCACCTTGGTGCGCCAGCGCATGTGCCCGGCGTAGACCATGAAGAGCACGGGTCGCACGACGCCGTCTTTGAGGGCGCGGCCGTAGCCGTAGCTGTAGTCGCTGCGCGAGACGCGGATGCCGTGCTCGTCGGGGAGATATTCCACGAACGGAATGGGCGAGGTGTCGGAGCGGAAGGGTGTCCCCGTGAGCGCGAGGCGCCGCGTGGCGGGTTCGAACGCCTCACGCACCGCGTCGCCCCAGCTCAGTGCGTCGCCGCCATGGTGCACCTCGTCGAGGATGACGAGGGTGCTCGCACCCTGCGTGAGCTCGCGGTGCAGCGCGGGCCGCGCGGCGACCTGCGCGTAGGTGAGCGCCACGCCGTGGTAGTGCCGCCCGAAGCGCGACTCGCTGTTCTTGAAGCCGGGGTTCAGACGCACGCCCGCACGGTCGGCGGCGTCGGCCCACTGGCGCTTGAGGTGCTCGGTGGGGGCGACGACGATGACGCGGTCTACGGTGCGGCGATGCAGCAGCTCGCTGGCGAGACGCAGGGCGAAGGTGGTCTTGCCGGCGCCGGGGGTCGCGGCGGCGAGGAAGTCGCGCGGTTCCTTGGCGAAGTAGGCGGTGAGCGCCTCCTCCTGCCAGGCCCGCAGGCGGCCCGCCGTACCCCACGGCGCGCGAGCCGGGAAGGAGGGAGAGAGGTGGCCCGCTGCGCTCGTTCCGGGTGCCGGTTCGTAGTGCGGGGCGTCTGTCACGATGTTCGAGGATACCCCTCCCCGCCGACATCACCGCACCGGGCGGCGCTCGCGCGAGGTCTACCCTGGAGGAGGTTGCGAGAGGAGTCCGACACATGTCACAGCCGCATCCCTGGCGTCGCTACGTCGCGCTGGGCGACTCGTTCACCGAGGGTCTCGGCGACCCCGAACCCGCGAGCCCCGGTGGGCTGCGCGGCTGGGCCGACCGGGTCGCCGAGGTGCTGGCGGCGACCGCCGACGGCGAGTTCTCGTACGCGAACCTCGCCATCCGCGGCCGCCTGCTGCAGCAGATCGCCGATGAGCAGATCGAGCCCGCGCTCGCCCTGCAGCCCGACCTCATCAGCATCTCGGCGGGCGGCAACGACGTCATCCGCCCCGGCACCGACCCCGACGACATCGCCGCGCGCTTCGAGGTGGCCGTGAGGCGGCTGCGGCGCGACGACGCGACGGTGGTCATCTTCACCGGGGTCGACACCGCGTTCACGCCGGTGTTCCGGGGCATCCGGGGCAAGGTCGCGATCTACAACGAGAACCTCAGGGTGATCGCCGACCGCTACGACTGCGTGGTCGCCGATCAGTGGGGACTGAAGGAGATCCAGGATGCGCGGATGTGGGCCGACGACCGGCTGCACCTGAACGCGCTCGGCCACCACGAGGTCGCCCGCCAGGTGCTGCGGGCCCTCAACGTCGACAACGACCTGCAGGCCGGCGAGCCCGAGCCGTTGCCCGGTCGCAGCTGGCGCCAGGCGCGCGCCGAAGACCTTGTATGGGCACGGGTGCACCTCGTGCCGTGGGTGCTCCGCCGCATCACGCATCGCTCGAGCGGCGACGGCATCGCGCCGAAGCGCCCGGTGCCGGGGCCCGTGCCGGGGCGGGTGGCGGCGCAGACCGAGCCCTCCGCGGAGGGCTGAGGCGAGCATCCGCTCTGCTGGGCGGAGCGCGCCGCGCCGGGCCCGCCTCAGCCGAAGAGGCGGCCCGGGTTGGCGAGGCGCCACCCGAGGTCGGGCCCGTCGAGCTCGCTCGCCAGCGCCACCGGCACCGTGAACTCCGGCCCGTCGAGCGAGACGCCGGCGAGATCGAAGCGGGCGGTGCCCACCTCGGTGCCTGCGGCGCCCGACTCGCGATTCTCGGCCTCGGTGCTCGACGTCACCTCGACGCCCGACCACACCGTGGCGTCGACGTCTTCGGTGGCGATGACATCGGCCTCCGCGCCCCATGCTGTCGTGTACGAGCCCACGACGTCGCCGGCCGACACCACGCGCAGCACCTGGAACCCGCTCTGCGCCGATTGCAGCAGGGACAGCACGGAGGCGTGGAGCTGGTCTTCGCTCGGCGCGCCGAGCACGACGCCGACGAGCGGGAAGGTCTCGTCGCCCACCGTGTAGTCGGCCGAGAAGAGCAGGCAGAAGCCCGCCTCGTCGGTGGTGCCGGTCTTGATGCCGTCGATGCCGATCTGGCCGAGCAGGTCGTTGGTGTTGTCGATGGTGCCGAGTTCGGGCAGGGTGTCGCTCGCCGTGCCCACGATGGGCGCGAGCACGGGGTCGGCCAGGGCGAGCGCGCCGAGCGCGAGCAGGTCGCGGGTGGTGCTGCGCGAACCCGGGTCGAGGCCCGAGGTGTCGGCCACCGCCGTGCCCGTGAGCCCCTTCTCGGCGAGCCACTCGGTGGCGGCGGCGAGGTAGGCGTCGACCGAGCCGAAGGCCCACGTCGTGAGGGTGAGGCTGTAGTTGTTCGCCGATTCGAGCATCATGATCTCGATCACCTGGCGCTCGCTCAGCACCTGGCCCGGGTAGACCGAGGCCCACGAGCCGCCGACGGCGATCGTCGCCGCGAGGAAGTCGGCGTCTTGCTGCGTGATGGCGATGTCGGGGCCCTGGCCGCCGTCGGCGATGGGCTTCTCGTCGAGCACGACGAGCGCCGTGATGGTCTTCGTGATGCTCGCGATGGGGATCGAGTCTGTGCTGCCGCTCGACCCCAGCACGAGCCCGGCGGCATCGTCGCCCTCGCCGGCGACCGCGATGGCGCTCGTGCCCTGCGCCGGCGTCTGCAGCGAAACCGCGGGGCTCCCGGTCTCCGGCAGCGTCACCAGGGCGGCGGATGCGGCGGGCACCGGCGCGAACAGCGCGACCGGCAGGTAAGTGGCGAGGAGCGCCACCACGAGGAGCGCGGCCCCCACGACGATGCGCCGACGCCGGTACACGGCAGGGCTCGGACGACTCACCCGCCCCATCCTAGGGCGGCGCCCCGTGACCATCCGGAGGCTACATGCGCCCGCCGTCGACCGAGTAGGGCACGGGGTGGTCGTCTTCGGGCACCAGCACCTCGGTGTCGCGGTTGAGGCTCTCGCCCCGGAAGAAGGCCTTCGCCCGCGGGAAGAACGCCCAGATCACCATGAGCACGGCCCCGAGCGCGAGCGACCCGATGCCGATGACGAACACTCCGCCGATGCCGAAGATGACGGTGTAGCCGTAGTCGGGGTCGTACATGTCGATCGCCGACTGGATGAACGCCGCCGTCAGCATGAGCCCGCCGAGGAGCGGGAACAGGCCCTTGAACAGGAAATTGCGGGCCGAGGTGAAGATCTCGCGGCGGAAGAACCACACGCACGCGAAGCTCGTGAGCGAGTAGTAGAACGCGATGGCGAGGCCGATCGAGAGGATGGTGTCGGCCAGCACGTTCTCGCTCACGATCGTCATGCTCACGTAGAAGGCCACGGCGACCACGCTCATGAAGATCGTCGCGAAGCGCGGCGTGCGGAACTTGGGGTTGATGCGGCCGAAGGCCTCGGGGAGCGCGCGGTAGGTGGCCATGGCGAGCGTGCCGCGGGCGGTGGGGAGGATGGTGGTCTGCGTCGACGAGATCGCCGAGACGCACACGGCGATGACGAGCAGCCATGCCCACGGCCCGAACACGGCGTCTTTGAGGGCGAAGAACACGTCTTCGGCGTTGCCCTCGTTGCCGAGCCCGAGGCCCGAGTCGCCGAGCCCCGCGAAGGCCATCGCCGCGACGGTGACCGACACGTAGGTGACGAGGAGGATGACCGTCGAGAGCACGGCGGCGCGACCCGGGGTGCGCTGCGGGTCTTTCGTCTCCTCGTTGAGCGCGAGACAGGTGTCCCACCCCCAGTAGATGAACAGGCACAGGAGGATCGCCTCGGTGAAGCCCGAGAGCGAGGTGAAGGCGAAGGGGTTGAACCAGTCGAGCTGCGGGGTCGTCGAGCCGGCCGGCGCGGTGCCGGCGAAGACGTTCCAGAGCGCGAACACCACGAACAGGGCGAGCGCGAGGTACTGGATGGCGAGCAGCACGTTCTGCAGCCGCTCCCCGATCTCGAGGCCGCGCACGCTCACGAAGGTCATCACGCCGATGAACACGACTCCCGTGGCGGTGACGAGCGGCACGTTGTCGTAGAGGTCGGGGTTGTTCGTGAGCAGCCAGAGGTACTTGCTGCCGATCTGCGCCAGGTTCGCCAGCACGATGATGCCGGCCACCGCGACGCCCCAGCCGGCGAGCCACCCCGTCCAGGGCCCGAACGCCTTGGTCACCCAGGTGAACGCGGTGCCGCAGTCGGGCACGGCGCGGTTGAGCTCACGGTAGGCGTAGGCGGTGAGGAACATCGGGATGAATGCCAGGACCATCGCGATCGGCGCCTGGGCCCCCACGGCCAGCACGACGAAGCCGACGGTCGCGGCCAGCGAGTACACGGGGGCCGTCGAGGCGAGCCCGATCACGGTGGAGCCGAAGAGCCCGAGGGTGCCCGTCGCGAGCCCCTTGCCACCGGTGGGCGGCGACGCGGAGGCGGCGGATGCGGCGGCACTCTTGTCGGTCATGGACGGTCCTCCCTTGGAACGGTAGGGGAAGCCTAGTGCTCAGCGACGCTCCGCCGTGAGAAGTGCGTAGAGCGCCACGGCAGATGCCGCAGCGACGTTGAGCGAGTCGACCCCGTGCAGCATCGGGATCTCGACATTCACGTCGGCGGCCGCCAGCGCCCGCCAGCCGAGTCCGTCGCCCTCAGAGCCCATCACGACGGCGACCTTCTCGGGGGCCGTGGCCGCGAACTCCTGCAGCGTGACCGAGTCGTCGACGAGCGCGAGCGCGGCGATCGTGAACCCCGCGTCGTGCAGCAGCGGCCCCGCATCCTTCCACTCCGGCAGTCTCGTCCACGGCACCTGCAGCACGGTGCCCATGCTCACCCTCACGCTCCGGCGGTAGAGCGGGTCGGCGCAGCGCGGGCTGATGAGCACCGCGTCGGCGCCGAGCCCCGCCGCCGAACGGAACGCGGCGCCCACGTTGGTGTGGTCGACGATGTCGTCGAGCACCACCACCGTGCGCGCTCCGGCGAGGAGCTCTGCCGGGTCGGGGAGCGCGGGCCGGTGCATCGACGCCAGGGCGCCCCGGTGCATGGCGAAACCGGTGAGACGCTCGAGCAGCGCGTCGTCGGCCACGAACACCGGTACCTCGGGGAACCGCTCCCCCACCCAGGCCAGCGACGGCAGCCACTTCTCCTGCAGCAGCACCGAGCGCGGCACATGACCGGCAGCCACGGCGCGCTCGATGACCTTGCTCGACTCGGCCAGGTAGAGGCCGCCGGCCGGCTCGAGCTTGCGGCGGAGCGCCACGTCGGTGAGGTCGGCGTAGTCGGCGAGCAGCGGATGCTCGAGGGAGTCGATGGGGATGACGGACACGGGTGGGCTTTCGCTCGACGGTTGGTACCGCTCCACTCTGCCAGGGTGGAAACATCCCCGAAAACTTCGCACCGTAGACTCGTAGCGAGTCGGCGCACCTGGCCGGCGAGGAGGTGTCATGGTCCCGCTCGTGTCCTCTGTGCCCGACGAGTCGGCGGAGGCGGTCCCCACCGCTCTGCCGCCCGAGGTCGTGCAGGCCGCCGAGATCCTCGCGGGCAAGCGGATCGTCATGCTCACCGGGGCCGGTGTGAGCACCGACTCCGGCATCCCCGACTACCGGGGCGAGGGCGCGCCGGTGCGCAACCCGATGACCTTCGACCAGTTCCTGGCCAGCGAGAGCTTCCGCAAGCGCTACTGGGCCGGCAGTCACCTGGGCTGGCGCATGTTCGACGCCGCGCGGCCGAACGCGACCCACCTGCTCCTCGCCGAGCTCGAGGAGGCCGGCGTCGTCAACGGCGTCGTCACGCAGAACGTCGACGGGCTGCACACCCGCGCCGGCACGCGGCACCTCGTCGACCTGCACGGGTCGATGGACAGGGTGGTCTGCCTCCGCTGCGGCCAGTTCTACGCCCGCTCCGACATCGCGCAGCGCATCGCCGACGACAACCCGGGCGTCACCGAACCGGAGCTCGTGCGCATGGCGCCCGACGGCGACGCCGCCGTCGCCGAGTACGAGTCGTTCGTCGTGCCCGCCTGCACCGTGTGCGGCGGGGTGCTGAAGCCCGACGTGGTGTTCTTCGGCGAGTTCGTGCCCACCGAGAAGTTCGCCGAGGCCAGCGCCATGGTGTCGGCGGCGGAGGCGATGGTCATCGCCGGGTCGTCGCTCGTGGTGAACTCGGGAATCAGGCTGCTCGAGCAGGCGCGGCGGCGCCGGCTGCCGATCGTCATCGTGAATCGCGGGGTCACCAAGGGCGACGGGCGCGCCGCCCTGAAGATCGACGGCGGGGTGGCGGAGACGCTGACCGCCCTCGCCCCCCTCCTCCGCTGACGCGGGCCCGCGCATCCGGAACCCCGGGGGCGCGGAGGGCTCGGAGGGCTCGCCGCCTAGGATGGAGGCGATGACTACCTTCACCTTCGTGCGGCACGGCCAGACCGACTGGAACTTCCAGAAGCGCATCCAGGGCGCCACCGACGTGCCCCTCAACGAGACGGGGCGCGAGCAGGCCAGGGAGACCGGTGCGGTGCTCGCCGAACGGCAGTGGGACGGCATCGTGGCGAGCCCGCTCTCGCGTGCCAAGGAGACCGCCGAGATCATCGCCGGCATCGCCGGTCTCGGCGAGCCCGAGATCGTCGCCGCGCTCGCCGAGCGCAGCTACGGCGAGGTGGAGGGCCTGAACGGCGAGGAGATCCGCGCGCGCTTCCCCGACCCCGATGCCCCGGTGCCGGGCCGCGAGTCGCGCACGGCCGTGGTGCGGCGGGTGCTGCCCGCCCTCGAGATGCTGGCGGAGGAGCACCCGGGGCAGGCGCTCATCGTGGTCTCCCACGGCGGCGTCATCGGCTCGCTCGTGCGGTACATCACCGAGAAGGCGCTGCCGCAGCGGGGTCAGCTCATCGCCAACGGCTCGGCCCATGACTTCGTGCTCGACGACGGGCACCTCTCGCTCGCCGAGTTCAACGGCGTGGCGCTCGACCCGTCCATCCGCTCACGAGCTCCGCTAGCGCTCGAGCTGACGCTTCCCAGCTGAAGCCCTCGGCGACCTCCCGCGAGGCCAGCGACCGGCGTCGCCACTCCTCCGGATCTTCGAGCCGTGCGATCTGCCGCGCGAACGCGGCGGGGTCGCGCGCCGGCGCGTACAGGGCCGCACCCTGCCCGATCTCGTGGAACACCGGGATCTCACTGACCACCACGGGCGTGCCGTACCCCATCGACTCCACCAGCGGGATGCCGAAGCCCTCGTCGAGCGAGGCCGTCACCAGCGCGGTCGCCCGCTGCAGCAGCTCGTGGTACTCCTCGTCGCTCACCCCGTCGTGGAAGACCAGCCGTGCCGAGGGGTCGATCGCCCGCAGGCGGGTCTTGTCGGCATCCGTCGCCCGGCTGAGCAGGTGCAGCTCGAAGCCCGGCAGCTCGCCCACGGCCCGCACGAGCGTCTCGACGTTCTTGTAGGGCATGAACGAGCCCATGTAGAGCAGGGTCTTCGCGGCGGCGCGGGTCTGCGCCTCGTCGGCCGCGGCGTCGGCGACGGCGCGCTCGGGCAGGTCGGCGGCGTTGCGGGCCACCACGACGGGCTTCGTGGTGAGGTGGTGACTCGCGATGAGCGCCTCGGTGGTGTGCGAGACGGTGACCACCGCATCCGCCCGGTTGAGCAGCATCCGTTGCGGCCACCAGGCCTTGTGGTAGAGCCGCCACAGGATGCGCACGAAGGCCGGCAGGTCGTGCGGCGGTTCGGGGTTGGAGTAGTAGATGAGGTCGTGCACCGTGAGCGCCAGGCGGTAGCGGCGGCCGAGCGTACCCATGGTCTGCATGGGGCTGATGACGGCGTCGGGGGCGGCCGTGCGGTTCACCTGCAGGGCCACCAGCGGTTCGAGCACGCTCGTGGGGCCCGAGACCTTCACCCACGGCAGCTCGGGCAGCATCTCGAGCTGCCGCTCGTCGCTGATGATCATCGTCAGCTCGAACGGGGCTGCGGATGCTGCGGATGCGTTCTGCAGCTCGGCGAGGGCCGTCACCACGCCGGCGGTGTAGCGGCTGATGCCGTCGTGGCGCCCGATGCGGGTGTAGCGGCAGTCGAAGGCGAGCTTCATGCCGGGCGCTCCTCGGCGAGGAAGGCCTCGATGGCCGCCGCCGCCTCGACGGGGCGCTCGTAGTGGATGAGGTGGCCGACGTTCTCGAGCACCACGAGTCGGGCGTCGGGCATGGCGCGCTGCACCTCGTGCTGGGCGGCGAGCGGGGTGATGTCGTCGTCGTCGGCGGCGATGAGGAGGGTCGGCACGGTGACCTGTGCCGCGTACTCGCTGACGTCGTGACTGACGGAACCGCGGAAGGCGTCGAGCACGACCGAGCGGCTGGCGAAGGCGGAGAAGTAGCGGGAGTGCTGGTCGTGGATCCAGCGGAGCAGGTGGCGGTCTTTCGTGCGCGACATGGTGATGCTCACGATGCGCACCACGAGGGCGCTCCGCAGCAGCGCGAAGCCGAGTTTCTCGGGCACGGCCGCGGAGAACCAGTAGTAGCCGATGGCGAGGCGCGTCATCACTCCCTTCGGGCCCTTGAGTGCGGGGGCCGAGATGGGGTTGATGAGCACGGCGTCGTCGACCTCGAGGCCGCCGGCGAGGGCGGCGGAGGAGACGATGGAGCCGAAGGAGTGGCCGACGACGACCAGGCGGGCGTTCGGGGACTCTCGGCGCACCCGGTCGACCAGCTCGCGCAGCCAGGCCACGTAGCCGTCGACGTCGTGGTCGCCCGCGAGGGGGCCGGAGTCGCCGAAGCCCGGGAGGTCGGGGGCGACGATGCGGCGGCCGCGGGCCGCTTCGGAGGCGGGGTCGCCGAGCTGGGCGATGACGGGTTCGAGGCCGTGGTGGTCGCCGCGGAAGCCGTGCACGACGATGAGCACGGTGTCGGCATCGGCCCGGGCTGCCTCGTCGGCGCCCGCCGCGCCGTACTCCCAGACGTGGGTGCTGCTGCCGGCGAGGGCGAGGGTGCGCGTGGTCACCGGCAGACGGGCGAGTTCGACGGCGTAAGGCGAGGCGACGGTCATCCCGACCAGCATACGGTGGCGGTCGCGGCCGGGAGGACTAGCGTTGAGGTCAGAACGCGCTGACCGACGTTTCCGAGTTTCCGAAGGGAACCCCTGTGAGCTTCACCGCCCCCATCCAGTCGCCCGGTCTCACCCTCGACACGCAGTGGTACAAGCGGTCGGTCTTCTACGAGGTGATGATCCGCTCCTTCGTCGACTCCAACGGAGACGGCTTCGGAGACATCGCCGGGCTGATCTCCAAGCTCGACTACCTGCAGTGGCTCGGCATCGATGCCCTGTGGCTGCCGCCGTTCTACCAGTCGCCGATGCGCGACGGCGGCTACGACGTCTCCGACTTCAAGGCGGTGCTGCCCGACTACGGCACGGTCGAGGAGTTCCGCGACCTGGTGACCAAGGCGCACGAACGCAACATGCGCATCCTCATCGACTTCCCGCTCAACCACACCTCCGACCAGCACGAGTGGTTCCAGCAGTCGCGCGAAGACCCCGACGGGCCCTTCGGCGACTTCTACGTGTGGAGCGACACCGACGAGAAGTACGAGAACATCCGCATCATCTTCGTCGACACCGAGGAGTCGAACTGGACCTTCGACCCGGTGCGCCGGCAGTTCTTCTGGCACCGCTTCTTCTCGCACCAGCCCGACCTCAACTTCGAGAACCCGGCGGTGCACGAGGCGATCTTCGACACCGTGCGGTTCTGGCTCGACATGGGGGTCGACGGCATCCGTCTCGACGCCATCCCGTATCTCTACGAGAGCGACGAGGGCAACGGCGAGGGTGAGCCGAAGACCCACGAGTTCATCGTGAAGCTGCGCGAGATGATCGACACCGACTACCCGGGGCGCATGCTCGTGGCCGAGGCGAACCAGTGGCCGCGCGAGGTCGCCGCGTTCTTCGGCACCGAGGAGGAGCCGGAGTGCCACATGGCCTTCGACTTCCCCGTCATGCCGCGCATCTACTACTCGCTGCGGTCGCAGAAGGCCGACGAGCTCATCCGGGTGCTGTCGGAGACGACCCAGATCCCCTCCTCCGCCGCCTGGGGCGTGTTCCTCCGCAACCACGACGAGCTCACGCTCGAGATGGTGTCGGAGGAGTACCGGCAGGCGATGTACGGGTGGTACGCCTACGACCCGCGCATGCGGTCGAACATCGGCATCAGGCGCCGGCTCGCGCCGCTGCTCGACAACTCGCGGGCGGAGCTCGAGCTCATCCACGCGCTGCTGTTCGCGCTGCCGGGCTCGCCGTTCCTCTACTACGGCGACGAGATCGGCATGGGCGACAACATCTGGCTGCCCGACCGCGACGCCTCCCGCACCCCGATGCAGTGGACACCCGACCGCAACGCCGGGTTCTCCACAGCCGACCCGGGCAAGCTGTTCCTGCCCGTGGTGCAGTCGCTGGTGTACAACTACACGCTGGTGAACGTCGAGTCGCAGCTGGCGCAGTCGCGGTCGCTGCTGCACTGGATCCGCAACGTCATCCACGTGCGGAAGGCGCATCCGACCTTCGGGCTCGGCAGCATGGAGGTGCTCTCGACCGACCACGAGTCGGTGATGGCGTTCGTGCGCTCGTACGAGGGTTCGGGCGACGTGTTCGGCGACGGGCCCGAAGACGTGCTGTGCGTGTTCAACTTCGCGCACAACCCGACCTCGGCCACGGTCACCGCGCCGCAGTTCGCGGGGCGCAAGCTCTACGACCTGTTCGGGCACGGGGAGTTCCCCGCCTTCGATGAGGAGGGGCGCGTGACGCTCACCTTCGGCACGCAGACGTTCTACTGGCTGCACGTCGGGCGCGACTGAGCATTCTCGCTCGCCGGAGTCGGCGGGTGCCGGGTGTCGGTCACGGCCGGTGACGGTGGTGTCGGGCAGACTGGCGCGATGGAGATCGTTGACGTCCCCCTGTTCGACCTCCCGGCCGAACCGGAGGTCCTTTCGAAGACTGCCGTGGCCCCGGTCGTCGTGGTGCAGCCGGCGCTGTTCGAGACGGCCGAGGTGCTGCTCAGCCCGCTGCCGGCCTGGGCCGAGCGGCTTGTGGTGTTCGACCTCGAGACCACCGGCATCGACGTCGAGACGAGCAGGGTCGTCACCGCGAACGTGAGCCGCCTCGACGCGAGCGGCGTCGTCACGCGCCGGCGTGATTGGCTGGCCGACCCCGGCGTCGAGATCCCGCTGCAGGCCACCGCCGTGCACGGTGTCGCCACCGCCCGCGCCCGCGCCGAGGGCCGCCCGGCCGCCGAGGTGGTGGGCGAGATCGTCGAAGAGCTGCGCGCCGCGCTCGAAGACGGCTACGCGCTCGTCATCTACAACGCGCCCTACGACCTCACGCTGCTCGCCCGCGAGGCCGTGCGCCACGGCGTCGCGCCGCTCGTCGGCCCGTTCCCCGTCATCGACCCGCTGGTCATCGACAAGCGGGTCGACCGCTACCGCAAGGGCAAGCGCACCCTCGAGGTCACCGCCTCCGTCTACGGCGTCGACCTCACCGACGCCCACGACGCCGGAGCCGACGCCATCGCCGCCGGTCGCGTCGCCCAGGCCCTCGGGCTCCGCCACGGCGCCGACCTCGCCCTCACCGCCGCCGAGCTCCACACCGCCCAGATCGCCTGGCACGACGCCCAGTGCGACTCCTTCGAAGACTACATGCGCACCACCCGCGACCCCTCCTTCACCGCCCGCCGGGGCTGGCCCGAGGTCCCTGCGCCCGTGCCCGCGGCGGTCCCTGTGTCAGCTGATCGCTAGGCGGGCGCTGAGAGCGGATGCGCGGGTCGGGTCGGCCTTCGTGAGACGGGTCTTGGTGAGGTTGTCGCGGACGATCCGGCGTGCATCCCGGTCGTTCGACGAGGCCAAGCGCTCGAGGGCGGAGAAGGTCTCGGCGGGGGCGGCGACGCCGACGACGCTGAAGGCGTAGCCGAGGGTCTGGCGGAGCACGCGCACGGCCTCGGCGAGCCGCGCGTCAGCGCGACGCGACTCGGCGGGGACGCTCAGGAGCAGAGCCGTGCAGCCGTCGAGCAAGCGCAGGGCGCCGAGGGCGTCGGCGTGCTGCTTGACCAGGCGCGGCTCGGCCGCCGCCGCGGCCACCGCGCGGGCGCGCAGCAGTCCGTCTGCGGAGGGCGGGGCGGCAGTGTGCCACTCCCCCGACCAGTTCGTCAGCAGCGCCCAGAACGCGGGCCGGTCGGCGTCGCCCAGGCGCTGCAGCGCCAGGGCGACGCCCTCGCGCACCCGCCAGCGGTCGTCGGTGGCGAGGTCGGCGAGGCGCCGCGCGAGCTGCGGGGAATGCTCCGCGGGTGCCTCGGCGAGCAGCCGGCCGAGCCCGATCGTGCCGCAGAGGGCCTCGTATTCGTCTGTGCTTTCGCTGAGGGTGTGCAGCATCCGCTCGTCTGCCGTGTCGGCCACCGCCTGGGCGAGCGTGAGGTTCGCCCGCGGCCCGGGCAGACCCGAGTGCTCGGCCAGGTAGCCGGCCCACTCTCCCGCCGGTAGACCGGCCAGATCGGCACGGTAGGCGCTTGGTGAACTCACGACACCAGTGTGCCGCACGCAGACGACCCCACCGGCCGAAGCCGATGGGGTCGTCTGGTGGATCGAGCCGAACTTACTTGCTGCCGCCGAAGCCCTTGTAGCGGCTGTTGAACTTCTCGACGCGACCGGCGGAGTCGAGGATGCGCTGCTTGCCCGTGTAGAACGGGTGCGACTCCGACGAGATCTCGACGTCGATGACGGGGTAGGTGTTGCCGTCTTCCCACTCGATCGTCTTCGACGACGACACGGTGGAACGGGTGAGGAAGGTCGCGCCCGAGGCGAGGTCGCGGAAAACCACTGCTTCGTACGTGGGGTGGATGTCGGTCTTCATAGTGGTGTCCTTGAGTACTGCGATTCGATGGGGGATGCGGTGAAATCTTCGGCCTCGACGAGCGGGCCAGCTAGAAAGTTTAGCAGAGCACCTCAGGCGGCGCGAGCTACGAAACGCCCGTCGGTCTCGGTGAGGGCGATCGGCAGGCCGAAGGTCTCCTCCAGGCGCTCCGAGGTGAGCACCTCGCCGAGCGGGCCCTGGGCGACGATGCCGCCGCGGCCGAGCAGCAGGGCGTGGGTGAAGCCCACGGGGATCTCCTCGACGTGGTGGGTGACCATCACGATCGCGGGCGCCTCGGGCGCCGAGGCGTAGCCGCCGAGCAGCGTCAGCAGCTCCTCACGGGCGCCGAGGTCGAGCGAGGCGGCAGGCTCGTCGAGCAGCAGCAGCTCGGGGTCGGTCATCACCGAGCGCGCGATCTGCACGCGCTTCTGCTCGCCGTCGCTGAGCGAGCCGAACAGGCGGTCGGCGAGGTGGTCGAGCTTCCACTCGCTCAGCACGCGCTGTGCGCGGCGCTCGTCGATCTCCTCGTAGGCCTCGTTCCAGCGCCCGGTCACCGAGTAGGCGGCAGTGAGCACGACGTTCAGCACGGTCTCGTTCGCCGGGAAGCGACGGGCCATCGCACTCGACGCGAAGCCCACGCGCGGCCGCAACTCGAACAGGTCGACCTCGCCGAGGCGCCCGTCGAGCACCTGCACCGAGCCGCTCGAGGGGTGGCTCATCGCGGCCGCGATCTGCAGCAGCGTGGTCTTGCCGGCGCCGTTCGGCCCGAGCACCACCCAGCGCTGATCGCCCTCGACCTTCCAGTGCACATCCCGGATGATGGTGGTGCCATCGCGGACAACGGAGACGTCTTCGAGATCGAGCACAGTGGGCATGCTCCAAGCCTAGTCAACCGGGAGACCCCGATTGCACCGTCGCTCCCGGCTCGGCGGATACTAATCGACGAGTGTGCGGTAGATCTCGGCGGTCTGGGCGGCGATCGCGGCCCAGCTGAACTCGGCCTCCGCCCTCGCCCGCCCTGCACGGCCCATCTCGGCTGCGCGCTCCGGGTCGGTGACGACCTCGGTGAGCGCCCGGGCCAGGTCGGCGACGAAGCGGTCGGGGTCGGTGGGGGTGCCGGTGCCGTCCTGCAGCTGATCGATCGGCACGAGGAGGCCCGTGACGCCGTCGTCGACCACTTCGGGGATGCCCCCGGTCGCCGTGCCGACGACGGGGAGCCCGCACGCCATCGCCTCGAGGTTCACGATGCCGAGCGGCTCGTACACCGAGGGGCACACGAACACCGTCGCCGCGGTGAGCACGGCCGTGAGCTCGTGCTGCGGCAGGATCTCCTCCACCCACACGATCCCCGTGCGCGTCTGCTGCAGCTCGCGCACCGCCGAGCTGACCTCCTCCATGATGGCGGGCGTGTCGGGAGCGCCCGCGCAGAGCACCACCTGCACCTCGGCCGGCAGCTGAGCGATCGCCCTGAGCAGGTACGGCAGTCCCTTCTGGCGGGTGATGCGGCCGACGAACACGACAGTCGGCCGAGACGGGTCGATGCCGAGGCGCTCCAGCACGGAGGCGTCGTCGTTCGGCTTCCAACGCGCCAGGTCGATGCCGTTGTAGACCACCGTGACCTTCGACTCGTCGAGCGCCGGGTAGGAGCGCAGGATGTCGCGACGCATGCCGTGGGAGACGGCGATGACCGCATCCGCCGTCTCGAAGGCGTCTTTCTCGATCTGCGACGAGATGCGGTAGCCGCCGCCCAGCTGCTCGGCCTTCCACGGGCGCAGGGGCTCGAGCGAGTGCGCGGTGACCACGTGCGGCACGCCGTGCAGGAGCGCCGACAGGCGGCCCGCGGCGTTGGCGTACCAGGTGTGCGAGTGCACCAGCGAGGTGCCCGCGGTGGCCTCGGCGATCTGCAGGTCGACGCCCAGGGTGGTGAGGCTCGGGTTCGCCCCGGCGAGCTCGGCGGGCACCCCGTAGGCGTAGACGCCCGGCTCGTCGCGCGGCGCACCGAAGCAGCGCACCGCCACGTCGAGGTGCTCGCGGAGCCCCTTCACGAGCTCGGCGACGTGCACACCGGCACCCCCGTAGACCTCCGGCGGATACTCTCTGGTGATGACGTCGACTCGCATGCTCGAACCGTAGTACAGACCGGCCGAAACCTCATTAGGGTTAGGGCTATGGCAGCCTCAAAGAAGATCTTCGGCATCGTCCTCGCCGGCGGCGAGGGCAAGCGCCTCATGCCGCTCACGGCCGACCGGGCGAAGCCGGGGGTGCCGTTCGGCGGGGGCTACCGGCTCATCGACTTCGCGCTGTCGAATCTCGTGAATTCGGGGCTGCAGCAGATCGTGGTGCTCACCCAGTACAAGTCGCACTCGCTCGACCGCCACGTCTCGCAGACCTGGCACCTGAACGGCCTGCTCAACTCCTACATCGCCTCGGTGCCCGCGCAGCAGCGCCTCGGCAAGCGCTGGTTCAGCGGCTCGGCCGACGCCATCCTGCAGTCGCTCAACCTCATCCGCGACGAGAACCCCGACATCGTCGTCGTGGTCGGCGCCGATCACGTCTACCGCATGGACTTCGAGCAGATGATCGAGGCGCACATCGCCTCGGGCGCGGGCGCCACGGTGGCCGCCATCCGTCAGCCCATCGAGCTCGCCGACCAGTTCGGCGTCATCCAGACCCAGGGCGACGACCCCACCCGCATCTCGGAGTTCCTCGAGAAGCCGAAGAACGCGGTCGGTCTCGCCGACTCCCCCGGCGAAGTGCTCGCCTCGATGGGCAACTACGTCTTCGACGCCCAGCAGCTCATCGACGCCGTCATCCGCGACGGCGAGCGGCCCGAGTCGAGCCATGACATGGGCGGCGACATCATCCCCGACTTCGTCGCCTCCGGCAACGCCGCGGTCTACGACCTCAACCGCAACGACGTACCGGGCTCCACCGACCGCGACCGCTACTACTGGCGCGACGTGGGAACCATCGACTCGTTCTACGACGCGCACCAAGACCTCATCTCGGCGCTGCCCGTGTTCAACCTCTACAACGAGCGGTGGCCCATCTACACGCAGGCGCTGAACTCGCCGCCCGCGAAGTTCGTGCGCGACAGCAAGGGCAACCCCGGGGTCACCGTCGAGTCGATCGTGTCGCTCGGCTGCCTCATCTCGGGCGCGCGCGTCGAGGGCAGCGTCGTCGGGCCGTGGACGACCGTCGACTCCGGCGCCCTCGTGCAGCAGTCGGTGCTGTTCGACCGGGTGCACATCGAACCGGATGCTGTGGTGCGCCGCGCTATCCTTGACAAGAACGTGGTCGTCGCGGCCGGTGCCCAGATCGGGGTCGACGCCGAGCGCGACCGCGAGCGGGGCTTCACGGTGACCGATTCCGGCATCACCGTCGTCGGCAAGGGAGTGCGCGTAGAGCCATGAGTCATGAGGTGCTGACCGAGGTCGATCCCACCCCGAGTCAGCATCAGACTCACCCCGACACGCGATTCCTGGTCGTGCTCGACGTCGACTCGACGCTCATCGAGAACGAGGTCATCGAGATGCTCGGCGACCTCGCCGGCTGTCACGCCGAGGTCGCCGAGATCACCGAGCGCGCCATGCGCGGCGACCTCGACTTCGCCCAGAGCCTCCAGGCCCGCGTCGCGCTGCTCGAGGGCCTCCCCGACAGCGCGTTCGACCAGGTGCGCTCGGCTATCACGGTGACGGCGGGCGTGCCCGAGATGATCGCCGCGCTGCACGCGGCAGACGGCCTGGTCGGTGTGGTGTCGGGCGGCTTCCACGAGGTGCTCGACCCGCTCGCCGAGTCGCTCGGCCTCGACCACTGGCGCGCCAACCGCCTCGGCGTGCGCGACGGCCGCCTCACGGGCGAGGTCTCCGGCCCCATCATCGACCCGCAGAGCAAAGCGGATGCGCTCCTCGAGTGGGCAGCATCCGCCGCCATCCCCCTCTCCCGCACGGTCGCCGTCGGCGACGGCGCCAACGACCTCCGCATGATGGAGGTCGCGGGCCTCTCGGTCGCCTTCCACGCCCGCCCGAAGGTGCGGGAGAACGCCGACGTCATCATGAACGTCCGCGACCTTTCCCAACTCCTCCCCCTCCTAGGTCTGCGCGGCTGAGCTCGGCGGGGATGCGTGCTTTAGTGCCCCATCCCTAGACCACCGTCGACCGGGATGACGGCACCCGAGATGTACGCGGCGTCGTCGGAGGCGAGCCACGACACGGCCTTCGCGACCTCGGCAGCGGTGCCGTAGCGCGCGGCGGGGATGTTCTTCTTGTACTCCGCCTGCTGCGCCTCGGGCAGCTCGGCGGTCATGTCGGTCTCGATGAAGCCCGGGGCGACGACGTTCGCGGTGATCCCGCGCCCGCCGAGCTCACGCGTGAGCGACCGCGCGAAGCCGACCAGCGCGGCCTTCGAGGAGCTGTAGTTGATCTGCCCGGGCGAGCCGTACAGTCCGACGACGCTCGAGATGAGCACCACGCGGCCGAAGCGCGCCTTGAGCATCCCCTTCGAGGCTCGCTTCACGACGCGGAACGCCCCGGTGAGGTTCGTGTCGATCACCTCGGTGAAGTCGCTCTCGGTCATGCGCAGCAGCAGCGTGTCGCGGGTGACGCCGGCGTTGGCGACGACGACCTCGACCGGTCCGAGCTCCTTCTCGACGGTGTCGAACGCGGCGTCGATCGACGCGGTGTCGTTCACGTCGCCCTGCACGGTGAGCGCGCCTTCGAGCCCGCCCGATCCCGACCGGGAGGTGACGGCGACGCGGTGGCCCTGGGCCACGAACTCCTCGGCGATCGCGTAGCCGATGCCGCGGTTTCCGCCGGTGATGAGAACGGTGCGGGGGGTGGTCGTGGTGGTCACGCGATGGGGCTCCTGACTGGGCGATGAACAGACGGATACCAGCTTAGGAGCAGTTCACGGAGCGTAGGCTAGAGGTGATCATGAAGCAGCGGAACCAGTCGGTCACGAGTCTCCCGCAGTCGCCCGACGACGAGCGGCGCAGCCGTATGACCAAGTACCTCGTGATCATGGCCATCCGGGTCACGTGCCTCGTGCTCATCTTCTTCGTCCACGAGTGGTGGGCGGTCATCTTCCTCGCCGCGGGCGCCATCCTGCTGCCCTACTTCGCGGTCGTGGTGGCCAACGTGGGCAACTCCTGGGTGAACAAGGCCGAACGCCCCAGCGCCATCGAGGTGTACCGCACGCCGGTGCCGCCTCCCGGTGTCGGGTTTCCCCCGTCCGGTGCCGGGCGCGACGACGAACGGGGGCCGCGGGAGTGATCTCACTCGGCCTCGAACCCGCCGCCGAGGAGTGCTCCAGGGCGGGCTGCCGCGCCTCGGCGTCGTGGCGCATCGAGTGGCGCAACCCGAAGATCCACGACGAGTCGCGCCGCAAGGTGTGGCTCGCGTGCGACGAGCACGTCGAGTTCCTGCGGGAGTTCCTGGGCGCGCGCGACTTCCCGCTCGAGGTGCTGGCGGTGGGTGCCCCGGCGTCGGCACCGGCATCTGCACCGGCCGAGGGCACGCCCTGATGGGCTGGCGCTTCCTCCTGCACCGCCGCTGGGCGGGCTACCTCGCGCTGACCGTCGTGTTCGCGATCGTCTGCGTGCTGCTTGCGATGTGGCAGCTCGCCCGCCGCGACGAGGCCGTCGCCGAGATCAACCGCGTCGAGACGAACTACGACGCCACGCCCATCCCTCTGACGGATGCGCTGCCCCAGCTCGATTCCTACGACGAGTCGCAGGAGTGGTTGACCGTCGAAGCCACCGGACGCTACCTCACCGACGACCAGCTGCTGGTGCGCAACCGCCCGCTCGGCGGAGACGTCGGCTTCGACGTGCTCGTGCCGTTCCAGCTCGACAACGGCGACGTCTTCGTGGTCGACCGTGGCTGGGTGCCCACCGGGCAGCAGCAGAACCTCCCCGATGCGATCCCGGCGGCTCCCGAGGGCACGGTGTCGATCGTCGTGCGCCTCAAGGCGGGCGAGCCGCAGTTCGGGTCGGGCGACCTCGAGAACGGCCAGCTGGCGAGCATCGAGCTGCCCGTGGTGGCCGAGCAGATCGGCCGCCCCGTGTTCACCGCGGCGTACGGCTTGCTGGCGTCGGAAGACCCTGCCCCTGCGGAGCGGCCGATGGCGATGCCGAAGCCGCAGCCCGACGAGGGCGCGCACCTGTCGTACACCTTCCAGTGGTTCTGCTTCGGGCTGCTCGGCTTCGTGGGCCTCGGCTACATCATCCGCCAGGAGTACCGCCGGGCGAACGAAGACGACCCCGAAGAACAGGAGCGCGTCGCCGAACGCGAACGCAAACGCCAGGCCAAGCGCACCGACGCCCAGATCGAAGACGAGATATTAGACAACTCGTAGCCTGTAAGCCACGAGCTGCCGACGCTACGCCAGGCTGATCAGCTCCGCGTAATCCTTGTTCCAGTGGTCTTCGACCCCGTCGGGCAGGATGAGCACCCGCTCGGGGTTGAGCGCCTCGACCGCGCCCTCGTCGTGACTCACCAGCACGACTGCGCCCTCGTAGTGGGCCAGCGCATCCAGGATCTCTTCGCGGCTCGCCGGGTCGAGGTTGTTCGTCGGCTCGTCGAGCAGCAGCACGTTCGCACCGCTCACCACGATCATGGCGAGGGCGAGCCTCGTCTTCTCGCCACCCGAGAGCACGCCCGCCGGCTTGTGCGAGTCGTCTCCGGTGAACAGGAACGAGCCGAGCACGCGGCGGGCCTCGGTCTCGGTGAGGTTCGGCGAGGCCGACACCATGTTCTCGAGCACCGAGCGCTTCACGTCGATGGTCTCGTGCTCCTGGGCGTAGTAGCCGATGCGCAGGCCGTGTCCGGGCTCGAGCTGGCCCGTGTCGGGCTTGTCGACTCCGCCCAGGATGCGCAGCAGCGTCGTCTTGCCGGCACCGTTGAGGCCGAGCACCACGACCTTCGAGCCGCGGTCGATGGCGAGGTCGACCGCCGTGAAGATCTCGAGCGAGCCGTAGCTCTTCGACAGGTTCGAGGCCATGAGCGGGGTGCGCCCGCAGGCGGCGGGCGTCGGGAAGCGGAGCTTCGCCACGCGGTCGACGGCGCGCACCTCCTCCAGACCGGAGAGCATCTTCTCGGCACGGGCCACCATCTGGTGTGCAGCAGCCGCCTTGGAGGCCTTGGCGCCGAAGCGGGCGGCCTGCAGCTGCAGCTGGGTCGCCTTCTTCTCGACGTTGACGCGCTCCTTCTTGCGGCGCTCCTCGTCGGCCTCGCGCTGCTTGAGGTAGTTGCGCCAGTTCATGTTGTAGACGTCGATGACCTGGCGGTTGGCGTCGAGGTAGAACACGCGGTTCACCGTCTCGCCCACGAGCTCGATGTCGTGCGAGATCACGATGAACCCACCGCTGTAGCTCTTCAGGAACTCGCGCAGCCACACCACACTGTCGGCGTCGAGGTGGTTCGTCGGCTCGTCGAGGATGAGCGTCTCGGCGTCGGAGAACAAGATGCGCGCCAGCTCGATACGACGACGCTGACCACCCGAGAGGGTCTTCAGTGGCTGGTCGAGGATTCGGTCGGGAAGGCTGAGGTTGCTCGCGATCGACGCGGCCTCGGCCTCGGCGGCGTACCCGCCCAGCGCGTCGAAGCGCTCGGTGAGGTTGCCGTACTTCTTCATCGCGGCGGCCGCGACCTTCTCGTCGTCGGAACCCATCGCCATCGACGACTCCTGCATGCCGAGCAGCAGCGAGCCGAGTCCGCGCGCGTTCAAGATGCGCGTGCGCGCGAGTTCCTCAGGGTCGCCCGAGCGCGGGTCTTGCGGCAGGTACCCGAGCTCGCCGCTGCGCTGCACCGAACCCTCGGAGGGCAGCAGGTCGCCCGCGAGCACCTTGGTGAGCGTCGTCTTGCCGGCGCCGTTGCGCCCGACGAGCCCCACCTTGTCACCCGAGCCGACGCGGAACGACACGTCCTCCATGAGGGTCCGTGCGCCCACCCGGATCGCCAGGTCACTAACGCTGAGCACAGAGGTATCCATTTCTTCGCGAGGGGGGAACGATCCAGTCTAGTCCGCCCCCGCCCACCCCAGTCGCACCCCGGCTCCTGGGACCGGTTCAGAACCGCAAAGCTCGCGCCCACCGCCGCAGCATGCGGCTCGGCTTCCGGCTCGTTTGCGATTCTGAACGTCGCCCGGCTCACAGCAGGACGAGCCCGGCTTGCCGATGCCGGCCGCTCCACCGATGCTCCCCGCGCGCGACGATCCCCCGCACGACCCGCAGCACGTACTCCGACTCGAACAGCACCTGGTGGTAGCTCAGCCGAAGCACCAGGTACCCCCTCTCGGCCAGCGCCACATCGCGGCGCTTGTCGTTGGCGAACGACTCCCTGTCGGAGTGCCACGCCCGCCCGTCGGTCTCGATCACCAGCCGCTCGCCGACCACCAGGTCGACACGCCCCACCCCACTGATGCTCACCTGGACGCGCAGCTCGATCCCGACCGATCGCAGGAGAAGCCGCAGATGGGTTTCGAGTCCCGACTCCGCCCTCGGGTCGCAGAGGAGCAGCAGCTCGGCGTAGCACCGCGGCAACTGTCCGAGCACGGCCTCGAGCCGACGACGCGTCATCACGCCGCGATACATCATCGAGTCGAGCGTGGCGACTGCGTCTCGGCGACCTTGGCACTGAACCGCATGAGCCACCGCCCATTCTGCAGAGTCCACTCCCCCGCGCGCCGGCTGCAACCCGACGAGCGGAAGAGCCCGGTGCACGACGATAGCCGCCGACGTCGGCGGAGCGGCCCTGTACCGCTTGATGCGCACGTGCACTCGTGAATCGTGGGCCGTCCACACCCCGAGCGGCGCGAGGGCCGACTGGCACGTCAGCGTGCCCCGCGCCCGCACCGCCGTCAGCACGTTCTCCGGCGCACCCGCCACCGCGACCCACCCGTTCCGCACCCTGACGACCGAACGAACCCGCACAGCACGGGTCACCGCTTCAGCGGCATGCCCGTACCCGGCGAGCTCGCGACACGAGGCTACGCCCCCAAGGGCAGCGACCAGGTGTGCAACGGACGACATCGCACCATCGTGCGCGCCGTCCCCCGCCCCGCGCGCCCCACCCGCCACATCTGTGGACAGAAACCCGCCCTGTGCACAACCCGGGCGCGTTCAGAAACGCAAACGTCGCGGCACCCGAGCCCTCCACGAGGGCGGATGCCGCGACGTTTGCGGTTTCGAACGAACGAGCGGGCGAGCTAGATCGAGAAGCCGAGGGCGCGCATCATGTCGCGCCCGTCGTCGGTGATCTTCTCGGGGCCCCACGGCGGCATCCACACCCAGTTGATGCGGAACTGCTCGACGATGCCGTCGAGCGCCTCGGCCGTCTGCTCCTCGAGCACGTCGGTGAGGGGGCAGCCGGCACTGGTCAGCGTCATGTTGATGACGAGGGCGTTCTGCTCCTCGTCCCAGCCGAGGTCGTAGATCAGGCCGAGGTCGACGATGTTGACGCCGAGCTCAGGGTCCATCACGTCTTTCAGCGCTTCTTCCACCTGGTCGAAGAGCTTCGGTTCGAGTGTCGTGACCATTTCGTTATTCTACGACCGCACCGGAGAGAAAGCGATCGTAGCCCTCGTTCTCGAGCCGCACGGCGAGCTCGGGCCCGCCCTGCTCCGCCACCTTGCCCGCGACGAACACGTGCACGAAGTCGGGCTTCACGTAGCGCAGGATGCGGTTGTAGTGCGTGATGAGCAGGATGCCGAGCCCGGTGTTCTCCTTCGCCCGGTTCACACCCTCCGACACGATCTTCAGCGCGTCGACGTCGAGCCCGGAGTCGGTCTCGTCGAGCACCGCGAACTTCGGCTTCAGCAGCTCGAGCTGGAGGATCTCGTTGCGCTTCTTCTCGCCGCCCGAGAATCCCTCGTTGACGTTGCGCTCACGGAACGACTTGTCCATGCGGAGCGCCGTCATCGAGGCGTCGAGCTCCTTGATCCAGCCGCGGATGGCGGGCGCCTCCCCGTCGATCGCGGTCTTCGCGGTGCGCAGGAAGTTCGACACCGAGACGCCGGGGATCTCGACCGGGTACTGCATCGCGAGGAAGAGTCCCGCGCGCGCCCGCTCGTCGACCGATTTGTCGAGCATCTCCTCGCCGTCGAGCGTGACCGAGCCGCCCTCGACGTGGTACTTCGGGTGACCGGCGATCGCGTAGGCGAGCGTCGACTTGCCCGAGCCGTTCGGGCCCATGATGGCGTGCGTCTCGCCCTCGCCGATGGTGAGGTCGACGCCGCGCAGGATCTGCTTGGTTCCCTGCTCGGTCTCGACGCTGACCTGGAGGTCTTCGATCTTCAGAATCGACATGCTGCTACTCAACTACTTTCGTCACTGTCGGGTCGATGTAGATGTCCCCGTCGATCACCTCGATCTCGAACACGGGGACGGGCTCGTACGCCGGGAGCGTCAGCGGCTTCCCGGTCGCGAGCGAGAACTTGGAGCCGTGCGCCCAGCACTCGAGCGTGGGCCCCACGGCCTCCTGACCAGAGGGAGCGTCTTCGACGAAGCCCTCCGCCAACGAGATGTCTCCGTGGGTGCAGGTGTCGCCGATGGCGTGGCACTCCCCCGCCGAGTCTTTCACGAGTGCGATGGGCACTCCGCCGACCACGACGCGCAGCGCCTGGTTGACGGGCACGTCGTCGAACGCGCAGACCTTCTCAGCCACGAACGCCCTCCGCCGCCACGAGCTCGGCCTCGACGGCGGCCGACAGCCGCTCCTCGAGCGCCGGCGAGCCGATCTGCTGGATGATCTCGGCCAGGAACCCGCGCACGACGAGCCGCCGCGCCTCCTCCTCCGAGATGCCGCGCGACTGCAGGTAGAACAGCTGCTCGTCGTCGAAGCGCCCGGTCGACGACGCGTGGCCGGCGCCCACGATGTTGCCCGTCTCGATCTCGAGGTTCGGGATGCTGTCGGCCCGCGTTCCCTCGCTGAGCACGAGATTGCGGTTCTGCTCGTAGCTGTCGGTGCCGTCGGCATGCGGGCCGATGAGCACGTCGCCCACCCACACGGTGTGCGCGCCCTTGCCCTGGAGTGCTCCCTTGTAGTTGACCCGGCTGCGCGTGTCGGCGGCCACGTGGTCGATGTAGGGGCGCTGCTCGAAGTACTGCCCGGCGTCGGCGAAGTAGAGCCCGAGGGAGTCGATGGATGCTCCCCGCTCGACCAGGTGGATCGCCGGGTTCACCCGCACCACGTTGCCGCCGAGCGACACGATGACGTGCTTGAGCGACGCGTCGCGCCCGACCTTCGCGAAGTGGCTGGAGAGGTGGATCGCCGAGTCGTCCCACTCCTGCACCGTCACCACGGTGAGCTGCGCGTTGTCGCCGACGACGATCTCGACGTTCTCGGAGAGGTTCGCCGCCCCCGACTGCTCCAGGATGACGACGCCCTTGCTGTTCGCGGCGGCCTCGATGATCACGTGCGCGGCCCGCGCCGCCCCGTCGAACCGATCCCGGCGAAGCACGAGCTCCGCCGAGTCCTCGCCAGAGACCAGCACGTGGATGGCCTTCTCGAACGACGACCAGGCGTTGGCCGAGGCGCGGTCTTCGGGGATCCCCGCCGAGCCGACCAGCGCATCCGTGCGGTCGATCCAGTTCACCGAGGTGCCTGCCGACTCCGAGTAGGTGAACGCCGTGGGCGAGCCGTCGAGCGCATCCGTGGTGAGGTGCTTGAACGTCGCCAGGGGCGCGAACTTCCACTCGAACTCGAGCCCGGTGACCTGGGCGAAGTCGTCGACGGAGGTGGAGGAGGGGCGTTCCGACCGGGTCTGGACGGGAACGAATGCGGTTGCAGCGGCGGACATCTAGCCTACGGAGCCTTCCATGCCCATCTCGATGAGCTTGTTGAGTTCGAGCGCGTACTCCATCGGGAGCTCGCGGGCGATCGGCTCGATGAAGCCGCGCACGATCATCGCCATCGCCTCGTCTTCGGGGAGGCCCCGCGACATGAGGTAGAACAGCTGCTCCTCCGAGACCTTCGACACGGTGGCCTCGTGGCCGAGCTGCACGTCGTCGACACGGATGTCGATGGCCGGGTAGGTGTCGGAGCGCGAGATGGTGTCGACCAGCAGCGCGTCGCAGCGCACTGTGTTGGCCGAGTGGTGCGCGTTCTCGGCGACGCGGATCTCTCCGCGGTAGCCGGCCCGCCCGCCGCCGCGCGCGATCGACTTCGAGACGATCGACGACTGCGTGTGCGGCGCCATGTGGATCATCTTCGCGCCGGCGTCCTGGTGCTGGCCGGGGCCCGCGAAGGCGACGGAGAGGGTCTCGCCCTTGGCGCGCTCGCCGACCAGGTAGATCGACGGGTACTTCATGGTGACCTTCGAGCCGATGTTGCCGTCGATCCACTCCATCGTCGCGCCCTCGTGCGCGATGGCGCGCTTGGTGACGAGGTTGTAGACGTTGTTCGACCAGTTCTGGATGGTCGTGTACCGCACCCGGGCGTTCTTCTTGACGATGATCTCGACGACCGCCGAGTGCAGCGAGTCGCTCTTGTAGATGGGGGCCGTGCATCCTTCGATGTAGTGCACGTAGGAGCCCTCGTCGGCGATGATGAGCGTGCGCTCGAACTGGCCCATGTTCTCGGTGTTGATGCGGAAGTAGGCCTGCAGCGGGATCTCGACGTGCACGCCCTTCGGCACGTAGACGAACGAGCCGCCCGACCACACGGCGGTGTTCAGCGCGGCGAACTTGTTGTCGCCCGAGGGGATGACGGTGCCGAAGTACTCGGTGAAGAACTCGGGGTGCTCGCGCAGCGCGGTGTCGGTGTCCATGAAGATGACGCCCTGGGCCTCGAGGTCTTCACGGATCTGGTGGTACACCACCTCCGACTCGTATTGCGCGGCGACGCCGGAGACCAGGCGCTGACGCTCGGCCTCGGGGATGCCGAGCTTCTCGTAGGTGTTCTTGATGTCTTCGGGCAGGTCGTCCCAGGTCTGGGCCTGCTTCTCGGTCGAGCGCACGAAGTACTTGATGTTGTCGAAGTCGATGCCCGAGAGGTCGGCGCCCCAGGTGGGCATGGGCTTGCGGCCGAAGATCGTGAGGGCCTTGAGCCGGGTCTGGAGCATCCAGTCGGGTTCGTTCTTCAGCTCGGAGATGTTCGTCACGACTGCCTCGTCGATGCCTCGACGAGCGGATGCTCCTGCCGTGTCGGTGTCCGACCACCCGAACTCGTACACGCCGAGGTTCTCGAGTTCCGGTCGGTCGATGAGCACGTCTGACATGACTGACTCCCTTCCTTGCTGCTGGTGACCCACTGAGGTCAACTCCGCAGAGGTCTCCGCCATTCCGGCGGCCGACGACCCTCCGTCAAATCCAGCGGCTCGGGTGTCGGGATGTGAACCTACGCGTTAAGAGCGTGTTCCTGAACCTTCATTGTATACGTGGTGGCCGGGCGCGGGGCGAAGAGCCGCGGATGCAGGTCGAGCAGCACGCGGAGCGCACCGACCCACACCAGGGCGGAGCCCAGGAGGTGCAGCACGACCATCCACTCCGGCAGGCCGAGCAGCGCCTGGGCGATGCCGAGGGCGGCCTGCAGCACGACCACGACGACGAAGGTGACGACGCGGCGGAGCGCCAGCGACGCCCCGGGAACCCGGCGCACGCCCACGAGGAGCACGACGCCGAGCACCAGCACCACCACGCCGAGCACACCGTGCACCACGGTCACCTGCTCCCACACGAACGCCATGCGCGGCACGTCGGCCGAGTCACCGGCGTGCGGGCCGGTGCCGGTGACGAGCGTGCCGACCAGGATGAGCACGGCGGTGGCGATGACGAGCACCCACGCGAGAGCGCCGATCCAGCGCGGGAAGCTCGCATCCGCCGTCTGGCCGCGGTGCGCCCGGTGCCAGGTGAGGGTCGTGGTGGTGAGCAGCGCGATCGCCATCACGAAGTGCATGGCGACGACCCAGGGGTTCAGCTCGGTGAGCACGGTCACGCCGCCGGCCAGCGCGTTCACGACGACCAGCCAGAACTGCGACCAGGCCAGCCGGGTCATGCTGCGCTCGCGCGGCTTCTGCAGCCGCGCTGCCACGATCGCCCAGCCCACGGCGGCGATGAGCACGCCGGTGAGCACGCGGTTGGCGAACTCGATGAAGCCGTGGATGCCGAGCTCGGGGGTGGTGGTGAGCGAACCGTCGTCGCAGGCGGGCCAGGTGGGGCAGCCGAGGCCCGAGCCCGTGACCCGCACCACTCCCCCGGTGATGATGATGAGGATGCTCACCACGAGCGCCGCGGTCGTGCCCCAGCGGAGGGCGCGCGGGCTGAGGGTGACGCGGTCGGCGAGGAAGCCGAAGGGGGTCTGCACGGGCGGCTCCTAGAAGCGGAAGAGCGGAACCAGCGGGTCGATCGCCACCGCCAGGAAGATCAGCGTGAGGTAGGTGATCGAGCCGTGGAACACGCGCATCGGCTTGATCGAGAGGTCGCGGATCGACCTGCTGTACAGGCGGTGCGACTCGTAGAGGAACCAGGCGCCCGCGACGACCGCCGTGCCGGCGTAGATGAGGCCCATGTGCCCGACCGGGATGAGCAGCAGCGAGCAGGCCACCATCGCCCAGGCGTACAGCACGATCTGCAGGCCCACCACGACGCGGCCGCGCACGACCGCGAGCATGGGCACGCCCGCGGTCTTGTAGTCGGCGCGGTACTTCATCGACAGCGGCCAATAGTGCGGGGGCGTCCAGAGGAAGATGATGCCGAAGAGGATGAGCGCCTCCCACGACAGCGAGTTCGTGACGGCCGCCCAGCCGATGAGCACGGGCATGCAGCCGGCGGTGCCGCCCCAGACGATGTTCTGCGGGGTGCGGCGCTTCAGCACCAGCGTGTAGAGCAGCACGTAGATGAGGATGGCGGCGAGCGAGAGGGATGCGGCGAGCAGGTTGGTGAACACCGCCAGCCAGACGATGGAGACGACGCCGAGCGTCCACGCGAACACGAGCGCCTCGCGGTCGGAGAGCACCCCGGTGACCAGCGGCCGCTTCGAGGTGCGGTCCATCACCCGGTCGATGTCGCGGTCGAAGTAGCAGTTGAACGCGCCCGCGGAGCCCGCCGAGAGCGCGCCGCCGATGAGCGTGGCGAACACCAGCCAGAGGTTCGGGATGCCGCCCTGGGCCAGGATCATGACCGGAACGGTGGTCACCAGGAGGAGCTCGATCACCCGAGGTTTGGTGAGGGCGATGTAGCCCTTCACCTTGTCTCTCGGGCTGAACCGCCGCTCGACTACCCGGCCGTCAACCGCTACGTCCATCGCTCCTCATTTACCTACCCGGTGAAAGTCCCCGCGAGCAGTCTATTCGATGGGGGCGCCCGACCCGTCCGCCTCGATATGATGGAGGTGCGACGCTGACGTGGTGACGATGGCCCCTGCGCAGGGTGCGTGAGGCCCGTCCGAGACGTCGGCAACTCACTACCGGTACCCGCTGACGGGTCCGCACTCCAGAAGGGTCGAAATTCCTCGTGGCCACACTCCAATGGGAACCCATTGACGACAAAGCCGTCACCACCGCCAAGATCCTCGCGGCCGACGCCGTCGAGAAGGTCGGCAACGGCCACCCGGGCACGGCGATCAGCCTGGCCCCTGCGGCATACCTCCTGTTCCAGAAGGTCATGCGCCGCGACCCCTCCGACCAGCACTGGATCGGGCGCGACCGCTTCATCCTCTCGGTGGGCCACTCCTCCCTCACCCAGTACATCCAGCTCTACCTCGGCGGCTACGGCCTCGAGCTCGACGACCTCAAGGCGCTCCGCACCTGGGGCTCGCTGACGCCCGGCCACCCCGAGTACGGCCACACCGACGGCGTCGAGATCACCACCGGCCCGCTCGGCCAGGGCCTCGCCTCCTCCGTCGGCTTCGCCTACGCCCAGCGCTTCGAGCGCGGCCTGTTCGACCCCGAGGCGGCGCCCGGCACCAGCCCGTTCGACCACCACACCTACGTCATCGCGGGCGACGGCGACATGGAGGAGGGCGTCACCAGCGAGGCCTCCTCGCTCGCCGGCCACCAGCAGCTCGGCAACCTCATCGCGATCTACGACTCGAACCAGATCTCGATCGAGGACGACACGAACATCGCCTTCACCGAAGACGTGCGGGCCCGCTACGAGGCCTACCACTGGCACGTGCAGGTCGTCGACTGGAAGAAGACCGGCGAGTACGTGGAAGACGTGCACGCGCTGTTCGATGCGATCGAGGCGGCGAAGGCCGAGACCTCGAAGCCGTCGCTCATCATCCTGAAGACCATCATCGGCTGGCCGTCGCCGAAGAAGCAGAACACCGGCAAGATCCACGGCTCGGCGCTCGGCGCCGACGAGCTGAAAGGCCTGAAGGAGGTGCTCGGGGCCGACCCCGAGCAGCACTTCGCCGTCGCCGACGAGGTCATCGAGCACACCCGCGGCGCGATCGCCCGCGGCGCCGAGGAGCGCGCCGAGTGGCAGAAGGGCTTCGACGCCTGGGCTGCAGCCAACCCCGAGAAGAAGGCGCTCCTCGACCGGCTCGAGGCCGGCGAGCTCCCCGAGGACATCGAGTCGGTGCTCCCCGTCTTCGAGGCGGGCAAAGAGGTCTCGACCCGCGCCGCCTCCGGCAAGGTCATCAACGCCCTCGCCGGCTCCCTCCCCGAGTTCTGGGGCGGTTCGGCCGACCTCGCCGAGTCGAACAACACCACCATCGAGTCGGCGGCGTCGTTCGTGCCGGCCGAGCACTCCACCCACGAGTGGTCGGGCAACCCCTACGGCCGCGTGCTGCACTTCGGCATCCGCGAGCACGCCATGGGCTCGATCCTCAACGGCATCGTGCTGCACGGCAAGACCCGCCCGTTCGGCGGCACCTTCCTCATCTTCAGCGACTACATGCGCCCCGCTGTGCGTCTTGCCGCCCTCATGAAGGTCCCCGCCATCTACGTCTGGACCCACGACTCCGTGGCGCTCGGCGAAGACGGCCCCACCCACCAGCCGATCGAGCAGCTCGCCACGCTCCGCGCCATCCCCGGTCTCGACGTGGTGCGCCCCGCCGACGCCAACGAGGTGGCCTACGCCTGGCTCACCATCCTCGGCCGTCACCACAACCCGGCCGGCATCGCCCTCACCCGCCAGAACATCCCGGTGTTCGAGCGTGGCGAAGGTGAAGCATCCGGCGACGTCTTCGCTTCGGCGGCCAACACCTCGAAGGGCGCCTACGTGCTCGCCGAGGCCCCGAACGGCACGCCCGACGTCATCTTCATCGCCACCGGCTCCGAGGTGCAGCTGGCCGTCAACGCCCGCGAGCTGCTCGCCGGTGAGGGCATCAACGCCCGCGTGGTGTCGGCTCCGTCGCTCGAGTGGTTCGAGGAGCAGAGCGAGGAGTACAAGGAGTCGGTGCTGCCGTCGGCCGTCAAGGCCCGCGTCTCGATCGAGGCCGGCCTCTCGCTCGGCTGGTCGAAGTACATCGGCGACGCCGGCCGCTCGGTGTCGATCGAGCACTTCGGCGCCTCGGCCGACTACAAGACCCTGTTCCGCGAGTTCGGCATCACCACCGAAGCCGCCGTCGAAGCAGCGAAGACCTCGCTGGCCGCGCTCTGAGCCGGTCGCACGAAGGAGATAGAGAAATGACCGAATCCCGCACCCAGCAGCTCTCCGACGTCGGAGTCTCGATCTGGCTCGACGACCTGTCGCGCTCGCGCATCACCTCGGGTGGGCTGCAGAAGCTCATCGCCGAGAAGAACGTGGTCGGCGTCACGACCAACCCGTCGATCTTCGCGGCAGCCCTCGCGAACGGCGAGTCGTACGCCGCGCAGGTCGCCGAACTGTCGAAGGCCGGCACGGATGTGACCTCCGCCGTCTTCGAGATCACCACCGACGACGTCGCCGACGCCAGCGACATCTTCAAGCCGATCTACGACGCCACCAAGGGCTTCGACGGCCGTGTCTCGATCGAGGTCGAGCCCGGTCTCGCCCACGACGCCCAGGGCACCATCGAGCAGGCCAAGGCGCTGTTCGACAAGGTGAACCGCGAGAACGTGCTCATCAAGATCCCCGCCACCGTCGAGGGACTCGAGGCGATCACCGCCACGATCGCCGCCGGCATCTCGGTGAACGTCACGCTCATCTTCTCGCTCGAGCGCTACCGCGACGTCATCAACGCCTACCTCTCCGGCCTCGAGCAGGCCAAGGAGGCGGGCCACGACCTGTCGAAGATCCACTCGGTCGCCTCGTTCTTCGTGTCGCGCGTCGACACCGAGATCGACAAGCGTCTCGAGGCCGTCGGCACCGAGGAGGCGCTCGCGCTCAAGAGCAAGGCCGGCGTCGCGAACGCCCGCCTCGCCTACGAGGTGTGGACCCAGGCCTTCGCCACCGAGCGCGCCCTGGTGCTGCTCGAGGCGGGCGCCAACACCCAGCGCCCGCTGTGGGCCTCGACCGGTGTCAAAGACCCCGCGGTGCCCGACACCACCTACGTCGTCGACCTCGCCGCCCCCTCGGTCGTCAACACCATGCCCGAGAAGACGCTCGACGCCGTCGCCGACCACGGTGTGATCGCCGGCGACACCATCGCGCACAGCTACGCCGAGGCGAACAAGGTGCTCGACGCCATCGCCGCGCAGGGTATCTCCTACGCCGAGGTCACCGAGCTCCTCGAGAAGGAGGGCGTGGAGAAGTTCATCGTCTCCTGGAACGAGCTCCTCGACACCGTCACCGCGGCACTCGAAGCAGCGAAATGACGATCGCGATCCACCTGTCCGGCGACGCGAAGGCCGCGGTCGCGAACCAGGTGCCGCTGCTCGCGGCCGACCTGGTGGCCTCAGGCATCACCGGGCAAGACCCGGCGCTCTGGGGCCCCGCGGCCGAGGCCGAGGCGTCGAAGCGACTGGGCTGGACGGAGGCGGTCTCCGTCTCCCGCCCGCTCGTCGCCGAGGTCGCGGCACTCCGTGAGGAGTTCCTCGCCCAGGGCATCGACCACTTCGTGCTCGCCGGCATGGGTGGATCGTCGCTCGCCCCCGAGGTCATCACCACGACCCTCGGGGTCGAGCTCACCATCCTCGACTCCACCTCGCCCGATCAGATCAGGGCCGCCCTCGACGACCGGCTCGCGACCACGGTGCTGATCGCCTCGTCGAAGTCGGGGGGAACCCTCGAGACCGACAGCCAGCGCCGCGTCTACGAGGCGGCGTTCCGCGCAGCCGGCATCGACCCGGCGTCGCGCATCGTCATCGTCACCGACCCCGGGTCGCCGCTCGAGGCGCTCGCCCGCGAGTCGGGGTACCGGGTGTTCCTCGCCGACCCGAACGTGGGCGGCCGCTACTCGGCGCTCACCGCGTTCGGGTTGGTGCCCTCCGGGCTCGCCGGAGCCGACATCGGCGAGCTGCTCGACGAGGCCGAGGCCATCTCGCTCAACCTCGCCGAAGACGGGGCCGACAACTTCGGCCTCATCCTCGGTGCGGCGATCGCCGGCACCACGCCGCTCCGCGACAAGACCGGCATCGTCGCCGACGGAACCCACATCGTGGGCTTCGCCGACTGGGCCGAGCAGCTCATCGCCGAGTCGACCGGTAAGGAGGGCAAGGGGCTGCTCCCGGTCGTGCTCGACCTCGATTCCCCGGAGCTCACCACCAAGCCCGCCGATCTGCAGCTCGTGCGGCTCGTCGACAACGCGCACCAGTTCCATCTGCGCGAGCAGCACCCGGGCGAGGTGCTCATCAGCGGCTCGCTCGGTGCGATGTTCCTCACCTGGGAGTACGCGGTGGCGGTGGCCGGGCGCCTGCTCGGCATCGACCCGTTCGATCAGCCCGACGTGGAGTCGGCCAAGGAGGCCGCTCGTGGCCTCCTCGACTCCCGGCCCGAGCCTGAGGCCCCCGCGTTCGTCGAGTCGGGCATCGAGGTGCGGGCGACGCCCGGCTCACTCGTGGCTTCGGGCACGCTGGCCGGCTCCGTCGACGCGCTGCTCGCCGAGCTGCCCGCCGACGGCTACCTGGCCGTCATGGCCTACGTCGACCGGCTCTCCGAGGCCAGGCTCGCCGAGCTGCGCGACCTGCTCGCGGAGCGCGCGGGTCGCCCCGTGACCTTCGGTTGGGGGCCCCGCTTCCTCCACTCGACCGGTCAGTACCACAAGGGTGGGCCCGCCACCGGCGTCTTCCTGCAGATCACCGCCGACGCGCGCGACGACCTCGAGATCCCCGGTCGCCCGTTCACCTTCGGCCAGCTCATCCAGGCCCAGGCCGCCGGAGACGCCGCCGTGCTGGCGGAGCACGGTCGTCCCGTGCTGCGGCTCGAGCTCACCGACGCGTCGGCCGGCGTGGAGAGCCTGTTCGACGCGTTGCGCTGACGCGCATCCGTTGTTGTCGTCACCACCACTCAGCAAGGAGTTCCATTGCCTCCCGTCGACATCACGCCGGAGTACAACCCCCTCAGACTTCCGACCGACCGTCGCCTGAACCGCATCGCGGGCCCCTCCGGGCTCGTGATCTTCGGTGTCACCGGCGACCTGTCGCGCAAGAAGCTCATGCCGGCCGTCTACGACCTCGCCAGCCGCGGCCTCTTGCCGCCCGGCTTCTCCCTCATCGGCTTCGCGCGTCGTGACTGGGAAGACCAGGACTTCGAGCGGGTCGTCCACGACTCCGTGAAGGAGCACTCGCGCACCCCCTTCGACGAAGACGTGTGGCGCCAGCTCTCCGAGGGCATCCGCTTCGTCTCGGGTGAATTCGACGACGACAGCGCCTTCGAGCAGCTCAAGTCGACGATCGACGAGCTCGACCGCGACCGCGGCACCATGGGCAACTACGCCTTCTACCTCTCCATCCCGCCGAAGGCGTTCCCGCTCGTCACCGAGCAGCTGCGCCGCTCCGGTCTCGCCGATCAGCGCGACGACCGCTGGCGCCGGGTCGTGATCGAGAAGCCGTTCGGCAGCGACCTGAAGACCGCGATCGAGCTGAACGACGTGGTGGAGTCGGTCTTCCCGCCCGACTCGGTGTTCCGCATCGACCACTACCTCGGCAAGGAGACCGTCCAGAACATCCTGGCGCTCCGCTTCGCCAACCAGCTCTACGAACCCATCTGGAACGCCAACTACGTCGATCACGTGCAGATCACGATGGCCGAGGACATCGGCGTCGGCGGTCGTGCGGGCTACTACGACGGCATCGGCGCGGCGCGCGACGTCATCCAGAACCACCTGCTGCAGCTCATGGCGCTCACCGCCATGGAGGAGCCGATCTCGTTCGACGCGGCCGACCTCCGCACCGAGAAGGAGAAGGTGCTCGCGGCGGTCAAGCTTCCGGATGATCTCAGCACCGTGAGCGCGCGCGGACAGTACTCCGGTGGCTGGCAGGGCGGCGAGAAGGTGCTCGGCTTCCTCGAGGAAGACGGCATGAACCCGCAGTCGACCACCGAGACCTACGCCGCGGTGAAGCTCGACATCGGCACCCGCCGCTGGGCGGGCGTGCCGTTCTACCTGCGCGCGGGCAAGCGCCTCGGCCGGCGCGTCACCGAGATCGCCGTCGTGTTCAAGCGGGCCCCGCAGTACCTGTTCGCCGAGAGCCAGACCTCGGAGCTCGGCCAGAACGCGCTCGTCATCCGGGTGCAGCCCGACGAAGGGGTGACCATCCGGTTCGGCTCGAAGGTGCCGGGTGCCGGCGTGCAGGTGCGCGACGTGACCATGGACTTCGGCTACGGCCACGCCTTCACCGAAGCGAGCCCGGAGGCCTACGAACGACTCATCCTCGACGTGCTGCTCGGCGACCCGCCCCTGTTCCCGCGGCAGACCGAGGTCGAGCTGTCGTGGAAGATCCTCGACCCGATCGAAGAATACTGGGCGACCCAGGGTCAGCCCGAGCAGTACCGCCCCGGAACCTGGGGGCCCAGCTCGGCCGACGAACTGCTCGCCCGCGACGGAAGAACCTGGAGACGCCCGTGATCGTCGATCTGCCCGACACCACCACCAGCAAGATCTCGAAGTCACTGGTGAAGATCCGCGAGGAGGGCGGCGCCGTCGCCCTGGGCCGCGTGCTCACCCTCGTCATCGTCACCTCGCTCGGTCAGGAGGAGGACGCCATCGAGGCGGCCAACGACGCCTCCCGTGAGCACCCGATGCGCGTCATCGTGGTCTCCACCGACCAGGAGAACGACGGCCTCACCACCGGGCGCGGCGCCCGCCTCGACGCCCAGATCCGGGTCGGCGGCGACGCCGGCGCGAGCGAGGTCATCGTGCTGCGCGCCTACGGCGCGGCGGCGAGCGACCAGGAGGGGCTCGTCACGGGCCTCCTCCTCTCCGACGCACCCGTCGTGGTGTGGTGGCCCGGTGCGGCCCCCGAGAACGTGTCGGCCTCCGACCTCGGCCGCATCGCCACCCGTCGCATCACCGACTCCTCGAACCAGGCCAATCCCTACGAGGCGCTCCTGGCACGGGCCAAGTCGTACGCGCCGGGCGACACCGACTTCGCCTGGACGCGGCTCACCCTGTGGCGGGCCCAGCTCGCCGCGGTGCTCGACCAGCCGCCCTACCAGCCGGTGACGGCCATCGAGGTCTCCGGAGCATCCGATTCGCCCTCGACGCTGCTGCTCGCCGCCTGGCTGCGACACCAGCTGCAGGTGCCGGTCGACTACGGGCTGCTCTCGCGCGCGGCCAACGGCTCGAGCGGCATCCACGGCGTGGTGCTGTCGCGCGAGAGCGGGCCGATCGAGCTGGTGCGCGACATCCCGAATGTGGCGCGGCTCAGCCAGCCCAACCAGCCCACGCACGACCTGTCGCTCCCCCGCCGCAACCTCCGCGACTGCCTGGCCGAGGAGCTTCGGCGACTCGACCCCGACGACCTGTATGGTGAAGTCATCACCCACGGGCTCGCCGAGCTGCTGGAGCAGAAGGACGGCAGCGTCCGCGACGCGGTCTGAGCCGCGGCGGTTCGCCAGGGCCAGGGTCGTTCGACAAGGAAGGTATGGTCTGTGACCACGACTGATCGCCGAGTACTCGTTCACCCCGACAAAGAGGCACTCGCCGGGTCGGTGGCGGCGCGGTTCATCACCAAGGTCATCGACATCCTCGACGAGGTCGACGAGGCGCACATCGTGCTCACCGGCGGCACCATGGGTGCCGCCGTGCTCGAGTCGGTGCGCGCCTCGGCCGCCTCCGACACCATCGACTGGGGGCGGCTGCACTTCTGGTGGGGCGACGAGCGCTTCGTGCCGAAGAACGACCCCGACCGCAACGAGCTGCAAGCACGTGAGGCGCTGCTCGACCACGTGCCGGTCGACGAGTCGAAGGTGCACCCCTTCCCCTCCTCCGACGAGATCGACGACCTCGACGAAGCGGCGCGCGTCTACGCCGCCGAACTCGCCGCGGCGGCGCCCGAGGGGCGCGACTACCCGCGCTTCGCCATCATGTTCCTCGGGGTCGGGCCCGACGGGCACATCGCCTCGCTGTTCCCCGGGCACGACGAGATCCGCATCACCGACAAGACGGTGGTGCCCGTGCGCAACTCCCCCAAGCCGCCGCCGCTGCGCCTCAGCCTGACGCTGCCGGTCATCCAGTCGGCCGACCGCATCTGGATGGTGCTGGCGGGCGCCGACAAGGCATCGGCGATCGGACTCGCCCTCGCCGGGGCGAGCACCGACGAGGTGCCGGTGGCGGGTGCCCAGGGTCGCAAGCGCACCGTGTTCTTCGTCGACCGCGAGGCGGCCGCCGAGGTTCCCGAGTCGCTCATCGCGCCGAGCTACTGAGCTGACGAGTTCGCGCGTCACCGCCGACTCCCTCAGACAGCGAAAGGGCGGTCTCACCTCGTTGTGAGACCGCCCTTTCGGCTTGTGGCGCCTGGTTCGACGCGGCGCCTAGTTCGACGCGCTGGCCGTACCGCGACGCTCGCGCAGCTGCTGCAGGGCGTCTTCGAGCAGCTGCTCGGCCTCCTGCTCGGTGCGGCGCTCCTTCACGTAAGCGAGGTGCGTCTTGTAGGGCTCGAGCTTCGCGACCGACGGCGGGTTGGCCTTGTCGCGCCCCGCGGGCAGGCCTGAGGTGGGGCAGTCGATCGTCTCAGGGATCTCCTCGTCGGGCAGGTTCGCCGCGAAGTAGCGCACGGTCTCGTTGCCGAGAGCGTCCCAGTAGGAGACCTGGATGCGCTCCGCGTGGAACCCGCGGTCTTGCTCGCCCATGGGGCCTGCGCCTACGCGCGATCCGCGGATCGCACTTCCACCTGATGCCATGTTCTGGTTTCCCCCTTGTGTCTGCGGGTGTTCGGGTGCCGGAGGCCTAGAGGCCCGTGTCGAACTTCGTGATGAGCCCGAGGATGATGATGCTGGCCACCCAGACCAGCCCCAGGATCACGGTGATGCGGTTGAGGTTGCGCTCCGCGACGCCCGAGGCGCCGAGGTTCGAGGTGACGCCCCCGCCGAACATGTCGGAGAGACCGCCACCCCGGCCCTTGTGGAGCAGGATGAGAAGGGTCAGCAGCAAACTCGTGAGACCGAGAATGACCTGAAGGACGACCTGGAGGATTTGCACTGCTTGCCTTTCACGTGCGGAAGAGAGCGGGTCGCTCCCCCGAAGACCACGGGTAAGTATAACCCGTGGGTGGTGGAGCTCAGACTCCGACGTGCTTCTGGTAGCGCACGATCGCGGAGAACTCCGCGATGTCGAGGCTCGCCCCGCCCACCAGCGCACCGTCGACGTTGGGCTCGCGCATGAAGCCGGCGATGTTGCCCGACTTCACCGAACCGCCGTACAGGATGCGCGTGGCGGCTGCGGCGTCGGCGCTCAGGCTCTCGGCGACGACGGCCCGCAGCGCGGCTCCGACGGTCTCGGCCTGCTCGGGAGTCGCTGCCTGACCGGAGCCGATCGCCCACACGGGCTCGTAGGCCACGACGATGTCGGCGTCGGGGGCGAGGCCCTCGAGGGCAGTCTTCAGCTGCGCCACCGGAACAGCGCTCTGGCCGAACTTCTCGAGGTCGTCGGCGGTCTCGCCCACGCAGATGATCGGGACGATGCCGTGCTTGATGGCGGCCTTGACCTTCGCGGCGACGTCCTCATCCGTCTCGCCGTGCAGGGTGCGACGCTCGGAGTGGCCGATGATGACGTACTTCGTGTCGAGCTGGGCGAGGAAGGCGCCCGAGATCTCGCCGGTGTAGGCGCCCGACTCGTGCTGCGAGATGTCCTGGCCGCCGTAGGCGAGCGAGAGCTTGTCGGCGGCCACGAGGGTCTGCACCGAGCGCAGGTCGGTGAACGGCGGGAAGACGGCGACCTCGACGTCGTCGAAGCTGTGCTTCGCGTCGTCGAGCGACCAGGCGAGCTTCTGCACGAAGGCGATGGCCTGCAGGTGGTCGAGGTTCATCTTCCAGTTGCCGGCGATGAGCGGGGTGCGGGTCAGGACCATCCGAGGACCTCCAGGCCAGGGAGACGCTTGCCCTCGAGGAACTCGAGCGACGCACCGCCTCCGGTTGAAATGTGACCGAACTGGTCGTCTGAGAAGCCGAGCGCGCGCACGGCGGCTGCCGAGTCGCCGCCGCCGACCACGCCGAGGCCGTCGACCTCGGTGAGCGCCTGCGCGACGGCCTTGGTGCCGGCCGCGAAGGGCTCGAGCTCGAACACGCCCATCGGGCCGTTCCAGAACACCGTCTTCGACGAGGCGATGATGTCGGCGAACTCCTTGGCGGTCTCGGGGCCGATGTCGAGCCCGAGACCGGATGCGCCGAAGGCCGTGTTCTCGATGCCGTCGGCGGGGGTGACCTCCACGTCGGCGTCGGCGCCGAACTTCGACGCCACGACGACGTCGGTCGGCAGCACGATCGTCACGCCGAGCTCCTCTGCCTTCGCGAGGTAGCCCTTCACGGTCTCGAGCTGGTCTTCTTCGAGAAGGCTCGAGCCGACGGCGTGGCCCTGCGCCTTGAGGAAGGTGAACAGCATGCCGCCACCGATGAGCAGCGTGTTCACGCGGGGCAGTAGGTGCCCGATGACTCCGAGCTTGTCGGAGACCTTCGAGCCGCCGAGCACCACCGTGTAGGGGCGGTCGGGGTTCTCGGTGAGCTTGTCGAGCACACCGAGCTCGGTCTCGATGAGGAGACCGGCTGCGCTCGGCAGCAGTTCGGCGAGGTCGTAGACGCTCGCCTGCTTGCGGTGCACGACACCGAAGCCGTCGGAGACGAAGGCGTCGCCGAAGCGAGCCAGCTCCTCTGCGAAACCGCGACGCTCCGCCTCGTCCTTGCTCGTCTCGCCCTTGTTGAAGCGCAGGTTCTCGAGCAGGGCGATGTCGCCGTCGGCGAGGCCGGCCACCGCATCCGCCGCCTCCTGGCCCACCGTGTCGTGAGCGAACACGACCGGCTTGCCGAGGAGCTCGGAGAGGCGCCCGGCGACGGGCTCGAGGGTGTACTTCTCGTCGGGTGCGCCCTCGGGGCGGCCGAGGTGGCTGACCACCACGACCTTCGCCCCGGCGTTCAGCAGGGCGTTGAGGGTGGGCAGGCTCGCGCGCACGCGCCCATCGTCGGTGATGACCCCGTCCTTCACAGGAACGTTGAGGTCACACCGGACGATGACGCGCCTGCCGGCGAGCGATCCGAGGGAGTCGAGAGTGCGGAGCGTCACGGATTCGCTTTCTGGGGAGAGGTCTACAGCTTGGCTGCGACGAACTCGGTGATGTCGACGAGACGGTTGGAGTAGCCCCACTCGTTGTCGTACCACGACGCCACCTTGACCTGCGAGCCGATCACCTTGGTGAGGCCGGCGTCGAAGATCGAGGAGTGCGGGTCGGAGACGATGTCGCTCGAGACGATCGGGTCTTCGGTGTAGCTGAGGATGCCCTTGAGCTCGCCCTCGGCGGCGTTCTTGTACGCCTCGTTGATCTCCTCGACCGTGGCGGGCTTCGTGAGCTCGACGGTGAGGTCGGTGATCGAGCCGGTGGGAACCGGGACGCGGAGGGCGTAGCCGTCGAGCTTGCCGACGAGCTCGGGGATGACGAGGCCGAGCGCCTTGGCGGCACCGGTCGACGTCGGGATGATGTTCGCGGCGGCGGCGCGGGCACGGCGGAGGTCGCTGTGCGGTCCGTCCTGCAGGTTCTGGTCTGCGGTGTAGGCGTGCACCGTGGTCATGAGGCCGCGCTCGATGCCGAAGTTGTCGAGCAGCACCTTGGCCAGCGGAGCCAGGCAGTTGGTGGTGCAGGAGGCGTTCGAGATGATGTCGTGGATGGCGGGGTCGTAGGTGCCCTCGTTCACACCGAGCACGAGGGTCGCGACGTCGCTGCCGGTGGCCGGAGCGGAGACGATGACCTTCTTGGCACCGGCGGTGATGTGCTGACGCGCGTCGTCGCTCTTCGTGAATCGGCCGGTCGACTCGATGACGATGTCGACGCCCAGCTCGCCCCAGGGGAGGTCGGCGGGGTTGCGCTCGGCGAGCACGATGATCGGCTTGCCGTTGACGACGATCTTGTCGCCATCGAGCTCGACCTTGGCGTCGAGACGGCCGGTGATCGAGTCGTACTTGAGCAGGTGGGCGAGCGCCTTGTTGTCGGTGAGGTCGTTGACCGCGACGATCTCGAGGTCACTTCCCTTCGCCAGCGCGGCACGGAAGAAGTTGCGACCGATGCGGCCGAAGCCGTTGATGCCGATCTTGACAGACACGTAGTACTCCTGTTGCTGGGGCCCGGGTGGGCGGGGTGGTGGGAGCTGGGGAGGAGGAGGCGGGGGCCGACCTGGGGTGCGGCCTCCCGCATCCTGCGTCGGTTATGACAGTACCAGCAGGCCCGAGGTGTTCTGGCGGGCGGCGTCGAGGCGGGCTGCGACGTTCTCCCAGTTGGCGATGTTCCAGACGGCTTTGATGTAGTCGGCGCGCACGTTGAGGTAGTCGAGGTAGTAGGCGTGCTCCCAGACGTCGAGCATGAAGAGGGGGACGACGCCGGCGGGGATGTTGCCCTGCTGGTCGAAGAGCTGGAACAGGGAGAGGTTGCCGCCGATGACGTCGTAGCCGAGCACGGCCCAGCCGGAGCCCTGCACGCCGAGGGCGACGGCGGTGAACGCGGCCTGGAACTTCTCGAACGAGCCGAAGCGGTCGTCGATGGCGGCAGCGAGTTCGCCTTCGGGGGTCTGGGTGGTGGGGGTGAGGTTGGTCCAGAAGATGGAGTGGTTCACGTGCCCGCCGAGGTTGAAGGCGAGGTCTTTCTCGAGCTTGTTGACGTTCGCGAGGTTGCCGGTCTCGGAGGCCTCGGTGAGGGCGGCGAGGGCGGTGTTGGCGCCGGCGACGTAGGTGGCGTGGTGCTTGTCGTGGTGCAGCTGCATGATCTTGCCCGAGATGTGGGGCTCGAGCGCGGCGTAGTCGTAGGGAAGCTCCGGCAGAGTGTACTCAGCCATGTGATGATCTCCTCGTGATAGAGGCCGCCGACCGGTGAGCGGCGGCTGTGAGTGACCCCTCAAGTCTATTGCGATCCCGGGGGAAGCCGCCCGTTTGTGACGGGTTGCCCGGCCCGTGCGCGGGCCGCCCCGCCGGTGCTGCCCGGCCCGTGCCGCCGCTAGTCGTCGAGGTCGGCGGGGAGGTTCGCCTCGGTGCCCGGGATGCCGAGGTCGGAGGCCTGCTTGTCGGCCATGGCGAGCAGGCGACGGATGCGGCCGGCGATGGCGTCTTTGGTCATCGGCGGGTCGGCGTGGTGGCCCAGCTCGTCGAGGCTCGAGTCGCGGTGAGCCAGGCGCAGCTCGCCGGCGTACTTGAGGTGGTCGGGGATGTCGTCGCCGAGGATCTCCATCGCCCGCTCCACCCGCGCGCACGCGGCGACCGCGGCCTGAGCGGAGCGCCGCAGGTTGGCGTCGTCGAAGTTCACCAGCCGGTTGGCCGTGGCGCGCACCTCGCGGCGCTGACGCATCTCCTCCCAGGTGGACACGGTGGCGGCGGCACCCATCACCGAGAGCATCGCGGCGATCGCCTCGCCGTCGCGGATGACCACCCGGTGCACCGCGCGCACCTCACGGGCCTTCGTGGCGATCCCGAGGCGCGAGGCGGCGCCCACCAGGGCCATGGCCGCCTCGTTGCCGGGGCACACGACCTCGAGGGCGGCGGAGCGGCCGGGGTCGGTGAGACTGCCCGCCGCGAGGAAGGCGCCACGCCAGACGGCGGCGAGGTCGTCGCGGGTGCCGGTGGTGAGCCGGTTCGGGAGGCCGCGGATGGGGCGGCGCCGCGCATCCAGCAGCCCGGTCTGGCGGGCGAGGGTCTCTCCCCCGTCGAGCACCCGCACGAGGTAGCTGCCCTCGCGGCGCGCGCCGGAGGCGGCGATCATCGACACGTCGCCCTTCACGCCGTAGAGCTCGGCCAGGTCGCGGAGCACCCGCTTCACGATGTCGGGGGTGTCGAGCTCGGCCTCGATGGCGATGCGCGACGAGATGATGTGCAGCCCGCCGGCGAACCGCAGGATCGTCGCGAGCTCGGCCGCCCTCACTGTCGTCTTGCTGACGACGACCTTGGCCAGCTCGGCTTTGACGTCGGCGGTGAGAGCCACGGGGAACCTTCTTCTACTTCTCAGACCGGGTGATGCGGTTGTGCGGGAGCGACGGGAGCCGCGGCGCGAGGCGACGACTCCGCCGCGGGATCATTCGCGACCGAGGTCGCGGTGCTTCACGCTCACGACCACGCCCGGGAAGCGGGCGATGCGGTCGGCGAGCTCACGCGCGATGGCGACGGAGCGGTGCTTGCCGCCCGTGCAGCCGATCGCGATGGTGGCGTGACGCTTGTTCTCGCGCTGGTAGCCGGCCAGAACGGGCTCGAGCGCCTTCGCGTACGACTCCACGAACTCCCCCGCCCCCTGCTGCCCGAGCACGTACTCGCGCACCTCGGTGTCGAGACCGGTGTGGGCGCGCAGCTCGGGAACCCAGAACGGGTTCGGGAGGAAGCGGGCGTCGGCGATGCCGTCGGCGTCGGTGGGGGCGCCGTACTTGAAGCCGAAGCTCATCACCGTGACCTGCACGCCCGCCGTGTCGGCCGCCGAGAAGCGCTCCTGCACGGTGGTGGCGAGCTGGTGGATGTTGAGGTCGGAGGTGTCGATGATGATGTCGCTCGACTCGCGGATGGGGCTGAGCCGCGCCCGCTCGGCGCCGATGCCGTCGAGGAGCGTGCCGTTGCCCTGCAGCGGATGCGGCCGGCGCACCTGCTCGAAGCGGCGCACCAGGGCCTGGTCGGTGGCCTCGAGGAACACCACGCGCAACTGCGTGCCGCTGCGGAGGGCCTGGATGATCTCCTGCAGGTCGGAGAAGAAGTCGCGCCCGCGCACGTCGACCACCGCGGCGATGCGCGGCAGGGTCGAGCCGGCGTGCTCGGCGAGGTCGACGAGCGGCCGCAGCATCTGCGGCGGGAGGTTGTCGACCACGTACCAGCCGAGGTCTTCGAGCGCGTTGGCCACCGTCGACCGCCCGGCGCCCGACATCCCCGTGACGATCAGCACTTCCTGCTGCTGGGGTGTGTCGGGAGTCATCGTTCGCTTTCGCTTCGGGGTGCGCGCCGCCCGAAGAGGGGCGAGCTGCGCTGTCGGACTGTTCGGGCTTCTAGCCTACCCGCCGCCACCGACGCTACCCGGCGAGGGTGCTGCGGATCGTGCCGGCCAGCTGAGGGCCGATGCCCTTGACCGCCGCGATCGCCTCGACATCGGCCTTCTTGAGCTCGGAGACCGAGCCGAAGTGGCGTAGCAGCTCGCGCACGCGCGCGGGGCCGAGGCCGGGCACCTCGGTGAGCACGCTCGTGATGTCGCGCTTGCGGCGGGAGCGCTGGTGGGTGATGGCGAAGCGGTGGGCCTCGTCACGGATGCGCTGGATCATGAACAGCGCCTCGCTGCCGCGCGGGAGGATGACCGGGTAGTCGCTCTGGGGCAGCCAGACCTCCTCGAGGCGCTTGGCGATGCCGGCCAGGAAGATGCCCTGCACCCCCGACTCCTCGAGCGCTCGAGCAGCGGCGTTGACCTGTGGCTGGCCGCCGTCGACGATGAGCAGATTCGGCGGATAGGAGAACTTCTTGCGCTTGGTGGGCTCGACCGGGCCCTCGCCGTCGCTGAAGATCTGCTCGGCGGCCGCCGCAGCATCCGCCGCCTCGCGTTCGGGGTCGGTCTTGAGGTAGGCGAGGCGCCGGGTGATGACCTGGTAGATCGACTCGGTGTCGTCGGTGGAGTCGGCGATGCTGAACCGGCGGTACTGGTCTTTGCGGGCGAGCCCGTCTTCGAACACCACCATCGACGCCACGATGTTCGTGCCCGAGAGGTGCGAGACGTCGAAGCACTCCATGCGCAGGGGTGCGTCGGTCATGCCGAGCGCCTCCTGGATGTCGGTGAGCGCCTGCGAGCGGGCGACGAAATCGGCCGAGCGACGCGTCTTGTAGAGCATGAGGTTGTTCTTCGCGTTCATCGACGCGGTCTCCATGAGCGCCGCCTTCTCGCCGCGCTGCGCGGTGCGGAGGATGACGCGGCCCTGCTTCGGGCGCCGGCCGCCGAGCCAGGCGGCGAGCTCGTCGGAGTCGTCGGGCAGCGCCGGCACGATGATCTCCCGCGGCGGCACCTCGTCGTCGTAGGCCTGCAGCAGGATCGAGTCGACGAGCTCTCCGGTGTCGACGTCGATCTCCTTGTCGACCGTCCACGAGCGCTCACCGCGGATGCGCCCACCGCGCACGATGAACTGCTGCACGCTGGCGGCCAGCTCGTCGTGCTCGATGGCGAATAGATCGGTGTCGGCCGAGTCTCGCAGCACCACCGCGCTCTTCGCGAGCACGGCCTCGAGCGCCTGGAGCCGGTCGCGGAACATCGCCGCGCTCTCGTAGTCCTGTCGCTCTGCCGCCTCGCGCATCCCCTTGGTGGCGGCCGTCACGAAGCGCTTGTCGCCGCCCTCGAGGAAGGCGACGAAGTCGTCGACCCTGGCGCGGTGCTCCTCGATGGTGACCTTCTGCGAGCAGGGGCCGCCGCAGCGGCCGATCTGGCCGGGGAAGCAGGGGCGGCCGGTCTGCATGGCCTGCTTGTAGCTCGAGTCGGAGCAGGTGCGGATGGGGAACGCCTTGATCATGAGGTCGATGGTGTCGCGCACCGCCCAGATCTTCGGATAGGGGCCGAAGTACTTCGCACCCTTGATGCGGTGGTTGCGCGTGACCATCACCCGGGGGGCCTCGTCGCCCAGGGTCACCGCGAGGAACGGGTAGGTCTTGTCGTCGCGGAACTTGACGTTGAACGGCGGGTTGAACTCCTTGATCCAGGTGTACTCCAGCTGCAGCGACTCGATGTCGGTGCCCACCACCGTCCACTCCACACCGGCGGCGGTGGTGACCATGCGGCGGGTGCGCTCGTGCAGGCTCCGCAGCGGCGCGAAGTAGTTGCTCAGGCGCGCGCGCAGGTTCTTCGCCTTGCCGACGTAGAGCACGCGACCACTCGCGTCTTTGAAGCGGTACACCCCGGGCTGGGTGGGGATCTCACCGGCCTTGGGGCGGTAACTGACGGTGTCTGCCATGGTTCAACGATTCTCCCATCCCGCACCGACACCGAGGTCGGCTACGGTCGATAGCGCTCGCGATGCGCGGGCCGTGACACGAGAGAGGGCACCGGATGCCGAAGAAGCGCAGGAGTGGGGCGGCGGGCGGCGGGGCTCGGTCGGGCGGGGGTCGGTCGGGCGGGGGCGCAGGGCGAGCCGGTGCCGGTGGCGCTGCCGTCACGGCGACGCTGCTGCAGTTCGGGCGGTGGTACCAGCGCCATCTCGACGAGACGGGGTCGGCGCACGACGGCGGCCACGCATCCGGCGACGACATCCGGGCGATGCTCGCGACGCTCTTCGAGGTGAGCGGTGGCAGGCTGCGGAGCCCCCGTGCCGAGGTGCTCGAGACCCTGCTCGACCGGGTCGAAGACGACGACGGCCTCTGGCCGCGCATGCCCGAGGTGCTCGACGCGCTCGAGCACTACCTCGACTTCGCGGTGGAGAGCGGCAGCTGGGACGCGAGCGACGACGAGATCGACGCCAGCGACGAGGTGCTCGCCCTGGCGTCGGAGTCGGGCGGCGGGATGCTCGTGACGCTGATCGAGGCGATGGACGACGTCGACGACGTCGAGCCCGCCAACGAGCGGCCCGCGCTGCAGGGCTTCGCGGCGGGCGGCGGCACCGCGGAGGGGGTCGCCGACTACATCGACGCCGCGCTGGCCGAGGTGACCGATCTCGCGGCCGAGCGGGTGCTCGGGCTGCTCTGCGTGGCGGCCCTGCCGGAGCTCCTCCCGGGGCGCTCGACGGAGCGCATCGTCGCCATGCTCGACGTGGCGGTCGGGGCGGGCGAGGCCGAGCGACATGATGCCGACGCCGCGACGCACGCCGTGCTCGAGCGGTTCGAGAACGACGGGCTGCTGCGCGCGAGCGCGCTGCCGGGAAGCGACGAGCAGCGGCTCGAAGCGGCGCCGGGGCTGCGGGGCGTGCTGGCCGACGCGGTGGTCGAGATCGCGGATGCGCGCGGTCTGCTCCCTGACGCGAATCCGCACGCGCCCGGAACGGGGCTGGCCGTGACGGCGACCGTGGTCGCGCCGGAGGCCACCGCGGAGGGGGCCGTGTGGCGCCGGCTCGTGTTCGCCGCCGACACCGATCTGGGCGGGGTGCACCTCGCGCTGCAGCTGGCGTTCGAGTGGGACGACGAGCATCCGCACCGGTTCAGGGTGGAGGAGACGGATGAGCTGTTCCTCTCGGTCGGGGTGCTGGGCGGGGAGTCGCGGTCGTGGGGCGGGGCGTCGGGGGTCGACCCGAGCGCGGTCGACGACCTGCCCGAGGGCGCGGAGGACGAGCTGGAGGTGCAGCTCGGGGAGCTGCTCGTCGAGCCGGGCGATGAGCTCGACTACGAATACGACGGTGACGCTGATTCTGGCTCGGGCGGGTCTGCGGGCGTGCGGGTGCGCATCCGTCTCGAGGAGGTGCTCGAACCGGATGCGGCGCTGGTGCTGCCGCGGTGCGTCGCGTCGTCGGGCGATCAGCCCGTCGAGGAGATCGACGGGCTGCTCACGCCGCTGCGCCTGCGGTAGCGGCGGCCCGGCTCGGGTCGGGTCTAGCGCTTCTTCGGTGCGGGCAGGATCTCGCGCAGGAAGCGCCCCGTGTGGCTCGCCTCGATGGTGGCGAGCTTCTCGGGGGTGCCCGTGCCGATGATGGTGCCGCCGCCGGCGCCTCCCTCGGGGCCCAGGTCGATCAGCCAGTCGGCCGATTTGATGACGTCGAGGTTGTGCTCGATGACGATGACCGTGTTGCCCTTGTCGACGAGGCTGTTGAGCACCAGGAGGAGCTTGCGCACGTCTTCGAAGTGGAGACCGGTGGTGGGCTCGTCGAGCACATAGATGCTGCGGCCGTTGGAGCGCCGCTGCAGCTCGGTGGCGAGCTTCACACGCTGCGCCTCGCCGCCCGAGAGGGTGGTGGCGCTCTGGCCGAGGCGTACGTAGCCGAGGCCCACTTCGACCAAGGTCTTGAGGAAGCGGTGTATTGCCGAGATGGGCTCGAAGAACTCGGCGGCCTCGGAGATCGGCATGTCGAGCACCTCGGCGATGTTCTTGCCCTTGTAGTGCACGCTGAGGGTGTCGCGGTTGTAGCGCGCTCCCCCGCAGACCTCGCACGCGACGTAGACGTCGGGCAGGAAGTTCATCTCGATCTTGATGGTGCCGTCGCCCGAGCAGGCCTCGCAGCGGCCTCCCTTGACGTTGAAGCTGAAGCGGCCGGGCAGGTAGCCGCGGGCCTTGGCTTCGGCGGTCTCGGAGAACAGGGTGCGGATGCGGTCGAAGACTCCGGTGTAGGTCGCCGGGTTGGAGCGCGGGGTGCGCCCGATGGGCGCCTGGTCGACGTGCACCACCTTGTCGAGGTTCTCGAGGCCGGTGACGCGCTTGTGCTTGCCGGGCAGCTTGCGGGCGCCGTTGAGCTGGTTGGCGAGCACCCGGTAGAGGATGTCGTTGACCAGCGACGACTTGCCCGAGCCGCTCACGCCGGTGACGGCGGTGAGCACGCCGAGCGGGAAGTCGGCCGACACGCTCTTGAGGTTGTTGGCCTCTGCGCCCTGCACCGAGATCACCCGCTTGCGGTCGATGGGGCGGCGCTTCGACGGCACCTCGATGGCCTTGCGGCCCGAGAGGTAGTCGCCGGTGAGCGAATCGGTGTTCGCGAGCAGCTCGTCGTACTCGCCGGAGTGCACGACCGTGCCGCCGTTCACGCCGGCGCCGGGGCCGATGTCGACGATCCAGTCGGCGGTGCGGATGGTGTCTTCGTCGTGCTCGACGACGATGAGGGTGTTGCCCAGGTTCTTGAGCTTCACCAGGGTCTCGATGAGGCGCCGGTTGTCGCGCTGGTGCAGGCCGATCGAGGGCTCGTCGAGCACATAGAGCACGCCGGTGAGGCCGGAGCCGATCTGGGTGGCAAGACGGATGCGCTGGGCCTCGCCGCCGGAGAGCGAACCCGCCGAGCGGGCCAGGTCGAGGTAGCTGAGGCCGACCTCGATGAGGAAGTCGAGCCGCGCGCGGATCTCCCGGAGCACCTGCGCGGCGATCATCGCCTCGCGCTCGCTGAGCACGAGGGTGCCCATGAAGCTCTGGGCGTCGCCGAGGCTGAGCTCGGCCACGTCGGCGATGCTGAGGTCGTTGACGGTGACCGCGAGCACCTCGGGCTTGAGACGCTTGCCGTCGCACACCGGGCACGGCACCTCGCGGAGGTACTCGCCCCAGCGCACGCGCTGCGAGTCGCTCTCGGCCTGCAGGAACTGGCGCTCGATGTACGGCATGACGCCCTCGAAGCCCGAGGTGTAGCTCATCTCGCGGCCGTAGCGGTTCTTCCACTTGACCTTGACCTCGAAGTTGTTGCCGCGGAGGATCGCCTCCTGCACGTTCGTGGGCAGCTTCTTCCACGGGGTGTCGAGCGAGAACTTGAGGTCGCGGGCGAGGCCGTCGAGGAGCTTCTCGTAGTACTGAAAGAGGCCCTTGCCCTGGGTCGTCCAGGGGACGATGACGCCCTCGTTGATGCTGAGGTCTTCGTCGCCGAGCAGGAGCTCGGGGTCGACCGACATGCGGGTGCCGAGGCCGGAGCACTCGGGGCAGGCGCCGAAGGGGGCGTTGAACGAGAAGGTGCGGGGTTCGATCTCGGTGAGCTGGATGGGGTGCTGGTTCGGGCAGCTCAGCTTCTCGGAGAAGGTCTGCCAGGCCTCGGGGCCGTTCTCGTCGACGTAGTTGATCTGCACGATGCCGTCGGTGAGGCGGAGGGCGGTCTCGAGCGAGTCGGTGAGCCGGCCGAGGATGTCGGGGCCGGCGACGAGGCGGTCGACGACGACCGAGATGTCGTGCTTGTATTGCTTCTTGAGCTTCGGCGGGTCGGAGAGCTGCACGAGCTCGCCGTCGACGACGGCGCGCGAGTAGCCGCCCGCGCTCAGCTCTTTGAAGAGGTCGACGAACTCGCCCTTCTTCTGCGAGATCACCGGGCTGAGGATCTGGTAGCGGATGCCGCTCTCCAGCTCCATCAGCTGATCGGCGATCTGCTGAACGGTCTGCGCGGCGATCCGCTCGCCGCAGATCGGGCAGTGGGCGACGCCGATGCGGGCCCAGAGCAGACGCATGTAGTCGTAGATCTCGGTTATGGTGCCGACGGTGGAGCGCGGGTTGCGGTTGGTCGACTTCTGATCGATCGACACCGCGGGGCTCAGCCCCTCGATGAAGTCGACGTCGGGCCGGTCGACCTGCCCGAGGAACTGACGGGCGTAGGCCGAGAGGCTCTCGACGTACCGTCGCTGCCCCTCGGCGAAGATGGTGTCGAACGCGAGGCTCGACTTTCCCGAACCCGAGAGCCCCGTGAACACGACCAGCGAGTCGCGCGGAATCTCGATGTCGACGTCGCGCAGGTTGTGCACCCGTGCACCGTGCACACTCAGCTTTCCGGTGCTGCCATGACGCGGCTCGGCCACCAGGGAATCAAGGGAATCTACGCTCGTAATCGACACCCCAAAAGTCTAAGTCGACCCACCGACACCGCCCCCCGATTACGCTCACGGCACCATCCCCGGCGCACGCCTTCCCTGCCGCCGGTCGCGTCCCTCTCAGCGAATCGACGGAGTTTCACCGCCCCGACCCCCTGACACTCCGTCATTCGTCCGATATGGCCCGAAACTCCGTCGTTCCGACAGCTACGCGACGGTGCGCGAGCCCGATCGAGACCGGCCGGGTGGCCGGCGGCACCGCCGGGAAACGGTATGAGAATCTCAGGGCCGAGCTCGACAAGGGCTCGGCCCTGAGATTCTCATACCGTTGCCGACGCGAAAGGCCGCGAGGCCGGCCGGCCGAGCCGCAGCCTCAGGCGATGTGGCCGGCCTTCTCCATCTGGCGGAGTTCGCGTTTGAGTTCGGAGACCTCGTCGCGGAGGCGGGCGGCGAGTTCGAACTTGAGCTCGGCGGCGGCCTCGAGCATCTGACCGTTGAGGTCGGCGATGATCGACTCGAGGTCGTTGGCACCCTTCGCGGCGATGCCCTCGCGGCGGAGATTGGGGGTGGGGCTCTTCTTGCCCCGGCCCGAGCGCTCGTTGAGGAGGGCCGCCGTGTCGGCGCCCTCGCGGGCGAGGGCCTCGGTGATGTCGGCGATGCGCTTGCGCAGCGGCTGCGGGTCGATGCCGTTGGCCCTGTTGTAGGCGATCTGCTTCTCGCGGCGACGGTCGGTCTCGTCGATGGCGAGCTGCATCGAGTCGGTCATCTTGTCGGCGTAGAGGTGCACCTCGCCCGAGACGTTTCGGGCGGCACGCCCGATGGTCTGGATGAGCGAGGTCGACGAGCGAAGGAACCCCTCCTTGTCGGCGTCGAGGATGGCCACCAGCGACACCTCGGGAAGGTCGAGACCTTCGCGAAGCAGGTTGATGCCCACCAGCACGTCGTACACCCCGGCGCGCAGCTCGGTGAGGAGCTCGACCCGGCGCAGCGTGTCGACGTCGGAGTGCAGGTAGCGCACCCGCACCCCGGCCTCGGTGAGGAAGTCGGTGAGCTCCTCCGCCATCTTCTTGGTGAGTGCCGTGACGAGCACTCGCTCGTCGCGCGCGGCCCGCAGCCTGATCTCCTCGAGCAGGTCGTCGATCTGCCCCTTCGACGGCTTGATGATGAGCGACGGGTCGACGAGGCCGGTGGGGCGGATGATCTGCTCCACCACCCCGTCGGCGATGCCCATCTCGTAGCGACCGGGCGTGGCCGACAGGTACACCGTCTGCCCCACCCGCTCCTTGAACTCGTTCCACTTCAGCGGCCGGTTGTCGAGCGCGCTCGGCAGACGGAAGCCGTGGTCGACCAGGGTGCGCTTGCGCGACGAGTCGCCCTCGTACATCGCGCCGATCTGCGGCACCGTCACGTGTGACTCGTCGATGACGACGAGGAAGTCGTCGGGGAAGTAGTCGAGCAGGCAGTGCGGAGCCTCCCCCGGCATGCGCCCGTCGATGTGCCTCGAGTAGTTCTCGATGCCCGAGCAGAAGCCGATCTGCTGCATCATCTCGAGGTCGAAGGTGGTGCGCATGCGGAGCCGCTGCGCCTCGAGCAGCTTGCCCTCGCGCTCCAGCTCGGTGAGCCGGTCGTGCAGTTCGGTCTGGATGGTCTCGATGGCCCGGTGCATGACGTTCGTGTCGGCGACGTAGTGCGAACCCGGGAACACCGACACGCTGTCGAGCTTCTTCACGATGTCGCCCGTGAGCGGGTGCAGCGCGTAGAGGCCCTCGATCTCGTCGCCGAACATCTCGATGCGGATGGCGAGCTCTTCGTACATCGGGATGATCTCGATGGTGTCGCCCCGCACCCGGAAGTTGCCGCGCGAGAAGTCGACGTCGTTGCGCTGGTACTGCATCGACACGAAGCGCCGGATGAGCCAGTCGCGGTCGACCCGCTGCCCCACCTGCAGCGCCATCATCGCGTTGAGGTACTGCTCGGGTGTTCCCAAGCCGTAGATGCATGACACCGTCGACACCACGACGACGTCGCGCCGCGAGAGCAGCGAGTTCGTGGTGGAGTGGCGCAGGCGCTCGACCTCGGCGTTGATCGAGGAGTCTTTCTCGATGAAGGTGTCGGTCTGCGGCACGTAGGCCTCGGGCTGGTAGTAGTCGTAGTACGACACGAAGTACTCGACCGCGTTGTTCGGCATGAGCTCGCGGAACTCGTTCGCGAGCTGCGCCGCCAGGGTCTTGTTGTGCGCGAGCACGAGCGTGGGCCGCTGCACCTGCTCGATGAGCCAGGCCGTGGTCGCCGACTTTCCCGTACCGGTGGCGCCGAGCAGCACCACGTCGGTCTCACCCGCGTTGATGCGGCCCGCCAGCTCGGCGATGGCGGCCGGCTGGTCGCCGCTCGGCTGGTATTCACTGACGACCTCGAAGGGGTGCACGGAGCGGGTGGGTTCCATGCATTAAGTTTAGGGAGGACCACCGACACCAGCGTCGGTGCTCGCTCACAGCGTGAGCGCCCGCCCGCACCCGGCAGCGCGCGGGCTCCCAACCTCATCCACCACATCGAGGCAGGCATCACCATGCGAATCGGCATCCTCACCTCCGGCGGCGACTGCCCCGGGCTGAACGCGGTCATCCGCGGAGCCGTGCTCAAGGGCACCGAGATCAACGGCCAGGAGTTCGTCGGCTTCAAAGACGGCTGGCGCGGCGTCGTGAACGGCGACATCTCCCCGCTCGAGCGCAGCGACGTGCGCGGCATCGCGAAGCAGGGCGGCACCATCCTCGGCACCTCCCGCACCAACCCGTTCGAGGGCAACGGCGGCCCCGAGCGCATCCAGGAGACCCTCGACGCCCTCGGCATCGACGCCATCATCGCCATCGGCGGTGAGGGCACGCTCGCCGCCGCGAAGCGGTTGACGGATGCTGGGCTCAAGATCGTGGGTGTTCCGAAGACCGTCGACAACGACCTCGACGCCACCGACTACACCTTCGGCTTCGACACCGCGGTCGAGATCGCCACCGAGGCGATGGACCGCCTGCGCACCACCGGCGACTCGCACAGCCGCTGCATGGTCGCCGAGGTGATGGGCCGGCACGTCGGCTGGATCGCCCTGCACTCCGGCATGGCGGCCGGCGCCCACGCCATCCTCATCCCCGAGCAGAAGACCAGCATGGAGCAGGTCGCCGCCTGGGTGAAGAGCGCCGCCGACCGCGGCCGCGCCCCGCTCGTCGTGGTGGCCGAGGGCTTCAAGCCCGATCACGAAGACGACGCGCACTCCGAGCGCGGCCTCGACGCCTTCGGCCGCCCGCGCCTGGGCGGCATCGGCGAGCGTCTCGCCCCCATCATCGAAGACATGACGGGCATCGAGACCCGCGCCACCACGCTCGGCCACATCCAGCGCGGCGGCGTTCCCACCGCCTACGACCGGGTGCTCGCGACGCGACTCGGCATGGCCGCGAGCGACATCGTCGAGGCGAAGGAGTGGGGCCAGATGGTCGCGCTGCGCGGCACCGACATCGTCACCGTCGGCTTCGAGGAGGCGCTCGGCCGCCTCAAGACCGTGCCTCAGCGCCGGTACAAAGAGGCGGCGATGCTCTTCGGCTGATCGCCGAACCGCACCTGATCGCCCGGTCTGAGCTGGGCGATCAGGTCGAGCGACGGCTCGTCGATCACGCCGATGACGGGGTACCCTCCGGTCACCGGATGATCGCGACCGAACACGACGAGCTCACCTCCCGGCGGCACCTGCACCGCACCCGCGACCATCCCCTCGCTCGCCAGCTCGACGTCGCGCCACCGGGGCAGCCGTTCGATCGGACGCCCACCGGCGAGCCGCACCCCGACGCGATTCGACTCCGCCCCGACGGTCCACGGCTGCTCGAGCAGACATCGCCACCCCTCGTCACCGAACCAGTCGTCACGCGGCCCACGGGCGATCCGCAGGGGCGTGCTCGACGGGCCGTCCCGCACGAGGACGGGCGGAATGAACTCGGCAGCCGGCCAGGCGCCGTACTCGTCGCCGAGCGGCAGCCTGTCCCCCGCTGCGAGTGGTGCCGGGCCGAGGCCGCTCAGCACATCCGCCGATCGGCTTCCGAGCACGCGTTCGACGGCGACCCCGCCGCGCACCGCGAGATAGCTGCGGAGGCCCCGCTCCGGCGGCAGCACCGTGACCACGTCGCCCGCGAACGCCGTGAACGACCACCCGACCGGATGCTGCACCGGCACGCGTGGGCGACCTCCAGCCGTCGCTGCCGTCGGGACCGGCTCGACGAGCACCAGCCCCGCAGCGCCGGCCGTGGCGAGGAGGGCGGTTCTCGTCACCCTGATGCTGAGATCGCCGAACGTCGTCTCGATCACGGCGGCGTCGGACCGATTTCCGACGAGCCGGTTCGCCGCCGCGGCCGCCGCTCGATCCGCCGCGCCCGACCCCGTGACGCCGAGGTGGGCGTGGCCGGGCCGACCGCGATCCTGCACGAGCGCGAGCGGGCCGGTGGCCAGCACCTCGAGCGCCGCCTCACTCCGCACGGAAGAATCTCACGGTCGTGCCCGGCGCGAGAAGCGCGGGCTGAGCGGCATCCGGATTCCACAGGGCCGCATCCGTGTGGCCGATGATCTGCCAGCCGCCTGGCGATCGCCCCGGGTAGACGCCGCAGTAGCCCGCGGCGAGGGCGACCGACCCGGCGGGCACGGCGGCGCGCGGTGTGCTGCGGCGCGGCACGTCGAGACGGGAGTCGGATGCGGTGAGGTACGCGAATCCCGGGGCGAAGCCGATGAACGCCGACGTCCACGCGCCCCCGGTGTGGAGGTCGATGACTTCGTCGACGGAGACGTCGAGGAGCTCGGCGACCGCTCCGAGGTCGGGGCCGTCGTAGTGCACGGCGAGCTCCACCGCATCGTCGTGCGGTCGGCGGGCGTCGGCGTCGGCCGCTATCGTCGCGGTGGAAATGGACGGTGGTGCGGTGATCGTCGACCTCACCCAGGCCTCCGTGGCGTTGAGGCCGACCTGCCTTGAGTCGATCACCACGAGAACGGTCCGCGCCGCGGGAACCAGCTCGACCACGCCGAGACGCGCGAGTTCCTCTCCCGACGAGGCCCGCAGCATCCGATACCCCTGCAGCGTCTGCACGGAGTCGGCGAACTCGACGAGCAGTGCCGACTCCCCCACCCGCCGCACGTCAGGGCCCGCGAGTGCGCCCATCACGCCACGAAGGAGCCGATCGTGAGCCCCGATTCCTCGAGGCCGGCGCGCACGGTGCGGGCGATGGCGACGGCACCGGGGGTGTCGCCGTGCACGCAGATGGTCTCGGCACTGAGGGCGATGTCGTGGCCGTCGATGGAGGTGACGACGCCTTCGAGGGCGAGCCTGCGCATCCGCTCGGCGATCTCGGCGGGGTCGTGCAGCACGGCACCCGGCTCGCGGCGTGAGACGAGCGTGCCGTCGGAGCGGTAGGCGCGGTCGGCGAAGGCTTCCGGCACGAAACGGAGGCCCTCGGCCTCGGCCTGGCGTGACACCTCGGAGTCGGGCAGGCCGACGAGCGCGAGCGAGGGGTCGAGGCTCACGAGGGCGTCGACGACGGCTCCCGCCTGGAGCTCGTCGTGGACGATGCGGTTGTAGAGCGCGCCGTGCGGTTTGACGTAGGAGACGCGGGTTCCTGCGGAGGCGGCGAGCCCCTGCAGGGCGCCGATCTGGTAGACGACGTCGGCGAAGAGGTCGTCGGCGGGGAGGTCGAGGTCGCGCCGGCCGAAGCCGCGCAGGTCGGGGTACGACACCTGCGCCCCCACGACGACCCGTCGGGCCGCGGCGAGGCGGAGGGTGGCGAGCAGCCCCGTCGGGTCTCCAGCGTGGAAGCCGCAGGCGACGTTCGCGCTCGAGACGACGTCGAGCATGGCCTCGTCGTCGCCGAGCGTCCAGGCGCCGTACGACTCGCCGAGGTCGGCGTTGAGGTCGATGGTCGGCACGGGTCAGCCCTTCGTCGCGTGCGCGAGCAGGGTCGGCCAGGCCTCGTCGACCTGTTGCAGCGTCTCGGCGAGCGTCCCGCCGGAGTCGATCACGATGTCGGCGAGCGCGCGCCGATCGGCATCGGAGGCCTGCGACCCCACCCGGCGCGCGGCTTCCTCGGGTGACATGCCTCGCAGCTCGACGAGGCGGGCGATGCGTTGTTCGGCGGGGGCCTCGACGACCACGATGAGGCCGAACTGGCCGTCGCGGCGGCCGCCCGTCTCGGCGAGGAGGGGGACGTCGTAGACGACCACCGCATCCGGGTCGCGCTCCGCGATCTCGGCGAGGCGCTCCTTCAGCAGCTGCGCGACGGCGGGGTGGGTGATGCCGTTGAGGTCGAGTCGTGCGGCGTCGTCGGAGAAGACGATGGCGCCGAGCGCCGCGCGGTCGAGGGTGCCGTCGGCGGCGATGACGGATGCGCCGAACCGGTCGGCGATCGCCGCGAGACCCGGGGTGCCGGGCTCCACCGCCTCGCGGGCGAGCTTGTCGGCGTCGATGACGATGGCGCCGTGGTCGGCGAACCGCTTCGCCACTGTCGATTTGCCGGCGGCGATGCCCCCGGTGAGGCCGATGACGTTCACGGTCTCATGCTACTGGGGTGCTGTCGAGGCTCCGTCGCCGGAAACGGCGGATGGCCGCCCCCGAGGGGACGGCCATCCGTGGTGCTGATGCGGGAGCTGACGCTCCGCGACTCAGTTGTTCGAGCTGAGCTTCTCGCGCAGAGCGGCGAGGGTCTCGTCGTCGGCGAGGGTGCCGGCGCCGGTCGACTCGCTCGAGAACGAGGAGGAACCCGAGGGGATGTCGCTCGCCAGGGCCTCGGCGTTGGACGCCGCGACCTGCTTCTTGTGGGCCTCCCAGCGAGCCTGGGCCTCGGCGTACTCCTGCTCCCACTTCTCGCGCTGAGCGTCGAAGCCCTCTTTCCACTCGTTCGTCTCGGGGTCGAAGCCCTCCGGGAACTTGTAGTTGCCCTGCTCGTCGTACTCGGTGAGCATGCCGTAGAGGGCGGGGTCGAACTCGGTGCCCTCGGGGTCGACGCCCTCGTTGGCCTGCTTGAGGCTCAGCGAGATGCGGCGACGCTCGAGGTCGATGTCGATGACCTTGACGAACACCTCGTCGCCCACCGAGACGACCTGCTCGGCCAGCTCGACGTGCTTGCCCGAGAGCTCGGAGATGTGCACCAGACCCTCGATGCCCTCGGCGACGCGCACGAACGCACCGAACGGCACCAGCTTGGTGACCTTTCCGGGTGCGACCTGGCCGATGGCGTGGGTACGGGCGAACACCTGCCACGGGTCTTCCTGGGTGGCCTTGAGCGAGAGCGACACGCGCTCGCGGTCGAGGTCGACCTCGAGGATCTCGACGGTGACCTCCTGGCCCACCTCGACGACCTCGGAGGCGTGCTCGATGTGCTTCCAGGAGAGCTCGGAGACGTGGACGAGACCGTCGACGCCGCCCAGGTCGACGAACGCACCGAAGTTGACGATCGACGAGACGACGCCCTTGCGGACCTGCCCCTTCTGGAGGTTGTTGAGGAAGGTGGTGCGGCTCTCCGACTGGGTCTGCTCGAGCAGAGCGCGGCGCGACAGGACCACGTTGTTGCGGTTCTTGTCGAGCTCGAGGATCTTCGCCTCGATCTCCTGGCCCAGGTACGGGGTGAGGTCGCGAACGCGGCGGAGCTCGATGAGCGAGGCCGGGAGGAAGCCGCGGAGGCCGATGTCGACGATGAGGCCACCCTTGACGACCTCGATGACCGAACCGGTCACCACGCCGTCGGCGTCCTTGATCTTCTCGACGTCGCCCCAGGCGCGCTCGTACTGGGCGCGCTTCTTCGACAGGATGAGACGGCCTTCCTTGTCCTCCTTCTGGAGAACGAGGGCCTCGACACTGTCGCCGACCTGAACAACTTCGCTCGGGTCGACGTCGTGCTTGATGGAAAGCTCACGCGAAGGGATGACGCCCTCCGTCTTGTAACCGACGTCGAGGAGGACCTCGTCGCGGTCGATCTTCACCACGGTGCCTTCGATGAGGTCTCCGTCGTTGAAGAATTTCAGAGTCTTTTCGACCGCGGCGAGGAAGTCTTCAGCAGATCCGATGTCATTGATGGCGACCTGCTTGGTTGCCTTGTCGGTCGTTGCGATTGTCATGTAGTGGGTGCTCCGTTATGGACATGGTTCGGGCCTGGCGCGATGATCTTTCTGGTTTTTCCGCGACAGGCGGGCGGATGGAAGTCACAGAAGTGACGCTCAAGTCTAGCTTTTGTGCTCGGTGTGGTGCAACGTCGTCGTGCACCTCCCTATTCCGGCCTCGGCGAGCGGAGCCGGCGCTCCCGTCGCCGCGGTCAACGACGACGACAGCTCGCTGCGACTCCGGATGCCGAGTTTGCGGAAGATCCGCAGCATGTGTGTCTCGACAGTACGGATGGACAGCACGAGCACATCTGCCACTTCCCTGTTGGACATCCCGGTCGAGGCGAGCCGTGCGACTTCGAGTTCCCTCGACGACAAGGGGCTGGTGACGACTTCGGAGAGGAAGAGCTGGGCCGGCGTGTCGCACAGACGGATGGCCTCATCTGCACGGCGGGCGGCCGACGACGCATCCCGGGAGCGAGCAGCGGCTGCATGCAGCCGGGATGCGCGAGAGTACGCTTCGGCGGCGTAGGCATGAAGCCCGATCGTGGCCGATGCTTCGCCAGCGGACTCGAGAGCGAGAGCCCGTGCGACTCCATCGGGGTCGGACGTGTCGACACCGGGTTCGAGCAGAGCTGCCATGGCGCGCGCGAACTGAAGTGCCACGTCGATGCAACGGCCCTCCACGAGGGGTGCGAGGGTGTCGACACCTTCGAGTGCTTCCGCACCCGCCCCGGCCCGCACTGCCTCCACCGACGCGACGATGCTCGACAGGAACAGCCCGTCTTCACGATGGGCCTCTGCCGCCGCGCGAAACATCGTTGCGGCCGCCTCGCGTCTTCCCGACGACGCTTCGATCCACGCCTGAGCTTGTTTCGTCCAGCCCTCGAGGAAGGGTTGGCCCTGAGACACGAGCTCCAGTGGCGCGAGCGTAGCAGCAGCCTCGTCGGGCCGGCCTGCGGCGGCGAGTGCCATGCACAGACCGGCTCTAGCCAGGAGACCCGTCTCCACATGCCCGTGTCTGGCCAGCTCGGTCAGGGCGCGACGCAGCAGCACGACCGCGGCCGCCGAGCGTCCGGACGAGAAGGTGACGATTCCCGCCATCCACTCGGCCAGCGATTGTTGGCCCCCGTGTCCACGTGCCCCCGCTTCAGCGGCGAGAGCAGTGGCGCGCGAGATCGTCGTGTCCAGCGGCAGATCGTAGGCGCTCGCGAAGATGCGCTCGAAACGTGCTCGGAACGGATCCGCGTTGGCGGAGAGCAACACCTGTTCCGCCTCGTCGGCAAGGGACAGCGCCGTCGTCAGCTGGCCTCGCAGTGTCGCCATGGCGGCGGAGATCGCGAGCCTTTCCCCCTCCAGCACTGCAGCTGCTTCCGCCACGCCTGCAGGCCGGGCAGGCGCGGACGATGCTTCGTCCGACAAGGCCATGGTGTTCAGCTGCACGGGCGACACCGGGTTCTGCTCGGACGCTTGGCTATCGGTCTTCTCGACGAGGCCCCAATGCGGGTTCGCGCCGTCGAGGCGATCGGAGATCAAACGGAACAGCTCCTCCCGGGCGCGCAGTTGAGACACCTCCAACTCGTCGATCTCGAGTGCCTGCACCCGCGCCAACGCATCGGTCCAGCGACCGAGTTGCGACTCGGCAGACGTCAGAATCAACTCGGCGGCGCTCCCGGCGCCGTGGGCAAGGGCCAGGGAGGCGAGTCCGTGGGCCAATTCCGTTCGGGACGTTCGGAGGGCCAGTTCCGCTGCTGCCGTGAGCGCAACCGGATCCACGGGCCGTCCCATCACCAACGACAGCCTCGCGAGCGTGACGAGTTCGACCGATCCGAGCGCCTCGGAGGGCTGTACCGCCAAGGTGTCGACGAGGGCCTCGCACAGACGTCGGTGACGCAGCCGGCCAAGAGTCTGAGGAAGGAGCAGCTCGACCACCGGATCGCGCATTCTCAGTCGGAGCTCACCGTCATCGTCTCGTACCTCGATCACGCCCTCGGACTCGAGCTGTTCGAGAAAGTGAGCAGAGACAGGCTCCCCGTCGGACACGGCGGCGGAACTGCTCCGCAGCCGGTCGACGCCGAGCCCGGGAGCGAGGCAGATGAGATCGAGCGTCTGCTCCACATCTGTGCCCATGGCGATGATGGCACTCCGCTGCATGATGACTGCACGGAGTTCCTCATACCGAGGCATGCCCTGGGCCAGCCGCCAGCCGTCGCCGTCGGAGACGAGCGCTCCCGAGGAGCGTGCCTCACGCAGCGCCTCCCTGAGTATGACGAGGTCTCCGCCGCCGCGTTGCGGAACGAATGCTGGTACCGCGGAATCGTCGATGACCCCACCGACGAACCTTTCCGCCACCTGAAGTGTTGCAGCCCCGTCGAGAGCCGGGAGTTCGACCCTGGTCACGGCGCCCGCGCGCCGGAGTTCGTCGACCACCGGATAGACGGTGCGAGTCCGCGCCGCCAGGAGTGGCAGAACCGATCCGGCTTTGACTGCCTCGACGAGCTTCTCTGCCTGAGCGGGCATCAACCGGTCGACATCGTCTCCGACCCAGAGCCGCCGCCGCGTCTTGTCGTCGAGTCGCTGGATGACCCGTCGCATCAGGTGTGTGCGCCCCGAACCGCGTTCACCCACGAGAATGACCCCCCGGTCGGCCGCAAGTTCTGCGACGACCCGTTCCTCGCAGACGAACCGATCTGGGTCGTGGGTTGTCTGTGCCGTCGTCATCGCCTTCCCCTCCCCGGATGCATCATTCTTGCGCGCAGGCGCTGGGCGCACCAGCCTTACCTCGAGCCACGGGTTCCCGACCGTGACGGACTGCCGATGATCGCCGCGAGGGCCTCGTCGTGGTGGGGGTGGAGGAAGGTGTAGCCCGCGGACTGGAGGCGTTCGGGCACGACCCAGCGGCTCTTCAGCACCAGTTCGGTCTCGGTGCGGATGACCGCCGAGCCGAGCTCGAGCATCCAGCGCCAGGTGGGGAGGCCGAAGCGGGCGCCGACCGCTCGTCGCACCGAGGCCATGAAGGTGCGGTTGTCGGTGGGGTTCGGCGCGGCGGCGTTCACCGGGCCCTCGAGTTCGGGGTGATCGTCGAGGAAACGGATGATGCCGATCACGTCGTCGAGGTGGATCCAGCTGAAGCGCTGCCGACCGCCGCGCGAGCGCGGCCGGTAGCGGTGGTAGGTGCCGGCCGCGAGGCGCTCGCGCGTGGCCAGCCAGCGGCCGTCGAACTGGGGGCCGCCGAGGCCGAAGCGGGCGAGGGTGCGGATCGGCGCGAGCGCGCTGCCGTCGCCGAGCACGATCGCCATGCGCAACGCCACCCGCCGGGTGCCGGGGAGACTGCCGCGGAAGAACTCCTCCTCCCAGCTGGTGGCCACGTTCACCGAGAAGCCCTCGCCGATCTCACCCTCCGACTCTGTCATCGGGCGGTCGTCGGCATGGCGGTAGATGGTGGCGGTGGAGGCGTTCACCCAGAGGCGGGGCGGGTTCTCCGCCTGCGCCACCGCCTGGTGCAGGGCACGGGTGGTGTCGAGGCGCGAGCGGAAGATCTCGGCACGGTTCGCCGCGGAGTACCGGCAGTCGACGCTCTTGCCCGCCATATTGATGAGCAGGTCGGCACCGTCGACGAGGCCGGCGAAGGCCCGGGGATCGCCCCAGCGGGCGTCGGGACCGTCGCGGCCGAGGAGCGCGACCTCCGCTCCCTCGTCGCGGTAGGCGGCCGCGATGCGGGTGCCGATGAAGCCCGAGGCGCCGGCGAGCACGACGCGGCGGGGGCCAGGGCGGGGTGCGTTCACGCGTGCGGTCCGTCGGTCAGGTTGCGAGCATCCGTTGCGTCTTCGGTGTTCTGCGCCGCTCTCGTCTCGGGTCGGAGCTCGTAGTGGAAGGTGCCGGTGTACTCGTAGAGGCGGCCGAGGACGGGGGCGTCGACCCGCACGGTCACGCGCTGCGCCCCCTCGCCGCCGTCGGCGGTGTCGTCGTAGCGGTCGACCACGGTCACCTGGGGAGCGAGGAGGGCAGGCACCTTGAAGAAGTGCGAGCCGAGCCGCACCTCGAGCCTGGTGGACTGCAGATGCAGCTCCCCGCGCACCACCCTCGCCGAGAGGCGCACCCGCAGCAGACGGTCGGTGCCCAGGTGGTCGACCAGCCCGTCGGGGCCGGGGTTCTCGGCGGTGATGGCGTCGATCATGGTGGCGGGACCCGAGCCGAGGTGGAAGCGCCGCACGGCGAGAACGGCGGTGCGCCCGTCGCGGTCGACGAGCGGCGCGTTCACGACGGTGAAGGGCACATTCTTCTCCCAGACCGGGAAGACGATGTTCTGGGCCGCGAGCATCCTGAGGGCGGGGCGCAGCCAGCGACGCGGGCTGCCCACCACCTCGAACACGCCGTTGCCGTAGCCGCGCTGCCCCTCGGGAACGGCGGACACGTACCGTCGCAGCACGGGGTGCAGGTCGTCGAGCGCCGATCCGACGGTGAGCTCGTACGGTGATCGAGGTGCGGGAGCCATGAGTCGACGCTAGCGGAGGCGGGTGGGGAGCGGGATCGGACGCCGGGATGTGGGTGAGTCAGGCCAGGAGGGTGGAGCGGAGGGTGTCGAGGCCGACGCCACCGAGGTCGAGGGCGCGGCGGTGGAACTCCTTCGAGGAGAAGGCCTCCTTGTCGCGGGCGCGGGTCTCGTCGCGGATCTGCTCCCAGATGCGCTGGCCGACCTTGTAGCTGGGGGCCTGACCGGGCCAGCCGAGGTAGCGGTTCACCTCGAAACGGATGAAGGCGTCGTCCATATTCACGTTCTGGCGCATGAAGGCGAGAGCGTACTCCGCATCCCACACCCCGGAGCCGTCGAGGCGCGGCTTGCCGAGGTGCACGCCGATGTCGAGCACCACGCGGGCAGCGCGCATGCGCTGGCCGTCGAGCATGCCGAGACGGTCGGCGGGGTCGTCGAGGTACCCGAGCTCCTCCATGAGGCGTTCGGCGTAGAGCGCCCAGCCCTCGGCGTGGCCGCTGGTGCCGGCGAGCTGGCGCCGCCAGGTGTTGAGCGTCGCCCGGTTGTAGACGGCCTGGCCGATCTGCAGGTGATGGCCGGGAACGCCCTCGTGGTAGACGGTGGTGAGCTCGCGCCAGGTGTCGAACTCGGTGACGCCCTCGGGAACCGACCACCACATGCGGCCGGGGCGCGAGAAGTCGTCGGTGGGGCCGGTGTAGTAGATGCCGCCCTCGGTGGTGGGGGCGATCATGCACTCGAGGGTGCGGATCTCGGCGGGGATGTCGAAGTGGGTGGCCCCGAGCTCGGCCACGGCGCGGTCGCTGGTCTCCTGCATCCAGGCCTTGAGGGCCGCGGTGCCGTGGAGCTTGCGGCTCTGGTCGCCGTCGAGGTGGGCGATGGCCTCGGCCACGGAGGCGCCGGGGAGGATCTCCTCGGCGATCGCCTCCTGCTCGCGCACCATGCGGCCGAGCTCCTCGATGCCCCACTCGTAGGTCTCGTCGAGGTCGATGGTGGCGCCGAGGAAGCGCCGCGACTGCAGGGCGTAGAGCTCGCGGCCGACGGCGTCGTCGAGGGTGGCGGCGGGCGCGAGCTCGTTCTCGAGGAACTGGGCGAGCTTGGAGTACGACTCCGAGGCGGTGCCCGCCGCGCGCTCGAGATCGGCTCTGAGCGACGCGGGCAGCTCGCCCTCGGTGGGGGCGGCCCCGGCGACGAGGGTGCTGAAGAAGTTGTCGGGGCCGGAGTTCTTGCGCACCTGGGCGAGCACCTCGGCGACCTGGCGCCTGGCCGGGGTGACGCCCTTGCGCATGCCCTCCCGCAGCGTGACGATGTAGCCGTCGACCGCCTCCTCCACCGCGCCCAGCCGCCTGGCCACGACGGCCCAGTCGTCGACCGTGCCGGTGGGCATGAGGTCGAAGACCTCGCGGATGTGCTGGCTGGGCGAGTCGATGACGTTGAGGTCGCGCAGGTGAAGCCGGGCGTCGGAGCTCGCCATGGTGAGTCGCAGCTCAGCGGAGAGGTCGGTCTTGGTGACCTCGTCGACGGCGTCGACGGCCTCGGCCCGTGCCAGCTCGGCGAGGGTGGAGGAGACGGCGGCGACCTCCCGCTCGTGCCCCTCGGGCGAGAGGTCGCCGTAGCGGTCGTTCGCCTCGGTGCGCCCGATGTAGGTGCCGATCACCGGCTGGAGGTCGACGAGGGTGTCGACCCAGCGCTCGGCGATGCGGTCGATCTCGGTCTGGGGGCGTTCGGCGGGGCTGCTCATGTGACCGACCCTACGACACCGCACCGACATCGTGTCAGTGGTCGATGGCAGCCTGTGGAGAGCTTTCCACAGGGCTTCGACCGCAATTGACTTCCTCGAACATATGTTCGAATATGAGGGCATGGCCGACGCAGCACTCGCTCTCTCCTCCCCCGCCACGGCGGGCGAGGAGATCGCTCGGCTGCAGTCGCGCATCCGGGATATGCAGAGCACCCGGCTCGACACCAGGGCCGTGCGCACGCACCCCGCCCTCGCCGGGCTCCTCCCGGGAGGGTCGCTCCGCGTCGGCGCCGCCTATTCCGTCGAGCAGTCGACGGCCCTCGTCATGGCGCTCATGGCGGGCCCCTCGGCCGACGGTCTGTGGTGCGGTGTGGTCGGTATGCCCGACTTCGGCATCGAGGCGGCCTCGCGCTTCGGCATCGACCTCGAGCGGCTCGCGCTCGTGCCCGATCCGGGAGAGGAGTGGCTGGCCGCCACGGCCGCGATGGCCGACGTGGTGGGGGTGGTGGTCACCCGGGTGCCGGGGCGGGTCTCCGACGCGACGGTGTCACGGCTCCAGGCGCGCATCAGGCAGCGCGAGTGCGTGCTCGTCGTGCTGGGCAGTTGGCCGCAGAGCGAGGCCGTGCTGCGGCTCAGCGAGAGCAGCTGGTCGGGCATCGGCGCGGGGCACGGCTATCTCGCCGCGCGCCAGGCGATGGTCACCGTCACCGCGCGCACGGGTCGGCCCCGGCGCGGCCGGTTGTGGCTCCCCGACGGCGAGGAGCTGTTCCGGTCGGTGCACGGCGTGCCCGGCGAGGTCGCGCCCGAACCGCGCGAGACCCGCCGTGCGGGAGACGAGCGCGCGCGGCGGTGGCCCCGCGCCGTGGAGGAGCTCGCGGGATGAACGGGTTCAGAACGATGGTGGTGTGGTGCCCCGACTGGCCCGTCGTGGCCACGGCCGCCGCACACGGTCTCCCGATCGACGAGCGCATCGCCGTCATCGACAAAGGGCTCGTCTACGCCTGCTCAGAGTCGGCGAGGAGCGAGGGGGTGCGCCGGGGGCTGCGGCTGCGGGAGGCCCAGTCCCGGTGCACGGGGCTGCGCGACCTCCCGCTCGACCCGGTGCAGATCAACCGGGCGTTCGAGCCGTTCATCGCCGCGCTCGAAGACATGAGCCCTCAGGTGCAGGTGATGAGGGCGGGCAGCTGCGCCCTGAGGGCGCGCGGGCCGCGACGCTTCTACGGTGGCGAGCATCCTGCAGCACTGGCGTTCCTCGAACGCTTCGCCGAGCTGGGTGTCACCGACGCCCGGGTGGGCGTCGCCGACGGGCTGTTCGCCGCCGAGCAGGCGGCCCGCCTGCCCGGGGTCGACCTCATCCGCATCGTGCCCGAGGGCGCCTCGCCCCGCTTCCTCGCCGGGCTGCCGCTGCACGCCCTGCACGAAGAAGAGCTGCAGCTGCTGCTCTGGCGGCTCGGCATCCGCACCCTGGGCGACTTCGCCGCCCTCCCCGCCGACGACGTGCGGGCGCGCTTCGGCGAGCCGGGGGCGCGGGCCCACGCCAAGGCGGGGGGCGCCGATCCGCGTCTCGTGGTTCCGCGGGTGCCACCCGAGGTGAGGGAGAGCGTGAGCCTGTTCGAGCCGCCGCTCGAACGCATCGACCAGATCACCTTCAGCATCAGGGCGGAGGCCGATCGTTTCGTCGACGAGCTCGCCGCGGCACGTCTGGTCTGCACCGAGCTGGTGGTGCAGCTCGAGACCGAACGTGGAGAGACCCGCGAGCGCAGTTGGCTGCACCCGCGCTGGTTCAGCGCCGCCGATGTCGTCGACCGCGTGCGGTGGCAGCTGCAGGGCGGCAGCACGATCGAGAGCGTGCTCTCGGCACCGGTGAACCGGGTGCGGCTGGTGGCCGAGACTGTCGACGACAGCTCGGCCCATGAGACCGGTCTGTGGGGCTCCGGTTCGGAGGAGCGCATCCATCACGGGCTCTCCCGCGTGCAGAGCATCGTGGGGCACGAGGGGGTTCTCACGGCGACCATCGGCGATGGCCGTTCACCCCGGGAGCGGCAGAAACTGGTGCCCTGGGGAGACAGCCTCGCGCCGCGACGCTCGACGAGCGTCGCGAGCGGGAGCGCGCGTCGCTCCAGGAGTCGTGCGGGGAGCGGGTCGTCGACGGCGGAGCAGGGCGAGAAGCCCCCATGGCCGGGCAGTCTGCCTCCACCCCTTCCGACGACGGTGTTCGAGGTGCGGAGGCAGATCCTTCTGGTCACCCACGACGGCGCGGTGGTCGACATCGACGACAGCGGGGAGCTGCTCGGCGAGCCCGCGCGGTTCGCCGCATCGGTCTCCCACCGAGACCTGCGCCCCGTCGCGGCCTGGGCCGGGCCCTGGCCGATGGCCGAACGGTGGTGGGACGCCGCCTCCGCCCGCCGGGTCGACCGCATGCAGGTGGTCGACGCGGAGGGCACCGCGTGGCTGCTCGCGCTCGAGCACCACCTCTGGTGGGCGGAGGCGCGCTATGACTGACAGCATCCGTCTGACAGTCGGTCGCGCATCCTGCACCCCGCAGAGGAGGCGATGAGATGGGCTTCGACAACCCCGCCATCTCATGGTCGGAGCTGGAGCGCACCCTCTCGGGCCGCACCAGGCCCGGGCCGCCCCCGGGCGACGGCGTCACCCAGTCGGCCAAGCGCGCCCCCTACGACCCCGCGCTGATCGACGCGACGGGCCATGACGAGCCGGATGAGCCCGACACCCCCGTCGTGCCCTACGCAGAGCTGCACGCCCACTCGAACTTCAGCTTCCTCGACGGAGCGTCGTCGCCCGAGTCGCTCGTCGAGGAGGCGGCTCGGCTGCGGCTGAACGCCCTCGCCCTCACCGATCACGACGGCTTCTACGGCGTGGTGCGTTTCGCCGAGGCCGCGGAGAAGCACGGCGTGGCCACCATCTTCGGGGCCGAGCTCTCGCTCGACCTCAGCAAGCCGCAGAACGGCATCGCCGACCCGGAGGGCTCGCACCTCCTGCTCCTGGCCCGCGGCAAGGAGGGGTACCACCGCCTGGCCGGTGCCATCACCTCGGCGCAACTGGCCCCGGGCGCCGAGAAAGGCAAGCCGCTCTACGATCTCGACGAGCTGGCCGGCCATGCCCAGGGCGGCTGGACGGTGCTCACCGGCTGCCGCAAAGGGCTGGTGCGCCAAGCTCTCGAGCGGGAGGGCGAAGCGGCGGCGGGGCGCGAGGTCGACCGCCTGGTCGACCTGTTCGGGCGCGAGAACGTGCTGGTCGAGCTGATCGATCGGGGCGATCCGCTCGACAGCACGCGCAACGACACGCTTGCCGCACTGGCCGCGGCACGCGGGCTGCCCGTGGTCGCCACCGGCAACGTGCACTACGCCAGCTCGGAGCAGCACCGGCTCTCGCAGGCACTCGCCGCCGTGCGCGCCCGCCGCAGCCTCGACGAGCTCGACGGCTGGCTCCCCGCGGCTCCGACCGCCCGGTTGCGCTCGGGCGCCGAGATGGCTCGCCGCTTCGCCCGCTACCCGGGCGCCGTGGAGCACACCGTCGAGGTGGCTGCCGATCTCTCCTTCGAGCTGCGCATGGCGAAGCCCCGACTGCCCCGCCAGGAGGTGCCCGAGGGGCACACCCCGATGTCGTACCTGCGCATGCTCGTGCTCGACGCCGTGCCGCGCAAGTACCCGAACGCATCCCCCGACGACTGGAGCCGCATCGAGAAGGAGCTCGCGGTCATCGAGGAGAAAGACTTCCCGGGGTACTTCCTCATCGTCTGGGACATCGTGCGCGAGGCCCGACGGCTCAAGATCCTCTGCCAGGGGCGCGGCTCGGCAGCCAACTCGGCGGTCTGCTACCTCCTCGACATCACCGCGGTCGACGCCATCGCGCGTGACCTCCCGTTCGAGCGCTTCCTGTCGAGCATGCGCGACGAAGAGCCCGACATCGACGTCGACTTCGACTCCGAACGGCGCGAGGAGGTCATCCAATACGTCTACACGAAGTACGGCCGCCGCAACGCCGCGCAGGTGGCGAACGTCATCCAGTACCGCCCGAAGTTCGCCGTGCGCGACATGGCCAAGGCCCTCGGCCACAGTCCCGGGCAGCAAGACGCCTGGTCGAAGCAGATCGAGCGCTGGGGGCCGATGGTCGAGAGCGACGACCACGACATCCCCGCCCCGGTGATCGAGCTCGCCACCGAGCTGCTGAAGTTCCCGCGTCACCTCGGCATCCACTCCGGGGGCATGGTGCTCACCGACCGCCCGGTGGGCGAGGTCTGCCCCATCGAGAACGCGCGCATGGCCGACCGCACGGTGCTGCAGTGGGACAAAGACGACTGCGCCTGGATGGGCCTCGTGAAGTTCGACCTGCTGGGGCTCGGCATGCTCTCCGCCCTGCAGTACACGATCGACCTGGTGCAGGAGTCGACGGACCGCGAGTGGAACCTCGACTCCATCCCCAAGGAGGAGGAGGCCGTCTACGACATGCTGTGCCGTGCCGACTCGATCGGCGTGTTCCAGGTTGAGAGTCGGGCGCAGATGGGAACACTCCCCCGCCTCCAGCCCCGCACGTTCTACGACCTCGTGGTGGAGATCGCCCTCATCAGGCCGGGGCCCATCCAGGGCGGGGCCGTGCATCCGTACATCAGACGCAAGCTCGGCTTCGAGAAGATCACCTACCTGCATCCGAAGCTCGAACCGGTGCTGGAGCGCACTCTCGGGGTGCCGCTGTTCCAGGAGCAGCTGATGCAGATGGCCATGGCCGTCGGCGACTGCTCGGCCGAAGACGCCGATCTGCTGCGCCGGGCGATGGGTTCCAAGCGGGGGCTCGAGAAGATCTCGAGCCTGCGCGAGAAGCTCTACGCGGGCATGGCCGGCAACGGCATCACCGGCGACGACGCCGACATCATCTACAAGAAGATCGAGGCCTTCGCGAACTTCGGCTTCGCCGAGAGCCACTCCACGAGCTTCGCCCTGCTGGTGTACGCGAGCTCCTGGTTCAAGCTGCACTACCCGGCTGCCTTCCTCGCTGCCCTGCTCCGCGCCCAGCCGATGGGCTTCTACTCTCCGCAGACACTGACGGCGGATGCGCGTCGGCACGGTGTGGAGGTGCGGCGCCCCGACATCCAGCGCTCGGGGGTGCTGGCCGGGCTCGAGCCGCTGCTGCTGGCCTCACCGCCCGGGAGCCTGGTGGAGGAGACCGGGCTCGACGGTTGCGTGCATCCGTCTCCCCCGGTGCCGCCCGACTTCGACCGGTCGGCGCCCGACCTCTCGGAGCTGCATCGCCGCGACGGCAAGCTCGCGGTGCGACTCGGGCTCGCCGAGGTGCACTCCATCGGCAAGGGGGTCGCCGAGCGCATCGTCGCCGAGCGCGCCGAGAACGGGCCCTATCTCAGCATGAGCGATCTGGTGCGCCGCGTGGGGCTCGACACCGGTCAGCTCGAGGCGCTCGCCACGGCCGGGGCCTTCGAGTCGCTCGGGCTCACGAAGCGCGAGGCGCTCTGGGAGGCCGGCAACGCCGCCCAGGAGAAGGCGGAGTACCTCGAGGGGACCTTCGTGTCGGTGCAGCCGCCCCTGCTACCGATGCTCTCGGCCGAGGAACAGGTGGTGTACGACCTCTGGGCGACCGGGATCTCGCCCGATGATCATCCGCTCGCGCACGTGCGGGAGGAGCTGCGCGGTCGGGGTGCCCTCTCGGTCGCCGATCTCGCCGCCACCGAGTCGGGGCGACGCATCGAGGTGGGCGGGGTGGTGACACACCGGCAGCGCCCGGCGACGGCGAGCGGCATCACCTTCCTCAACATCGAAGACGAGTCGGGGCTGCTCAACGTCATTTGCGGTGTCGGGGTCTGGAAGCGATACCGCCGGATCGCGCGGGACGCACCCGCCCTCATCGTGCGCGGCATCCTCGAACGCTCCGCCGAGGGCGTCATCAACCTCGTCGCCGACCGCTTCGAACCCCTCTCCCTCACCGCCCCCACCACCTCCCGCGACTTCCGCTGACCCGCCCCACCCGGCGCGGCGCGTCGCGCGGCTCCACCGCGCCCGCCACGCCCCCGAAGTGGATGGAGAAACCGGCTCCTCACGAAAACGGATGGAGGAAATGGCGGCTTAGAGCGGCCGCGTCCATCGAGTTCGGGCGCGGGTGGCGGCGAATCGACGGAGAATTCCGCCACCGGGGCCAAAAGACGGAGTCTCAGACGGCATATCCGCCGAGACTCCGTCTATCGGCGCCGAAGTGGATGGAGAAACCGACCCCTCACGGAAACGGATGGAGGAAATGGCGGCTACGAGCGGCAGAGTCCATCGAGTTCGGGCGCGGGTAGCGGCGAAACGACGGAGGAGCCGGGCGCTCGGGCGGAACGACGGAGTCTCAGACGGCATATCCGCCGAGACTCCGTCGATTGGGGCCGAAGTGGATAGGGGGATGGGGCGGCCGAAGTGGATGGAGAAACCGGCCCCTCACTGAAACGGGTGGAGGGGGTGGCGGCTGCGGGCGGGAGAGTCCATCGAGTTTGGGCGGGGGTGAGGGGCGAAACGACGGAGGAATGGGGCGCCCGCGCAGAAGGACGGAGTCTCGGGAGGGATTCGTGCCGAGACTCCGTCGTTTTGCGCGGCGCGCGGCGGGCGCGGCGCACGCGGCGCGCCGCGCGGGGCGCGGCGCGCTAGTGGGCGGCGGCGTCCCAGTTGGGGCCGTGGCCGACTTGCACTTCGAGGGGGACGGAGAGGGAGGCGGCGCCGCCCATGCGGGTGGTGACGACCTCGGCGAGGGCGTCCCACTCGCCGGGGGCGACGTCGAAGACGAGTTCGTCGTGAACCTGGAGGAGCATCTTCGACTGCAGGTCGCGGGAGCGGAGGTCTGCGGCGATGCCGATCATCGCGATCTTGATGATGTCGGCGGCGGTGCCCTGGATGGGGGCGTTCAGCGCCGCGCGCTCGTCGTTGTCGCGCAGCACGCGGTTGGCGCTGTTGAGGTTCGCGAAGGGGCGGCGGCGGCCGAAGATGGTCTCGGTGTACCCGTCGACCTTGGCCTGCACCACGACGTTGCGCAGGTAGTCGCGCACCCCGCCGAAGCGTTCGAAGTATTCCGACATGAGCTGCTTCGCCTCGGCCGTCTCGATGCGCAACTGCTTCGACAGGCCGAACGCCGAGAGGCCGTAGGCCAACCCGTACGACATGGCCTTCACCTTGGTGCGCATGATGGGCGTGACGTCGGCCGGGTCGACCGAGAAGATGCGCGCACCGACGAAGCGGTGCAGGTCTTCGCCGGAGTGGAAGGCGTCGATGAGCCCCTGGTCACCCGAGAGGTGCGCCATGATGCGCATCTCGATCTGCGAGTAGTCGGCGGTGAGCAGCGTCTCGTACCCCTCGCCCACCTGGAACGCCTGACGGATGCGCCGGCTCTCCTCGGTGCGCACCGGGATGTTCTGCAGGTTCGGGTCGGTCGACGAGATGCGCCCCGTCGACGAGCCGGTCTGCACGTAGGTGGTGTGCACCCGCTTGTCGGGTGCGATCGCCTTGTCGACGCTCTCGATGATCTGCCGCAGCTTCGTGGCGTCGCGGTGCGCCAGCAGCAGCCCGAGGAACGGATGCGGATTCGACGCCTGCAGGTCGGCCAGGGCCCCGGCGTCGGTGGAGTAGCCCGTCTTCGTGGCGCGGGTCTTGGGCATGTCGAGCTGGTCGAACAGCACCTCCTGCAGCTGCTTGGGCGAACCGAGGTTCACCTCGCGGCCGATGATGCCGAAGGCCTCGGTGGCGATGGACGCCGCGGTCTCGCCGAGCTCGCTCGACAGCGCCGAGAGCTCGGCGTGACTCACGGTGACGCCGGTGAGCTCCATCTCGGCGAGCACGAGCAGCACGGGCAGCTCGATCTCGGTGAGCACGCGCAGGGTGCGCTCGTCGAGCACGCCGGAGAGCGACTGCGCCACCCGCCACACGTACCACGCCTCTTCGGCGGGCCCGAAGGCGGAGTCGTTCTCGGGAACGAGCTGGTTCGGGTCGGGCGTGGGCAGCGTCTCGAGCAGGTGCCGGTCGACGAGCTGCGCGAGCGAGCGGTCGGCGCTGGAGTCGGGCTTCAGCAGCCACGCCGCGATGACCGGGTCGAAGGCGAGCCCTCCCACCTCGAGGCCCGCCGCGCGCAGCGCCTTGATCTGCTTCTTCGCGTCGAACAGGATCTTCGGGCTCGGCCCCGCGAGCCAGGCCTCGAGCGGCGCGTAGTCGGGGCTGTTCGGAATCCACGGCAGGAACACCGTCTCGCTGCGGGTGCCGAGGCCGAAGCCCACCGGGAACCCGTCGATGGTCTCGATGTGCACGGCGACCGCGTCGGCGACCGGCGAGTCGCCGAGAGAGCCCGCGGGCGCCGAGTGACGCCCCAGCCACCCGGTGAGCTCTTCGTCGAGCAGCGTCACCGGCGTCGGCGCGTTCTCGGCGGCGGCAGCTGCCGCGGTGGCCGCGGCCGCCCCCACCTCGGAGTCGCCCGAGAAGCCCTCGAGCTTCAGCACCCGGTCGAGCAGCGTGCGGAACTCGAGCCGCGCGAACACCTCGCGCACCAGCTGCTCGTCGGCCGGGCGCCGCTCGAGGTCGTCGGGGCCGACGGGCAGCTCGACGTCGGTGAGCAGCCGGTTGAGTTTGCGGTTGCGCACCACGTCGTCGACGTGCTCGCGCAGGTTGTTGCCCACCACTCCGCCGATCTCGTCGCGGTGCTCGAGGATGGCGTCGAGCGAGCCGAACTGGTTCAGCCACTTCACCGCCGTCTTCTCGCCCACCTTCGGCACGCCGGGCAGGTTGTCGCTGGTCTCGCCGACGAGCGCCGCGATGTCGGGGTACTGCTCGGGGCGGATGCCGTACCGGTCGAGCACCTTCGCCTCGTCATAACGCGTGAGGTCGGAAACTCCCTGGCGCGACGGGTAGAGCAGCGTCACGTCGTCGTTGACGAGCTGGATGGTGTCGCGGTCGCCCGAGACGACGAGCACGCGGTAGCCCGCCTCCCGCCCCTGCGTGGCGAGGGTGGCGAGGATGTCGTCGGCCTCGAAGTCTTCTTTCTCGATGGTGACGATGCCGAGGGCGTGAAGGCACTCCTGCAGCAGCGGGACCTGCCCGATGAACTCGGGCGGGGTCTCGCCGCGGGTGCCCTTGTACTCGGCGTACTCGCGGGTGCGGAAGGAGAAGCGGGAGACGTCGAAGGCGACGGCGAGGTGCGTGGGCTTCTCGGCCTTCAGCAGGTTGATGAGCATCGCGAGGAAGCCGTGGATGGCGTTCGTGTGCTGCCCGTCGCGGGTGGAGAAACTGTCGACCGGCAGGGCGTAGAAGGCCCTGAAAGCGAGCGAATGACCGTCGATGACGAGGAGGGTAGGCTGATCTTTGTCCGGCACACGGCAAGCCTACACACGGCCTCCGACAGCCAAATCAGACAGGATCACGCACCGATGACGCAGCAGACCGAGCCCCCCGCATCCGCAGCCGAACCCCTCCCGATCGACGTGATGGAGGTGTTCGGCTACCGCGGCATCGGCGCTCTCGCCGAGCGGATGGGCATCGAGTTCCTCGAGCTCAGCCCCGAGCGCTCGGTGGCCCGCATGCCCGTCGAGGGCAACACGCAGCCGCTCGGCCTGGTGCACGGCGGCGCCTACGTGGTGCTCGCCGAGAGCCTCGGCTCGACCGCGGCGAACCTCCACGCCGGCCCCACGAAGGTGGCGATGGGCATCGAGATCAACGCCAGCCACTCCGGCTCGGCGACGAACGGATGGGTGATCGGCACCTGCACGGCCATCCACCTCGGCAAGAGCCTCGCCACGCATCAGATCGAGGTCGACGACGAGAACGGCCGCCGGCTCTCGACGGTTCGCATCACGAACATCATCAAGGACCGACGGCCGAACCAGGTCTTCGAGAAGAGCTGAACCCTACTTCTTCGGCGACAGCTGCTCGATGATGGCCTGCGCCACGTCGTGCATGGTGAGCCGGCGATCCATCGACGCCTTCTGAATCCAGCGGAAGGCCTCGGGCTCCGTGAGCCCCATCTTCTCGTTGAGCAGGCCCTTGGCGCGGTCGACGAGCTTGCGGGTCTCGAAGCGCTCGACCAGATCGGCGACCTCGGCCTCGAGGGTGATGATCTGGGCGTAGCGCGAGAGTGCGATCTCGATCGCGGGCAGCAGGTCGTTGGGCGTGAACGGCTTCACCACGTAGGCGAGTGCGCCGGCCTCGGTGGCGCGCTCGACGAGCTCCTTCTGGCTGAAGGCGGTGAGCAGCACGACGGGGGCGATGTGATCTTTCGACAGCCGCTCGGCAGCCGAGATGCCGTCGAGCTGGGGCATCTTCACGTCCATGATGACCAGGTCGGGACGCAGCTCCGCGGCGAGGGCCACGGCGGTCTCGCCGTCTCCTGCCTCGCCGACGACCTCGAACCCGTTGTCGCGCAGGATCTCGACGATGTCGAGGCGGATCAGCGATTCGTCTTCGGCCACCACTACGCGGCGGGGCACTGCTGTCGTTGGTTCTTGGTCAGTCACGATTCAACCCTACGGTATTCTTGACCTCGCTCGTAGCAGGCCGGTGTGGCGGAATGGCAGACGCGGCGCACTCAAAATGCGCTGTCCGTGAGGGCGTGTGGGTTCGAGTCCCACCACCGGTACCGATCGAGCGGATGCGCGTGGGGGCGCGCACAGAACGCTCGGCCGGCACGAGAACGGTGGCGTCAGCCGATCGGCGTCGGGGTCACCGACGGCGTGGGTGCCGGGGTGGGCGTCGACGGCACCTCCGAGAAGATCGCGATCGGCACGTACTGGTGCACGATCTGCGTGGTGTACGTGTTCGACCCGGGCGAGTTCTCGTACGACAGCTGCAGGGCGAAGTCGAGCATCACGCCCTGGGTGTCGTCGGCGAGCACCCCGATCTGCTGCGACTCGAGCTGGAACCCGCCCTTCGGCGAGGTGATCAGCAGGCCGAGCCCCTGCTCCGAGCGCAGCGCCTCGGGGTCGAGGGTGACCTTCAGCGGGTCGGTGTTGAGGGTGTAGGCGGTCTGCACGGCACCGGATGCGGTGGTCGTCTGCGCGGTGACGGTGATGTTCGACATGTACACCCGGCGCTTCTGGTCGAAGGTCGCCTCGGCGGGCACGCGGTTGTCGTAGGCGCCGATGACGAAGGAGAAGCGCTTGTCGGCGAGCGGGGTCCAGTCGTGGGTCTTCTGCTCCGTCCAGACGTCGATCTTCAGCTGCAGCTGGTCGGCGATGTCGACGGTGGGGTGCACCGAGCCCATGTCGGTGAAGACGGAGGCGAACTGGAGGTCGGTGGCCGTCGCCTGGGTGCCGGTGGTGCCGGTCGAGGCATTCGTTCCGGCTCCCTGCACCGCGGGGGTGGGCTGGATGCCGAACAGGGGCATGATGGTCGAGCAGCCGGAGAGCGCGAGCGCGGTGGCGACGACGGCGGTCGCACCGACGGTGCGGAGGACGAGGCTGGTGCGCTGCATGGTGGTGTTCTTCCGTTCGGGTCGCAGGGCCTCGCGGTCGAGGCGCATCCGAAATCTAGCAGCGCGCATCCGCCCGAAAACGGCGATCGGCCAGGACCCGATCAAGTCTTGATCGAATCCTGGCCGAATCCTGAGCATCGGGCCCTGGAGGGCCTGTCAGCCCGATCAGGTGTCGAAGGTCTCCGGCTTCAGCGGGTTGTGGGCCGAGCCGATGACGTGCACGCGCATGTCGTTCGTGGTGCCGGCGACCCCGGGAGGGGACCCGGAGATGACGATGACCTTGTCGCCGAGCTGGGCGCGGCCGAGGCCGAGCAGCACGTCGTCGACCTGCACCATGAGCTCATCGGTGTGCTTCACGCGCGGCACCAGGTACGACTGCACGCCCCAGCTGAGCGACATGCGGTTGCGGATGCCGGGCAGCGGCGTGAACCCGAGGATGGGGATGGTGCTGCGCAGGCGCGTCATGCGGCGCACCGAGTCGCCCGACTCGGTGAAGACGCAGAGGAACTTGGCGCCCACGAAGTCGCCCACCTCGGCGGCGGCGAGCGTGACGGCGCCGCCCTGGGTGCGGGGCTTGGTGCCGAGCTCGGGGATGCGCTCGAGGCCGTGCTCCTCGGTCGACTCGATGATGCGCGCCATGGTCTGCACGGTGATGACGGGGAACTCGCCCACGCTGGTCTCACCCGAGAGCATGACCGCGTCGGCGCCGTCGAGCACCGCATTGGCGCAGTCGGAGGCCTCGGCGCGGGTGGGGCGGGGCGAGGAGATCATCGACTCGAGCACCTGGGTGGCGACGATGACGGGCTTCGCCATGCGGCGGGAGAGCTCGACGGCGCGCTTCTGCACGATCGGCACCGCCTCGAGCGGCAGCTCGACACCGAGGTCGCCGCGGGCGACCATGATGCCGTCGAAGGCGTCGATGATCTCCTCGAGGTTGTCGACGGCCTGCGGCTTCTCGATCTTGGCGATGACGGGAACGCGGCGCCCCTCTTCGTCCATGATGCGGTGCACGTCGACCACGTCGGCCGCGTCGCGCACGAACGACAGCGCGATGTAGTCGGCGCCGAGGTTGAGGCCCCAGCGCAGGTCGGCGACGTCCTTCTCGCTCATGGCGGGAACGTTCACGGCGACACCGGGCAGGTTGATGCCCTTGTTGTTCGACACGGCGCCCGGAACCTCGACGACCGTGGTGACGACGGTGCCGTCGGTCTCGAGCACCCGCAGCGCCACCTTGCCGTCGTCGATGAGCAGCGGGTCGCCCGGCTTCACGTCGTCGGGCAGGCCCTTGAAGGTGGTGGAGGAGATCTCCTTGGTGCCGATGATGTCGTCGATGGTGATCTTGAAGATGTCACCCTCGGCGAGGTCGTAGGGGCCGTTCTCGAACTTGCCGAGGCGGATCTTCGGGCCCTGCAGGTCGACCAGCACGGCGACGGCGCGGCCGGAGTCGTCGGCGGCCTGACGCACGTTCTTGTAGACGGCCTCGTGCACGTCGTAGCTGCCGTGGCTGAGGTTCATGCGAGCGACGTCGACGCCGGCATCGATGATGGCTCTGATGGTGTCATAGGTCGACGTTGCCGGCCCGAGGGTTGCGACGATCTTCGCGCGTCTCATCAGTGGTTACTGCTCCGAGTTCTGCGCCGGGGCGCATATGTGGTGGTGGGTGGAGGCTGTAGGTGGTTGGTCGGGGGCGAGGCTATCAGACCGAGATGGCGCGGTCGGTGGGCTTCACCGGGAAGGGCAGCTCGGTCGAACCCTCGAGGTAGCGGTCGACGGCGGATGCCGCTGCGCGGCCCTCGGCGATCGCCCAGACGATGAGCGACTGGCCGCGGCCGGCGTCACCGGCGACGAAGACACCGGGCACGGTGCTCTGGTAGTCGCCGTCGCGCTCGACGGTGCCGCGCTCGAAGCGGGTGCCGAGCTGACCGTCGAGCTGCTCCGACTCCGCTCCGGTGAAGCCGAGCGCGAGGAGCACCAGGTCGGCGGGGATCTCGTACTCGGTGCCGGCCTTCGGAACCCGGCGGCCGTCGAGGTACTCGGTCTCGGCGACGCGGATGGCCCGCACCTCGCCCGACTCGTTGGAGAGGAACTCGACGGTGGAGGCGAGGAACTTGCGGTCGCCGCCCTCCTCGTGCGCGCTCGCCACCTCGAACAGGTTGGGGAACATGGGCCAGGGCTGGTTCTCGGGCCGCTCCGCCGGGGGCTGCTTGCCGATGGCGAGGTTGGTCACCGAGAGCGCGCCCTGGCGGTGTGCGGTGCCGATGCAGTCGGCGCCGGTGTCGCCGCCGCCGAGCACCACGACGTGCTTGCCCTCGGCGTCGATCTGGCCGAGCAGGTCGTCGCCCGCTCCGACCTTGTTCTGCTGCACGAGGTACTCCATGGCGAAGTGCACGCCGTCGAGGTCGCGGCCCGGGATGGGCAGGTCGCGCGGCACGGTGGCGCCGGTGCAGACGATGACGGCGTCGTAGCGGGCGCGCAGGTCGTCCCAGGTGATGTCGACGCCGATCTCGATGCCGGCGCGGAAGCGGGTGCCCTCGGCCATCATCTGCGTGAGACGGGCCTCGAGGTGCTTCTTCTCCATCTTGAAGTCGGGGATGCCGTAGCGCAGCAGGCCGCCGATGCGGTCGTCGCGCTCGTACACCGCGACGGTGTGGCCGGCGCGGGTGAGCTGCTGGGCCGCCGCGAGGCCCGCGGGGCCGGAGCCGACGACGGCCACGGTCTTGCCGGTGAGGCGCTCCGGCGGGTGCGGTTGCACCCAGCCGTTCGCGAACGCCTGGTCGATGATCGACTGCTCCACCTGCTTGATGGTGACGGCGGGCTGGTTGATGCCGAGCACGCACGACGACTCGCACGGGGCCGGGCAGAGCCGGCCGGTGAACTCCGGGAAGTTGTTCGTGGCGTGCAGCCGCTCGATGGCCTGACGGCCCTCGTCGCGCCAGGTGAGGTCGTTCCACTCGGGGATGAGGTTGCCGAGCGGGCAGCCATGGTGGCAGAACGGGATGCCGCAATCCATGCAGCGCCCGGCCTGACGCCTGACCGTGGCCATGTCGCCCTGCTCGTAGACCTCTTTCCAGTCCATGAGCCGGAGCGAGACCGGCCGGCGGGCGGGGAGCTCGCGCTCCTGCGTCTTCAGGAAGCCCTTGGGATCAGCCACCTGTCACCTCCAAAATACGTCCCCAGACGACGTCGCCGTCGGGGTCGAGTCCTTCTTCGACTGCTTCCTGGCGGGTCGCCAGCACCGCCGCGTAGTCGCGGGGCAGAACCTTCGTGAACCGGGAGATCGTCTCGTCGAAGTCGGCGAGCATCCGTGCCGCCAGCGTCGACCCGGTCTCGGCGACGTGACGCTCGAGCAGGTCGCGCACGATCTCGACGTCGGCGCTGCCGAGCGGCAGCAGCTGCAGCTCGCCCGAGCTCAGCGAGTCGGCGTTCACACGCTCGGGGTTGAGCTCGTGGATGTAGGCGGTGCCGCCCGACATGCCCGCGCCGAGGTTGCGGCCGGTGGAGCCCAGGATGAGCGCGAGACCACCGGTCATGTACTCGAGCGCGTGGTCGCCCACGCCCTCGACCACCGCGGTGGCGCCGGAGTTGCGCACCAGGAACCGCTCCCCCACGATGCCGCGGAGGAAGAGGCTGCCCCGGGTGGCGCCGTAGCCGATGACGTTGCCGGCGATGACGTTGCGCTCGGCCGGGAAGATCGAGTTGCGGTCGGGCCGCAGCACGATCTGGCCGCCGGAGAGACCCTTGCCGACGTAGTCGTTCGAGTCGCCCTCGAGGCGCAGCGTGATGCCGGAGGGCAGGAACGCACCGAGCGACTGGCCGGCCGAGCCGAGCAGGGTCACCTGGATGGTGCCGTCGGGCAGGCCGTGCTCGCCGTGGCGCTTCGTCACCTCGTGACCGAGCATGGTGCCGACGGCGCGCTCGGTGTTGCGGATGGGAAGCGTGATGGCAACGGGCTCCGCGTGGTCGAGCGCGGCGCCCGCCTCGTGGATGAGGCGCACGTCGAAGTGCTTCTCGAGCTCGTGCTCCTGCGCGCGGTGGTTCGAGCGCGGCTCGTCGGGCGCGAAGTGCGGGCCGACGAGCACCGGGCTGAGGTCGAGGCCCTCGGTCTTGTAGTGCTCGATCGCCGCGTTCACGTCGAGCAGCTCGTTGTGGCCGATGGCCTCCTCGAGCGAACGGAAGCCGAGCTCGGCGAGGTACTCGCGCACCTCCTGGGCGAGGAACTCGAAGAAGTTCACCACGAACTCGGGCTTGCCCGAGAAGCGGGCGCGGAGCTCCGGGTTCTGCGTGGCGACGCCCACCGGGCAGGTGTCGAGGTGGCAGACGCGCATCATGACGCAGCCCTCCACGACGAGCGGCGCGGTGGCGAAGCCGAACTCCTCGGCACCGAGCAGCGCGCCGACGATGACGTCGCGACCGGTCTTCATCTGACCGTCGACCTGCACGACGACGCGGTCGCGCATGCCGTTCAGCATGAGGGTCTGCTGGGTCTCGGCGAGGCCGATCTCCCAGGGCGTTCCCGCGTGCTTCAGCGAGTTCAGCGGGCTCGCGCCGGTGCCGCCGTCGTGGCCCGAGACGAGAACGACGTCGGCGAGGGCCTTCGTGACCCCCGCGGCGACCGCGCCGATGCCGTTCTGGCTCACCAGCTTCACGTGCACGCGGGCCTCGGGGTTGGCGCGCTTGACGTCGAAGATGAGCTGCTTGAGGTCTTCGATGGAGTAGATGTCGTGGTGCGGGGGCGGCGAGATGAGGCCGACACCGGCGGTGGCGTGACGCGTGCGCGCCACCCACGGGTACACCTTGGTGGGCGGCAGCTGGCCGCCTTCGCCGGGCTTCGCGCCCTGCGCCATCTTGATCTGGATGTCGGTGGCGTGCGTGAGGTACATGCTCGTCACACCGAACCGGCCCGAGGCGACCTGCTTGATCGCGCTGCGCCGCTCGGGGTCGAGCAGACGGTCGACGTCTTCTCCGCCCTCGCCGGTGTTCGACTTGCCGCCGAGGCGGTTCATCGCGATGGCGAGGGTCTCGTGGGCCTCCTTCGAGATGGAGCCGTAGCTCATCGCGCCGGTGGAGAAGCGCTTCACGATCGACTCGATCGGCTCGACCTCGTCGATCGGCACGGCCTCGCGCACGCCGCCGCGCAGCTTGAACAGCCCGCGCAGGGTGAGCAGGTGCTCGGCCTGGTCGTCGACCAGCGTGGTGTACTCGCGGAAGATGTCGTACCGGCGGGCGCGCGTGGCGTGCTGCAGCCGGAACACCGTGTCGGGGTTGAACAGGTGGGGCGGGCCCTCGCGGCGCCACTGGTACTCGCCGCCGACCAGGAGCGGTTCGTGGGCGGTGACCGCTGCGTCTTCGGGGAAGGCTGCGGCATGGCGCGCGGCGCTCTCCGCGGCGATGACGTCGATGCCGACACCGCCGAGCTTCGAGGAGGTGCCGGTGAAGTACTCGTCGACGAACTCGGGCGCGAGGCCGACCGCCTCGAAGGTCTGGGCTCCCGCGTACGACGACACGGTGGAGATGCCCATCTTCGACATGATCTTGAGCACGCCCTTGCCGAGCGCCTTGATGACGTTCTTCACAGCCTTCTCGGGCGTGACGCCGGTGAGCACACCGGCGCGCACCAGGTTCTCGACCGACTCCATGGCGAGGTACGGGTTGATCGCAGACGCGCCGTACCCGATGAGCAGCGCGACGTGGTGCACCTCGCGCACGTCGCCGGCCTCGACGATCAGACCCACCTTCATGCGGGTCTGCTTGCGGATGAGGTGGTGATGCACGCCGGCGAGCATGAGCAGCGACGGCACGGGCGCGAACTCGCGGTTCGAGTCGCGGTCGGAGAGCACGATGAACTCGGCGCCGTTCTCGATGGCCTCGTCGGCCTCGGCGCACATCGCGGCGATGCGGTTCTGCATCGCCTTCTCGCCCTCGTCGACCCGGTAGAGGCCGCGGATGGTCGTGGTGAGCCGGCTGCCCGAGCGCGGGTCGATGTGCTGGATCTTCGCCAGCTCGTCGTTGTCGATCACCGGGAAGTCGAGGATGACCTGCCGGGTGTGCTCGGGGGTCGCTGCGAGCAGGTTGCGCTCGGGCCCGAGGCCGAGGCGGAGGCTCGTGACGACCTCTTCACGGATGCTGTCGAGCGGCGGGTTCGTCACCTGCGCGAACTGCTGGGTGAAGTAGTCGAAGAGCAGGCGCGGGCGCTCGCTCAGCACGGCGATCGGCGTGTCGGAGCCCATGGCGCCGAGCGGCTCGGCAGCGTTCTTGGCCATCGGGGTGAGGAGGATGCGGATCTCCTCCTCGGTGTAGCCGAAGGTCTTCTGGCGCCGGGTGACCGAGGCGGGCGTGTGCACGATGTGCTCACGCTCGGGCAGGTCGCGCAGGTTGATGCGCCCCTCCTCGAGCCACGCCGCGTAGGGCTCGGCCGAGGCGAGCTCGGCCTTGATCTCGTCGTCTTCGATCAGGCGGCCGGCCGCCGTGTCGACGAGGAACATCTTGCCGGGGCGGAGCCGCCCCTTCCGCACGACCTTCGAGGGGTCGATGTCGGGGCTCACGCCGATCTCACTGGCGAGCACGACGAGGCCGTCGTCGGTGATGAGGTAACGGCCGGGGCGGAGCCCGTTGCGGTCGAGGGTGGCGCCGACCAGCGTGCCGTCGGTGAAGATGAGAGCGGCCGGGCCGTCCCACGGCTCCATGAGCATGGAGTGGTACTCGTAGAAGGCGCGGCGCGCCTCTTCGAAGTCGTTCTGGTTCTCCCACGCCTCGGGAACCATCATCATGATGGCGTGCGGCAGTGAGCGGCCGGCGAGGGTGAGCAGTTCCACCACCTCGTCGAAGGAGCCGGAGTCGCTGAGGCCCGGCGTGACGATGGGGTACAGCGGCGACAGGTCGCCGAGCAGCTCCGACTCGAGCTGGGACTGGCGCGCGCGCATCCAGTTGCGGTTGCCCTGCACGGTGTTGATCTCGCCGTTGTGCGCCATCATGCGCAGCGGCTGCGCGAGCGGCCACGACGGGAAGGTGTTCGTGGAGTAGCGCGAGTGCACCAGCGCGAGCTTCGAGGCGAAGCGCTCGTCGGAGAGGTCGGGGTAGAACGGCTCGAGCTGCAGCGTCGTGACCATGCCCTTGTAGGTGATGGTGCGGCACGACAGCGACATGAAGTACACCTCGTGCTGCAGCTCGGCACGCTTGCGCAGCCGGAACGCCTGGCGGTCGAGCGCGAGGCCCGAGAGCGTGGCGCCCGACTCGGTGGTGCGGGTCGACTGCACGAACAGCTGCCAGATGGCGGGCATGGCGTCGCGGGCCAGGCGGCCGAGCTCGTCGGGGCGCACGGGCACCTCACGCCAGCCGAGCACGACGAGGTCTTCCTCGGCGGCGAGGTCGTGGATGCGCTGCTGCACCGCCTCGCGCTCGGTCGCGTCGAGCGGGAGGAAGGCGTTGCCCACCGCGTACCGGCCGACGGGCGGCAGCTCGACGGGCGCGACGGCGCGCAGGAACGCGTCGGGGATCTGGGTGAGGATGCCGGCGCCGTCGCCGGTACCCGCGTCGGAGCCGATGGCGCCGCGGTGCTCGAGGTTGCGCAGCGCGCCGAGGGCCGTGTCGATGATGTCGTGACCGGCGGTGCCGCGGAGCGTGGCCACCATGGCCAGTCCGCAGGCGTCTTTCTCCGTGCGCGGGTCGTACAGGCCCTGGGCGGCGGGAAGCGTGCTGAAGCTGAAGCTCGGGCTGTTCGGGGTGGGCTGTTCGGCCATGCAGAACCGTCCTCTACGTGAATTTCTGAGGGAACTGGGACGACGATGGCCCAAGGGGATGTCTAGGTGCCCACCGGCGTCTGTGGACCGCGTGTGGTGAACGGAGCGCCGGTCGATTCTACCTCAGCGCGCTCGGGGTGCCGTTCCCGCCCCCTGTTCGAGGGGGCGGTCGGCGCGGGGTTGGGCTGAGCCTATCGCTTGGTGCCTTCGGCGAGCGAGGCGGCGAGCTTCCCGACGGCGGGGACTCCCCCGTCGGCGAGGGCCTTGACGAGGGCCGAACCGACGATGGCGCCGTCGGCGTAGCCGAGGATCTCGGCGATCTGATCGGCGGTCGAGATGCCGATGCCCACGGCGAGGCTGTCGCCGCCCTGGGCTCGGAGGCGGTCGACGAGCTTGCGGGCCGCGGCGTCGAGATCGGCGCGTGCCCCCGTGATGCCCATCGTCGAGACGGTGTAGACGAAGCCGCGGCTGTTCTCGATCGCGAGGCGCAGGCGCTCGTCGCTCGAGGTGGGGGCGGCGAGGAAGACGCGGTCGAGGCCGGTGCGGTCGCTCGTGGCGAGCCAGTCGGCACCGGAGTCGACGGTGAGGTCGGGCGTGATGAGCCCGGCTCCCCCGGCCGAGACCAGGTCGTCGGCGAAACGGTCGACGCCGTACTGCAGCACCGGGTTCCAGTACGTCATGAGCAGCACGGGTGCGTCGACGCGGGAACGGATGCGCTCCACGGCCGTGAAGGCGTCACGCAGTCGCACCCCCTTCTCGAGCGCCTCGACGGTGGCGGCCTGGATGACCGGGCCGTCCATCACCGGGTCGGAGTACGGCAGCCCGAGCTCGAGCACGTCGACGCCGTTCTCGACCAGGGCGACCGCGGCGTCGACGCTCTCGTCGAGCGAGGGGTAGCCCACGGGGAGGTAGCCGACAAAGGCGCCGGCGCGGTCGGTGTTCGCCCGCGCGATGGTCGAGGCCACGGGCGACTCGGGTGCCGAGACGGAGGCGGGGGCGGCGGCGGTGTCGCTCATACCTTCGCGTCTCCGTTCTCGTCGAGCACGTCGAAGTAGCGCCCCGCGGTCTCGACGTCTTTGTCGCCGCGGCCCGAGAGCGACACCAGGATGGTGGCGTCGGGGCCGAGCTCGCGGCCGAGCTCGATCGTGCCGGCCAGCGCGTGCGACGACTCGATGGCGGGGATGATGCCCTCGGTCGTGCAGAGCAGACGGAACGCCTGCATCGCGGCGTCGTCGGTGACCGGACGGTAGCTGGCGCGGCCGATCGAGGCCAGCCAGGCGTGCTCGGGGCCGACGCCCGGGTAGTCGAGACCCGCCGAGATGGAGTGCGAGTCGAGGGTCTGGCCGTCGTCGTCTTGCAGCATGATGCTGCGCGAGCCGTGCAGCACTCCGGGGCGGCCCTTGGTGATGGTCGCCGCGTGCTTCTCGGTGTCGACGCCGAGCCCCGCCGCCTCGTAGCCGTAGAGGCCCACCGAGGCGTCGTCGAGGAAGGCGTGGAAGATGCCGATCGCGTTCGATCCACCGCCGACACAGGCGGTCACCGCATCCGGAAGCGACCCGGTGAGGTCGATGACCTGCTGGCGCGCCTCCTCGCCGATGACCTTCACGAAGTCGCGCACCATGACGGGGAACGGGTGCGGGCCTGCCACCGTGCCGAGCAGGTAGTGCGTCGACTCGACGTTCGCCACCCAGTCCCGGAAGGCCTCGTTGAGGGCGTCTTTCAGCGTGCGGGTGCCGCTCGTGACCGGGATGACCTCGGCGCCGAGCAGCCGCATGCGGGCGACGTTGAGCGCCTGACGCTCGGTGTCGACCTCGCCCATGTAGACCACGCACTCCATGCCGAACAGCGCAGCGGCGGTGGCGGTGGCGACACCGTGCTGGCCGGCGCCGGTCTCGGCGATGAGGCGGTGCTTGCCGATGCGCTTGGCGAGCAGCGCCTGACCGAGCACGTTGTTGATCTTGTGCGAGCCGGTGTGGTTGAGGTCTTCGCGCTTCAGCAGGATGCGCGCGCCGCCGGCGTGCTTCGCGAACCGCGGCACCTCGGTGATGATCGACGGCCGGCCGGTGTAGCCGCGGCCGAGCTCGGCGAGCTCGCGGTGGAACTCGGGGTCGAGCTTGGCCAGCTGGTAGGCCTCGTCGAGCTCGTCGAGCGCGGCGATGAGCGACTCGGGCATGAAGCGCCCGCCGAACTCGCCGAAGAAGGGGCCCGACTCGGCGCGCAGGGCGCCGACGGCTGCCAGGTCTGCAGGGGTGGGATCGGTCATGCGGAAAGGAACTCCTTCAGCGTCGCCGCCGGGTCGGCACCGGTGACCAGTGCCTCGCCGATGAGCACGACGTCGGCGCCGGAGGCGCGGTAGTGCGCCACGTCGGCCGGGGTCTTGACGGCGGATTCGGCGACCTTCACGGTGCCGTCGGGGATGCGCTCGGCGAGCCGGCCGAACAGGTCGGGGTCGAGCTCGAAGGTGCTGAGGTCGCGGGCGTTGACACCCACGAGGTCGGCACCGAGGTCGACGGCGCGCGACACCTCGACGGCGTCGTGGGTCTCGACCAGGGGGGTCATGCCGAGCGAGCGGATGAACTCGTGGAGGCGCGAGAGCGTGGGCTGGTCGAGCGCGGCGACGATGAGGAGCACCAGATCGGCGCCCGCGGCGCGCGCCTCGAGCACCTGGTACTCGGTGGCGATGAAGTCTTTGCGCAGCACCGGCACCGGCACCGCGGCGCGCACGGCCTCGAGGTCGGCGAGCGAGCCCTTGAACTTGCGGCCCTCGGTGAGCACGCTGATGGCGCTCGCACCGGCACCGGAATAGAGCGAGGCGAGCACGGCGGGGTCGGGGATCTCGGCGAGGTCACCGCGCGACGGGCTCGCACGCTTGACCTCGGCGATGATCTTCACCCGCTCGGCGGGGGCGAGCGCCGCGAGGGCGTCGAGGGCTGCGGCGCGCGCGAGGGCTGCGGTCTCGACCTCGGAGAGACTCCTGGTCAGCTGACGCTCCGCCGCGTCCTCGAGCGCTCCGGCTACGAGATCGGCGAGCACCTGGGTCAGTGCTCCTTCGCGGCCGTGCGGGAGCCGTTCACACCGTAGCCGGCCTTCGACAGCGCGAAGCCGAGGATGAAACCGAACACGGTGAGGCCCGCCGAGGCCCAGACCAGCCACTGGATGTCGAAGAAGAAGGCGACGGTACCGATGGCGATGCCGATCAGCGAGACGACGACGGCCGTCCATGCAGCGACGGAGTGGCCTTCGCCCAGTTCATCCTCTTCGTGGCTCATCGATCTCTTCCTGTCGTCGGGTGGTTCCGGTCAAGTCTATCGGGTGGGGTCGGAGCCGCGTGTCAGGCGGTCCCAGTCGTCGACCGCCGCGTCGCGTCGCGCGGCGGCGTCCGGACGCGACGCGGCGTCGGGCGCGCCGGAGCCGGATGCCTCGTCCGGCTCGCCCTCGTCGAAGAAGTCCCCTGGATCGGAGCTCTGCCGCCCGTCGGCCGACTCGAAGGTGACGGCCTGGTACTTGCGCCCGGCGGCCGGCCAGCGGCGCACGGTGACGATCACCAGGAGACCGGCGACGACCATGAGCGCCCCGAGCACCACGCTGACGGCGGGCCACGGTGTCTCGGACCCGACGGTCGCGAGCTCGCGGATCGACGTGGTGCCCGCCACGCCCGTGCTGGTCGTGACGACGGAGGCGCCCGCTCCGACCGGGTCGGAGAGCGCCCCGATGGCCGACCAGAGCACGCTCACGCCGAGCAGCACCTCGAGCGCGCCGAGCACGATGCGCACGAGCGGTCCGGCGATCGCCAGTGCCCCGGCGAGGGCGATGCCCGCGAGCCCGAGGGCCGAGAGCGCCGGTGCGGCGACCGAGCCCGGCACGTCGAGCACGGTGTCGGTGGTGGGCGACGCCACGAGCACGAGCGTGCCCCACGACTGCGACCAGGCGAGGAAGGTCAGCGCCGAGAGCAGCAGGATGCCGAGGATGGAGAAGACCTTGAGACGCCGGGCACCGCCCATCAGCGCACCCTCGTCATCGCGTTCGCGACGGCGACCGCGCGCAGCGGCGCCGCCGCCTTGTTCACCGACTCCTGGAACTCGCTCGCCGGGTCGGAGTCGGCGACGAGCCCGCCGCCCGCCTGCACCCGGGCCACACCGTCGCGGATGGTGGCGGTGCGGATGGCGATCGCCACGTCGGCGTCGCCCCCGAACGCGAAGTACCCCACGACACCGCCGTAGAGGCCGCGCTGCGCCGGTTCGAGCTCGTCGATGATCTCCAGCGCCCTCGGCTTGGGCGCGCCCGAGAGCGTGCCGGCCGGGAAGGTCGCCCGGAACACGTCGATCGCGTCGACGCCGTCGCGCAGCTGACCCTCCACCGAGGAGACGATGTGCATGATGTGGCTGAACCGCTCCACCCGCATGAACTCGGTGACCTCGACCGAGGAGGCCTCGCAGACCTTGAGCAGATCGTTGCGGGCGAGGTCGACCAGCATGAGGTGCTCGGCGCGCTCCTTGTCGTCGGCGAGCAGCTCGCGCTCCAGCTCGACGTCGTGCTGCGGCGTGTCGCCCCGCGGCCGGGAGCCCGCGATCGGGTGCGTGTGCGCCCGCCCCTTCTCCACCTTCACCAGCGCCTCGGGGCTCGAGCCCACGATCTGGTAGGGCGTGCCGTCGGTGTCGACGAGGGTGAGCAGGTACATGTACGGGCTCGGGTTGAGGGTGCGCAGCGCCCGGTAGACGTCGATCGGATGCGCGGGGCAGTCGAGCTCGAAACGCTGGCCGATCACCACCTGGAAGATGTCGCCCTCGCGGATGTGCTCCTTGGCCACCTCGATGGCCTGCAGGAAATCGGCGCGCTCGGTGCGCGCATCCGGAACCGCCGTCACCGAGAAGTCGGCGGTGGCGAGCCACGCCTCGGCCGGCTGGGCGAGCGACGACTGCAGGGCGTCGAGCCGCTGCTGCGACTCGGCCCACAGCTCGTCGGCGCTCTCCGCCTCGCGGTCGGCGAGCACGGTGACGACGAGCTGCACGGTGCCGAGCACGTGGTCGACCACGACGAGCTCCGACACGAACGACAGCGCCTGGCTCGGGATGCGGTAGTCGGCGGGCGGGCGGTTCGGCAGGCGCTCCAGCTGACGCACGGTCTCCCAGCCGATGAACCCGACGAGCCCGCCGGTGAGCGGCGGGTGCGAGGGCACCGACGGGGTCTTCCAGTGCTCGTAGAGGGCGCTCACGGCCTCGAGCGGTGCGTCGGGGAGCCCCGCGGGCAGCACGCGCTCGATCGGCAGGCCGAGGTCGAGCCAGACCGCCCTGTCGTCGTCTTCGGTGAGCAGTCCGAAGCTGGAGACGCCGATGAAGGAGAAGCGCGACCAGACGCCGCCCTGCTCCGCCGACTCGAGGAGGAAGGTGCCGGGGCGGCCGTCGGCGAGCTTGCGGTAGATGCCGACGGGGGTCTCGCCGTCGGCGTAGAGCTCGCGGATCACCGGGATCACGCGGTGCCCGGCGTGCAGCGCGTCGAAGTCGGCGCGGGAGGTCGTGGAGGCGGGGATGGTGGTCATCGTCCTACGAGTCTCCCACCAGCACGACGGGCTCGAGCGGGTCGACGTCGAAGCAGCGGCGCGCGCCCGTGTGGCATGCGGCGCCGATCTGGTCGACCTCGACGAGGAGCGTGTCGGCATCGCAGTCGAGGGCCGCGCTCTTCACGTACTGCACGTGGCCCGAGGTGTCCCCCTTGCGCCAGTACTCCTGGCGCGACCGCGACCAGAAGGTCACCCGGCCCTCGGTGAGGGTGCGGCGCAGCGCCTCGGCGTTCATGTAGCCGAGCATGAGCACCTCCTTGGTGTCCCACTGCTGGATGATGGCGGGGAGGAGTCCCTTCTCGTCGAAGGTCACCCGCTCGAGCACGTCGTCGACGCTCATCGCACGACCACCCCTTCTCGTCTCAGCTCGTCCTTGACCTGGCCCACCGTCATCTCGCGCAGGTGGAAGACGGATGCGGCGAGCACCGCATCCGCGCCCGCTGCGACGGCCTGGCCGAAGTGCTCCACCGCTCCCGCTCCGCCCGAGGCGATGACGGGAACGCTGCTCACCTCGCGCATGAGGCGCACCAGCTCGAGGTCGAAGCCGTCTTTGGTGCCGTCGGCGTCGATGGAGTTGACGAGGAGCTCCCCCGCTCCGCGGCGGATCGCCTCCTCGGCCCACTCCAGGGCGTCGAGCTCGGTCTCGCGGCGGCCGCCGTGCGTCGTGACCACGAAGCCCGAGGGCGTGCGACCGGGCTCCGCGGTGCGCTTGACGTCGAGCGAGAGCACGAGCACCTGCGCGCCGAAGCGGTCGGCGATCTCGTCGATGAGCTGGGGGCGGGCGATGGCGGCGCTGTTCACGCCCACCTTGTCGGCGCCCGAGGCGAGCAGGCGCGCCACGTCGGCGTCGGAGCGCACTCCCCCGCCGACCGTGAGCGGGATGAAGACCTGCTCGGCCGTCTGGCGCACCACGTCGTACATGGTGGCCCGGTCGTCGACGGTGGCGGTGACGTCGAGGAAGGTGAGCTCGTCGGCGCCCTGCTCGGAGTAGAGCTTCGCGAGCTCGACGGGGTCGCCGGCGTCGCGCAGGTTCTCGAAGTTCACGCCCTTCACGACGCGGCCGGCCGCCACGTCGAGGCAGGGGATGACGCGTACGGCGAGCGACATCAGATCCTCGCCGCGTGGATCGGGCTGACCAGGATGGCCCGGGCGCCGACGGCGTACAGCGCGTCCATCACCTGGTTGGTGTCGGTGCGCGGCACCATGGCGCGCACGGCGACCCAGTCGCGGTCGTGCAGCGGCGAGACCGTGGGCGACTCGATGCCGGGGGTCAGCGCGACCGCCTCGTCGAGCTGGGCGACGGGCACGTCGTAGTCCATCAGCACGTACTGGCGGGCCACGAGCACACCCTGCAGGCGGCGCAGCAGCGTCTCCGCACCGGGGTGCTCGGAGCCCGAGCTGATGAGCACGGCGGTCGATTCGAGGATGACGGGGCCGAAGATCTCGAGGCCGGCCTTCTTCAGGGTGCCGCCGGTGGAGACCACGTCGGCCACCGCATCCGCGACGCCCAGGCGCACCGCGGATTCGACGGCGCCGTCGAGGCGCACCAGGCTCGTGGTGATGCCGTGGCTCTTCAGGAAGGCGCCGACGAGGCCGGGGTAGCTGGTGGCGACCCGGGCACCCTGCAGGTCGGCGAGCTCGATCGCCGTGCCCTGGGGGCGGGCGAAGCGGAAGGTCGACTCGCCGAAGAGCAGAGCCGCGACCTCGGTGGCGGGCGACTCGGAGTCGAGCAGCAGGTCGCGGCCGGTGATGCCCACGTCGAGGGCGCCGGAGCCGACGTAGGTGGCGATGTCGCGCGGGCGCAGGTAGAAGAACTCGACGCCGTTGCGCGGGTCGGCGGTGACGAGTTCACGGGAGTCGCGACGCCCGTGGTAGCCCGCCTCGGCGAGCATCTGGGCGGCGGTGTCGGAGAGGGAGCCCTTGTTGGGCACCGCGATCTTGAGCATTCTGGGGTCTTTCGAGGGAGTCGGGTGAGATCGCGCGCAGATCGGGCTCTGCCGGGCCTCGTCAGAGATGTCGGTAGACGTCGGTGGGCGTCAGGCCCTTGGCGAGCATCAGCACCTGCAGGTGGTACAGCAGCTGCGAGATCTCCTCGGCGGTGTTCTCGTCGGACTCGTACTCGGCGGCCATCCACACCTCGGCGGCCTCCTCGACGATCTTCTTGCCGATGGTGTGCACACCGGCATCGAGCTCGCGCACGGTACCGGACCCGTCAGGCCGCTCGACGGCCTTCACGGAGAGCTCGAGGAACAGCTCGTCGAAAGTCTTCACCCCACCAGGGTACCGGTGCCGAAGCCCCCTCCCGCGCCGTCACCCATCCGCCAGCGCCAGCCGCTCGACCTCCTGACCCGTGAGCCCCGCGATGAGGTCGAAGTCTTTGTCGAGATGCAGCACCGTGAGACGCGACGCCTCCGCCGTCGCCGCGATGAGCAGATCGGCGAGCGACGCCGACCTGTGGAGGCCCCGGTCGGCGAGGAAGCCCTGCACCTGATGCGCACGTTCCTCGATCGCCGGGGTGAGATTCGCGACGATCAGAGACGAGACCGGAGGCAGCTGGAAGATCGAGGCGAAGTCAGCTCCCGATCGGGCGGAGTACCCGAGTTCGAGCCTGGTGACCACGCAGATGTGCACCAGGCCGCGCTCGATTCGCTCGGCCCAGAGAGCGGGGTCTTCACTCACGGACAGCCGTGCGAGTGCCGACTTGTCGATGAGCCACTCGGTCATCGCCAGGCGTCGTTCATGAGGTCGTCGTCGAGGAGCCCGGAGAACAGCTTCTCCGAGCGCACGAGATCGTCGACGGTCACGGTCGACTTGACTCGCCTGGCCTCGCTGATGAGCTGACGGCGAACGTACTCGGCTCGGGAGAGACCGAGGACTGCTGCCTGGGCGTCGATATCGGCGACGACATCATCGGGGACGTCGCGGATGAGCAGATCGGACATCACACTCCTTTCGCTCGGATATCCCACGATATCACGGCATGCCTCGCGCAGGAAGGCGCTATCAGATCAGGGGGTCTTCTCGAAGAGGGCGATGAACATGGCGTCGGTGGTGTTGCGGTGGGGCCAGAGTTGGGCGGCGGGGTCGGGGGCGCCGAGGGTGAGGGTGTCGCCGGCGACGTCGCGGAGGACCGCCTGGGTGTCGAGCTGGGTGAGCTCGTCGGGCCAGCGGCGGAGGAGGCCCTGCACCTGGCCGCGGGTCTCGGCGACGTGGGGTGAGCAGGTGACGTAGGCGAGGAGGCCGCCGGGCTTCAGCGCCTTCACCGCCGAGTCGAGGAGCGCCTGCTGCAGGGCCACGAGCTCGGCCACGTCGGCCGGGGTCTTGCGCCAGCGCGCCTCGGGGCGACGACGCAGGGCGCCGAGACCCGTGCAGGGTGCGTCGACAAGGATGCGGTCGAAGGCCTCGCGCTCGGAGTCGCCGATGGTCGTGCCGTCGCGTTCCCACACCGTGGGGGCCTCGGGCACGGCGGCGACGGCGCGGCGCACGAGGCCGGCGCGGGCGGGCACCGGCTCGTTGGCGACGACGGTGGCGCCCGCCAGGCGCGCCTCCGCGGCGAGCACGGCGGTCTTGCCACCGGGGCCGGCACAGAGGTCGAGCCAGCGCTCGCCTTCGTCGATGTCGCGCGCCCGGGAGAGGGCGAGCGCGGCGAGCTGGGAGCCTTCGTCCTGCACCCGGAGCACGCCCTCGCGCACGGCGGCAAGGCCCGCCGGGTCTCCGGAGGGGGCCACGAAGCCGATCGGCGAGAGTGCCGCGGGCTGCAGCCCCGACTCCGCGTCGCTGCCGGCGTAGAGCCCCGGCAGCCCGGCCAGGCTGAGCCGCGCCGGCGTGTTGTCGGCCTGCAGCAGGTCGTCGAGCTCGGCGGCGACCGCGTCGGCGGCCACCCCGTCGGCCACCAGGGCCCGCCGGAACGCCCGCACCACCCACGCGGGGTGCGAGGTCGCGAGGGCGAGCCTCTCGTCGTCGCTCCCGGCGCCCTCGGTGAGCTGAGCGACCCACGCCTCGGGCGCGGTGCGGGTGATGGCGCGCAGCACCCCGTTCACGAACCCCGTCGCCGAGCGCGACGCCACCTGGCGGGCGAGCTCCACCGACTCGTTCACGGCGGCGTGCTGCGCCACGCGCATCGACAGGATCTGGTGCGCCCCGAGCTCGAGCACGTCGCGGACCGCTCCGTCGATCTCGTCGATGGGCCGTCCGGAGGCCCGCTCGATGACGGCGTCGTAGTAGCCGCGCAGGCGCAGGGTGCCGTACGTCAGCTCGGTGGCCAGTGCGGCGTCGGCGGGCGCCAGCCCGGCAGCGGCGATCTTGCCGGGCAGCAGCAGGTTCGCGTAGGCGTCGTCGGCGCGCACCGCCTCGATGACCTCGCGAGCGATCCTCCGCGCCGGCTGCACCTCGGAGGGGCCGGGCCGGGGCGTCGCGGGCTTCCGCCGCTGGGGTCCCTGCCGGCGGGGCTCTCGGCGGCGACCTCCGTCACCTCGGGCGGGCGTCGTCTCGCTCATCGGGCGATCATCCTCTCGACGTTCTGGCCGCGCCACCAGTCGGCGGCCGCCATGCTCTTCTTGCCGGCGGGCTGCACGCTGATGAGCCGCAGCGGTTCGGTGGCGGTGCCGACGAGCACCTCCCCCTGGCGCGCCTCGATGACCCCAGGGTCGAGCCGCGGGTGGTCTCGCACGGGCGCCGCGTCGTGGATCTTCAGGCGCGCACCGTCGATCTCGGTGAACGCTCCCGGCTCCGGTGTCACGCCCCGGATGCGGTCGTACACCTGGTCGGCCGGCTCACCGAAGTCGAGGCGGGCGTCGTCGATCGAGAGCTTCGGCGCGAGCGTGACCTCGCCGCTCTGCTCGACGGGGGCGCTCTCCCCCGCCGCGATGACGTCGACGGTCGCGGCGAGCTGCTCGGCGCCCGAGAGGGCGAGCCTCCCGAGCAGGGTGCCCGCCGTCTCGTGCGGCGCGATGGCCGTGCGCGTCGTCGACCAGACGGGCCCGTCGTCGAGGCCGGGCTGGAGCTGGAACACGGTGGCGCCGGTCTCCCGGTCGCCCGCGATGATGCTCCACTGCACGGGCGCGGCTCCGCGCCAGCGCGGCAGCAGCGAGAAGTGCAGGTTCACCCACCCCCGGGCGGGCGCGGAGAGCAGGGGCTCGCGTACCAGCCCGCCGTAGGCGACGATGACGCCGAGCTCCGCCCCCAACGCACTGATCGACGCCGTTGCGTCGGCGTCCAGCCGCGCCGCCTTGATGACGGGCAGCCCCAGCCGCTCGGCGGCCTCCGCCACTGGTGACGGGGTGAGCACGCGCTTGCGCCCGAGCGGCGCGTCGGGCCGCGTGACCACGGCAGCGACCTCGTGCCCCTCGGCGAGCCGCTCGAGGGCGGGAACCGCGACGGCGGGCGTGCCCGCGAAGACGAGTTTCATTCCATGATCTCCGAATCGTCGAGGCGTACGCGCAGGGTCGGCGCGGGCCGGAAGCCCCCCGAACCGGTCTTGCGCCGCCGGGTCGTGGCGTTCTTCACCACGAGCGCCCTGAGGTGCCGCGCCACGGCGCCCCCCACCGCGTAGTCGAACCGCACGATGGAGCGCACCAGCCCGTCGTCGGCCGGCACCGGCCCGAGGGTATCCATCTTGGCCCATTCCTCGGGGGTGACGAGCTTCTTCAGCTCGGCCAGCGCATCCGCCACCGTGTCGGGAGCGCCCGTGACGGTGGCCAGCCGCACGGCGGGCGGGAAGCGCAGCCGCCGCCGGTCGGCGAGCTCGGCGCTCGCGACCTGCTCCTGCTGCCAGGTGACGAGCGCCTTGGCGAGCTCGCCGCCGACCCCCACCAGCACGTTGGCCGCGCGCGGCGCCGAGAGCGCTATCGCGTTCGACCACCAGCGCAGGCAGTCTTCGGCGACACGCAGCGACTCGCGCGCCAGCATGCGCGGCCCGTCGAGCAGCAGCACGGCGCGGTAGCCGCCCTTCGCCACGGGCTCGGCCCCTCGGGTCGCCACGACGAGCGCGGGCCTGTCGTCGACGCTCAGCACCTCGCGCGAGCCGTCGGAGACGACGACGCGCACCCCGGGGAAGGCCCGCCCCAGTTCGTCGGCCGTGCGGCCCGCCCCCACCGACGCGAAGCGCAGCCGCGTGCCCTGGCAGTGCGAGCACGACCAGTTCACCGCGATGGCGCCGCACAGCGTGCAGCTCGGGCGCTCCCCCGCGCGCGCCACGTGCAGCGGGCCGCCGCAGACGGTGCAGGATGCGGGGGTCGAGCAGCTCTGACAGGCCAGCACGGGCGCGTACCCGGGCCGGGCCACCTGCACCAGCACCGGGCCGTGCTGCAGCGCCTCCCGGGCGAGGGCCCAGGCGGCCGGGGGGATGCGCGCGGCGTTCTGGGGCGCATCCGCGTCGTCTTGCTCGGCGGTGGGCACGACCTTCGGCAGGTACCTCGGGGCGGGGAACACCTGGTGCAGGAAGGCGAGCTCGACCAGCCGCTCGATCTCGGTGCTGCGCGAGTGCGAGAGGAACGCGAGTCGGCAGCCCGACTGCTCCTGCCGCACCAGCGCCGCGTCGCGCAGGTGCACGTAGGGCGCGAGCGGCTCGCTCTGCAGGGAGTCGCCCTCGTCCCAGACGATGATCTGCCCGAGCTTCGACACGGGTGCGTAGACGCTGGAGCGGTTGCCGACGACGATGTGCGGACGGCCGTCGAGCGCGGTGAGGAAGTTCGCGTAGCGTTCGTTGCGGGCCTGGCGTGCGTCGAGCCGCACCACGGCGTCACCCACCCCGAGGTGCTCGAGCGTCTGCTCGACCATGGTCTGGTCGCGGTGGTCGGGAACCGCCACGATGACCGACTCGCCACCACGGTGCACCTGCGCGGCGAGCTCGGCCGCGGTGAGGGCCCAGTGCCCCACGGTGTGCTCGCCGAGCTGCGTGACGGTCGCGACCGCGTCGACGGCACTGCGCACCCCCGGCTCGGCGAGGTGCTTACCGTCGCTCTCGGAGTAACCCGTCAGGGCGAAACCCGGGGCGTCGGCACCCTGTGCAGGGCGAACGGATGCTCCTGCCGACTCTTCGCCGTCACCGCCCGCCCGCTGGGCCTCCGCCGCGACGAACGCCTTCTCCACCCGCACGAAGCGCGGCGGCACGGCGAGCCGCACGATGTCGCAGGCGCTGCCGGCCGCGCGGTCGGCGAGCCGCCGCGCCAGCGCCCACACCTCGGGGGTGAGCACGGGCAGTGACGACACCACCTCGTCGAGCTCGCTCAGCGTGCGCTCGCCGGGCTCGTGGGGTGCGAGCTCGATGATGAAGCCGCGCGCGGTGCGCCCCGCGGAGCGCAGCGGCACCTTCACCCGCACGCCCGGCTTCGCGTCGGCGAGCAGCGCCGGCGGCACCAGGTAGTCGAACAGGCGATCGAGCTGCGGCAGCGGCGACTCGAGCATCACCCGGGCGATGACACCGCCGGCGACGTCGCGTGCGACCTCGCCCGTCACGGTCAGAGGCCCGCGGCGCTGCGCAGCTCGTCGACGCGGTCGAGGCGCTCCCAGGTGAACTCGGGGAGTTCACGGCCGAAGTGCCCGTAGCTCGCGGTGCGCGCGTAGATCGGCCGCAGCAGGTCGAGCTCTTCGATGATCGCCGCGGGGCGGAGGTCGAAGACCTCGCGCAGGGCCTTCGTGATGACCTCGTCGGAGACCTTCCCGGTGCCGAAGCTCTCGACGTAGAAGCCCACGGGCGCGGCCTTGCCGATGGCGTAGGCGATCTGCACCTCGAGGCGCTCGGCGAGCCCGGCGGCCACGGCGTTCTTCGCCACCCAGCGCATGGCGTAGGCGCCCGAGCGGTCGACCTTCGAGGGGTCTTTGCCGCTGAACGCGCCGCCGCCGTGACGCGACGCCCCGCCGTAGGTGTCGACGATGATCTTGCGGCCGGTGAGGCCGGCGTCGCCCTGCGGGCCGCCGATCTCGAAGCGGCCGGTGGGGTTGATGAGCACGCGCGCGTCGCGCGAGGTCAGTTCGACCCCCGACTCCTCGGCGGCTTCGAGCACCGGCCTGATGACGAGCTCCTCCACCTCGCGGCGGAGGTCGTCGAGCCCGATGCTCGGGGCGTGCTGGGTGGAGAGCACCACGGTGTCGACGGTGCGCGGCACGACCCCGTCGTACCCGATGGTGACCTGCGTCTTGCCGTCGGGCCTGAGGTAGTCGACGAGCCCCTCCTTGCGCACCTCGGCCAGACGCGCCGAGAGGCGGTGGGCCAGCCAGATGGGGAGCGGCATGAGCTGCGGGGTCTCGGTGGTGGCGTAGCCGAACATGATGCCCTGGTCGCCCGCGCCCTGGCGGTCGACCTCGTCGGTGGAGCTGCCCTCGCGGGTCTCGAAGGCGTTGTCGACGCCCTGGGCGATGTCGGGCGACTGGCCACCGATCGAGACGGAGACGCCGCAGGAGCGGCCGTCGAACCAGACGTCGCTCGAGGTGTAGCCGATGGAGGTGATCTTCTCCCGCACGATGGCCGGGATCTCGACGTAGCCGTTGGTGGTGACCTCGCCCGCCACGTGCACGAGCCCGGTGGTCACGAGCGTCTCGACCGCCACCCGCGAGTGCGGGTCGACGGTGAGGAGCGCGTCGAGGATGCTGTCGGAGATCTGGTCGCAGATCTTGTCGGGGTGACCCTCGGTGACGGACTCTGACGTGAAGAGGCGAAGGCTCATTGTGCTCCTGATCGTGCTCGGGCGAACACCCCGAGGATGCCATCGGCCACCGACATCTTGCTTCCGGAGGCCTCGAAAACTATATCCCCGGCCGCATCGAGCACGACGACCTCGTTGCCGTCGGTCGCGAACCCCGTCGTCCAGCCCACGCCGTTCACCACGAGGTAGTCGCAGCCCTTGCGGGCGATCTTCGCGCGGCCGAGCTCGAGCAGCTCGTCACGGCTCGGGGCGGTCTCGGCGGCGAAGCCGACGACGAGCCGCCCGCCCCGGGGGCCCGCCGAGATGGTGGCCAGGATGTCGGGGTTCTGCACCAGCTCGAGGGTGAGCCGCTCCCCCGTCGCCGCCTTCTTGATCTTGGCGTCGGAGACCGCGACGGGGCGGTAGTCGGAGACCGCGGCGGCCATGATCGTGACGTCGTGCCGCGGTGCCACGTCGCTCACGACCTCGAGCAGTCGTGCCGCCGTCTCGGCGCGCACCACCTCGACGCCCGAGGGCAGCGGCACCTCGACGTGCGCGGCGACGAGCGTGACCCGCGCTCCGCGGTCGCGCGCGGCCTCCGCGAGGGCGATCCCCTGCCGCCCGCTCGACCGGTTGCCGATGTAGCGCACGGGGTCGAGCGGCTCCCGGGTGCCGCCCGCGGTGACGAGCACCGACACGCCCTCGAGGTCGCGTAGCCGGGCCGTTCCCGAGGCGACGGCCAGTGCCTCGGCGACGATGACGTCGGGCTCGGCCATCCGCCCCGCTCCCGAGTCGCGGCCGGTGAGCTGACCGCTGACGGGCCCGACGAGGTGCACGCCGCGCGAGCGCAGCAGCTCCACGTTCGCGACGGTCGCCGGGTTCTGCCACATCTCGGTGTGCATGGCGGGCGCGATCACGACCGGCGCCTTGGTGGCGAGCACGGTGTTGCCGAGCAGGTCGTCGGCGATGCCGGCGGCGAGCTTCGCGATGGTGTTCGCCGTGGCGGGGGCGATGACCACCAGCTCGGCGGCCTGGCCGATGGCCACGTGCCGCACCTCGGCGACGGCCTCGTAGAGGTCGGTGTTGACGGTGTTGCGCGAGAGCGCCTCGAGCGTCGGCCTGCCGACGAAGCGCAGGGCGGCCTCGGTGGCCACCACGTGCACGTCGTGGCCCGCCAGAACGAGGCCACGGATGACGTTCACGGCCTTGTAGGCCGCGATGCCACCCGTGATCCCGACGACGATATTCATTTGTGCGCCCGGCGCGTGCTACTCGGTGGGAGCAACCGGACGGATCTCGAGCTTGTCCTCGTTGATCTCGTGCATGGCGACCGAGAGCGGCTTGTCGTCGATGGTCGAGTCGACCAGCGGGCCGACGTTGTCGAACAGGCTGCCCTCGTGCAGGTCGGCGTAGTAGTCGTTGATCTGACGCGCGCGCTTCGAGGCGAAGATGACCAGGGCGTACTTCGAGTCGACCTTGGCGAGCAGGTCGTCGATGGGCGGGTCGATGATGCCGAGCTTGTTGGTGGGCATTGTGTGCTTACTCCTTGCCGAGAAGGCCGTTCGCCTTCTGAATCCGCATCAATTCTACGACCTCCGCCGCCGCGGCCTCGACATCGGTGTTCACGACGCGGTGATCGAACTCGTCCTGGGCGGCGAGTTCGACCCGTGCGGTGGTGAGCCTGCGCTCCTGCTCCTCGGCCGTTTCGGTGCCGCGGCCGATGAGCCGGCGCACCAGTTCGTCCCAGCTCGGGGGCAGCAGGAACACCAGCGTCGCCTCGGGCATCGCCTCGCGCACCTGGCGTGCACCCTGCAGGTCGATCTCGAGCAGCACGCTCCTGCCCTCGGCGAGGGCGCGATCGATGGGCGGCCGGGGCGTGCCGTAGCGCGACTTGTTGTGCACCACCGCCCACTCGAGGAACTCGCCCGCCTCGATCATGCGGTCGAACTCGGCGTCGTCGACGAAGTAGTAGCTCACCCCGTCGACCTCACCGGGCCGGGGCGCCCGCGTGGTCGCCGACACCGACAGCAGCACCTCGGGGTAGTTCTCCCTGATGTAGGTCGACACGGTGCCCTTGCCCACGGCGGTCGGCCCGGCCAGCACGACCAGCCGGCTCTCCCCGGTGTCGACGACGGAGGGCGCCCGCTTCTCGAGGAACTCGCGCAGCCGCAGCTGCTGGTGCACGCCGAGGCCGGAGAGGCGCTTGGTCGACGCGATCTCGAGCCGCGTCATCACCCGGTCGACCCGCACGGGCCCGAGCCCGGGGATGCTGAGCAGCAGGTCGCGCACCCGCATGGTGGCCTCGATGCTCTCCGAACTCGCCAGCGCGGTGTGCAGCACCGAGAGCGCGCTGAGCCGCCGCTCGTTCACGGCGCGCTTGACGGCGGCGCGAGCCCGGCGTGCGGCGACGGCGGCGCGGGAGGCGGCGACGCGGTCGACCTCGGGCGGCCTCATGCGATCACCTCGGCCAGAGCATCCGCGTCGTTGGCGATGGCGCCGGCGAGCCCCGAGGCGCCGTGCTGCAGGATGCTGCGCGACACGCTCACCACGGTGTTCGGCGCGAGCGGCCCGAAGACGTGCGGGATGGCCGGGAACTCGGCGCCCTGGAAGCCGAAGCCCGGCGCGAGCACGGGCGTCGTCGAGAGGGTGCGCAGCGCGTCGGCGGCGAAGCCGTAGTCGTCGAGCCGCTTCGTCGCCCCGAGCACGAGCCCGAAGTCACCGAGCCTCGTGCGGTCGCCGTTGCGCTCGGCCACCTCGTCGGCGACGAGCCGCGATACGGAGACACCGGATGCTCCTGCCGTGCGCGCCGTCTGCAGCCCCCGTGACTCGGGGTTCGAGGTCGCGCTCAGCACGAACGCGCCCTTGCCGGCGGCCTCGGCGCGCTCGAACAGCCCGCCGAGAGCGCCCACGCCCGTGAAGGCGGTGACGGTCAGGGCGTCGACCTCGAGCGGCGAGCCGGGCGTGAGCCACGCCGCGGCGTAGCCGTCGTTCGTCGAGCCGATGTCGCCGCGCTTGGCGTCGCCGATCACGAGCAGCCCGGCGTCGCGGGCCGCGGCGAGCACGTCTTCGAGGGCGGCGAAGCCGGCCGAGCCGTAGGCCTCGAAGAACGCCACCTGCGGCTTCACGATGCCCACGCGCTCCGACGCCGCCACGGCCTCCACCACGGCGAGCCCGAAGGAGCGCACCCCGGCGGCGTCGACCGGCAGCCCCCACTCCGTGAGGAGGTAGGGGTGCGGGTCGACGCCGACGCAGAGGTGCCCCTTCGACCCGAAGACCGAGTCGAGTCGGGTGCCGAAGGGAGCCGTCATCCGCGCGCGCTCCGGGCGAGCGCGTACTCCTGCAGCGAGGTGACGGTGAGACCCTCGCTGAGCGCCTCGAACGAGGCGACCGCCGCACCGAGCTGCGCGATGGTGGTGAACAGCGGCTTGTCGGCGGCCACGGCGGCGGCGCGGATCTCGTAGCCGTCGACCCGGGCCGAACGGCCCGAGGGCGTGTTCACCACGATGTCGACGCGGTTGCCGTTGATGAGGTCGACGATGGTCTCCACCGGGGCGTCGCCCTCGCCCTCGGCGCGCACTCCCTCGGAGTGCTTCGCGACGACGCGGGCGTGGATGCCGTTGCGGTTCAGCACCTCGGCGGTCCCCTCGGTGGCGAGCACCTCGAAGCCGAGCTGCTGCAGACGGAGCACCGGCAGCACGATGGCGCGCTTGTCGCGGTCGCTCACCGACACGAAGACCGTGCCGGAGGTGGGCATGCCGCCGTAGGCAGCATCCTGGCTCTTCGCGAAGGCCCGGGGGAAGTCGCGGTCGATGCCCATGACCTCGCCCGTGGAGCGCATCTCGGGGCCGAGCACCGAGTCGACGACGAGACCGTCTTTGGTGCGGAAGCGCTTGAACGGCAGCACGGCCTCCTTCACGGCGACCGGGGAGTCGAGGGGCACGACCGAGCCGTCCTGCTCGGGCAGCAGCCCCTCCTCGATGAGCGAGGCGATGGAGGCGCCCACCATGACGCGCGAGGCGGCCTTGGCGAGCGGGATGCCGAGGGCCTTCGAGACGAACGGCACGGTGCGCGAGGCACGCGGGTTGGCCTCGAGCACGTAGAGGATGCCGGCGCCGATGGCGAACTGCACGTTGAGCAGGCCCCGCACGCCGATGCCCTCGGCGATGGCGAGGGTGGCGTCGCGCACGGCGTCGATCTGCTGACGCCCGAGCGTCACGGGCGGCAGCGAGCAGCTCGAGTCGCCGGAGTGCACACCGGCCTCCTCGAGGTGCTCCATGATGCCGCCGACGTACAGGCGCTCGCCGTCGTAGAGCGCGTCGACGTCGATCTCGATGGCGTCGTCGAGGAAGCGGTCGACCAGCAGCGGGTTCGCCTGGCCCACCATGCCCTGGCCGGCGATGCGCTCGAAGTAGTCGGCGAGCGACGGGGTGTCGTAGACGATCTCCATGCCGCGGCCGCCGAGCACGTAGCTCGGGCGCACGAGCACCGGGAAGCCGATGCCCTCCGCCACCGCCACGGCCGACTCGTAGTCGACGGCGGTGCCGTTCTTCGGGGCGAGGATGCCGGCGGCGTCGAGGATGCCGGCGAACTGCCCGCGCTCCTCGGCCAGGTCGATCGCCTCGGGGGTGGTGCCGAGGATGGGCACTCCCGCCTCTTTCAGGCCCTTGGCGAGCCCCAGCGCGGTCTGGCCGCCGAGCTGCACGACGACGCCTACGAGCTCGCCCGACTGCGACTCGGCGTGGATGACCTCGAGCACGTCCTCCAGGGTGAGCGGCTCGAAGTAGAGCCGGTCGCTGGTGTCGTAGTCGGTCGAGACCGTCTCGGGGTTGCAGTTGATCATGATGGTCTCGAACCCGGCAGCCGAGAGCGCGAACGAGGCGTGCACGCAGGAGTAGTCGAACTCCACGCCCTGGCCGATGCGGTTCGGGCCCGAGCCCAGGATGACGACCTTGCGCGCCTCCGACGGCTCCACCTCGGTCTCGAGGTCGTAGCTGGAGTAGTGGTAGGGCGTGAGCGCCGGGAACTCCCCCGCGCAGGTGTCGACGGTCTTGTAGACCGGGCGGATGCCGAGGATGTGCCGCACCTCGCGCACGTCTTTCTCGCCGAAGCCGCGGAGCGACGCGATCTGCGCATCCGAGAAGCCGTGCTGCTTCGCCAGCGTGAACATGGCGTGGTCGGCGTTCTCGGAGGCGCGGATGGCCGCGGCCACCTCGTTGATGAGCACGATCTGGTCGATGAACCAGGGGTCGATCTTGGTGGCCTCGAAGACCTCCTCGATCGTGGCGCCGGCGCGCAGCGCCTGCTGCACGGTGACGATGCGGCCGTCGGTGGGCACGGCGGCGATGGCGAGCAGCTCGTCCTTGTCGCCGGGCTCCCCCTCCCAGTGGAACGAGGAGCCGCGCTTCTCGAGCGAGCGCAGCGCCTTCTGCAGCGCCTGCGTGTAGTTGCGGCCGATCGCCATCGCCTCACCCACCGACTTCATGGTGGTGGTGAGGGTGGGGTCGGCGGCCGGGAACTTCTCGAAGGCGAAGCGGGGCACCTTCACGACGACGTAGTCGAGCGTGGGCTCGAAGGATGCGGGGGTCACCTTGGTGATGTCGTTCGGAATCTCGTCGAGCCGGTAGCCGATGGCCAGCTTCGCGGCGATCTTGGCGATCGGGAAGCCGGTGGCCTTCGACGCCAGCGCGCTCGACCGCGAGACGCGCGGGTTCATCTCGATGACGATGACGCGGCCGTTCGCGGGGTCGACGGCGAACTGGATGTTGCAGCCGCCGGTGTCGACGCCCACGGCGCGGATGATGTCGATGCCGATATCGCGGAGCCGCTGGTACTCGCGGTCGGTGAGGGTGAGCGCGGGCGCCACGGTGATCGAGTCACCGGTGTGCACGCCGACCGGGTCGACGTTCTCGATCGAGCAGACGACGACCGTGTTGTCGGCGGTGTCGCGCATGAGCTCGAGCTCGTACTCCTTCCAGCCGAGGATCGACTCCTCGAGGAGCACCTCGGTGGTGGGGCTCTGGTGCAGGCCGTCGCCCACGATGCGACGGAGCTCGGTCTCGTTGTAGGCGAAGCCGGAGCCGAGGCCGCCCATGGTGAACGAGGGGCGCACGACCAGCGGGTAACCGAGGTCTTCGGCGTACTCGACCGCCTCCTCCACCGTGTGGGCGATGTGGGAGCGGGCGACGTCGCCACCGGCGTCGATCACCAGCTGCTTGAAGATCTGACGGTCTTCGCCCTTGTTGATGGCCTCGAGGTTCGCGCCGATGAGCTCGACGTCGTACTTCTCGAGGATGCCGTGCTCGTGCAGCTGGATCGCCGCGTTCAGAGCGGTCTGGCCGCCGAGCGTCGGGAGGATCGCATCCGGCTTCTCCTTGGCGATGATCGACTCGATCACCTGCCAGGTGATGGGCTCGACGTAGGTGGCGTCGGCGAAGTCGGGGTCGGTCATGATGGTCGCCGGGTTCGAGTTCACCAGGATGACGCGCACGCCCTCCTCGCGGAGCACCCGGCAGGCCTGGGTGCCGGAGTAGTCGAACTCGCAGGCCTGGCCGATCACGATCGGGCCGGAGCCGATGACGAGAACGCTCTTGATGTCGTCTCTCTTGGGCATTACTGGTCGTCTCCTTCGGAGGGGCCTTCGGCGAAGCCGGCGTCGAGCGCGGGCGAGCCGGTCTTCGTCGAGAGGATCATCTCGCGGAAGCGGTCGAACAGGTACATGGAGTCGTGGGGGCCCGCCGCCGCCTCGGGGTGGTACTGCACCGAGAAGGCGTCGAGGTCGAGGCAGCGGATGCCCTCCACCACGTCGTCGTTGAGGCTGAGGTGGCTCACCTCGACCCGGCCGAGGCCGGCGGGCGAGTCGACGACGCCCTCGCGGGGCGCGTCGACGGCGAAGCCGTGGTTCTGGCTGGTGATCTCGACCCGGCCGGTGGTCTTGTCGAGCACCGGCTGGTTGATGCCGCGGTGGCCGAACGGCAGCTTGTAGGTGCCGAAGCCGAGCGCGCGGCCGAGCAGCTGGTTGCCGAAGCAGATACCGAAGTACGGCAGGCCGCCGCGCAGCAGCTCGCGCAGCAGCTCGACGTGGGTCTCGGAGGCCTCGGGGTCGCCGGGGCCGTTGCTGTAGAACAGCGCGTCGGGCGAGAGGGCCCGCACCTCGTCGACCGTGACCGACTCGGGCAGCACCTCCACGTCGAAACCGCGCTCGGCGAGGTAGTTGAGGGTCGAGGTCTTCACTCCCAGGTCGAGCACGGCCACGGAGCCGATGCGCTCGCCGACGGCGGGCACCTGGTAGCGCTCCGTGGTGGAGACCACGGTGGAGAGCTTCTGACCGGCCATCTCGGCCCCGCTGCGCACGGCGTTGAGCTGCTCGGTGGGGTTGAGCTCGTAGTCGGCACCCGAGAAGATGCCGGCGCGCATGGCGCCGAGGCTGCGCAGGTGCCGGGTGACGGCGCGGGTGTCGATGCCGGCGATGCCGACCACCCCGTCCGTCGCGAGGTCGTCGTCGAGCGAGCGCTGGGCGCGGAAGTTCGACACCACCCGGGAGGGGTCGCGCACCACGTAGCCGGCCACCCAGATCTTCGACGACTCCTTGTCGGTGTCGTTCACGCCGGTGTTGCCGATGTGCGGGGCGGTCTGCATGACGATCTGCCCGGCGTAGGAGGGGTCGGTGAGGGTCTCCTGGTAGCCGGTCATGCCGGTGGCGAAGACGGCTTCGCCGAGCGTGCGTCCGCGGGCGCCGTAGGCGCGGCCCTCGTAGCGTCGCCCGTCTTCCAGCACGAGCACTGCGGGTTCGATCGAGATCACGACGAGGTTCCTTCCTGTTGCGGGATGATCGAGTTCGCGGCGTCGATGAGTCGGCGCGCGTCTCCGAGTTCGGTGGCTCTGAGGTAGCTCTCCACCTCGGCGGGGCCGTCGGTGGAGGGGTAGGTCCAGTCCAGGCGCACCAGTCCCCCGGTCTCGACGACGCGGTCGATGGCCCAGGTGGAGGTGCCGATGGAGCGGACGGCGTCGCGGGGCACGAAGGTCTCCGGCTCGCCGGGGAGGGAGATGAGCACCCCGCGCTCGTAGACCGCGGCTTCGCCGCGGGCGCGGAACGCCAGCCCGGGAATGGTGAGCCGCTCGAGGGGCTCGCCCGCCTTCGTGGTGGCGACGTAGAGAACGGATGCGCGGGCGAGCTCTGCGCCGCGGGCCTCGACCGCGGGCACCTCGGCGGGCGCGGCGAACGCGCTCTGGCGGCGACGACGCCCGCGCCAGGCCCACACCATGGCGAGCAGGATGAGCACCGCCAGGGCGGTGACGAGGAGTCCTGGGATGAGCCGCTCCATCAGGCGGGCACCCCGGCGGCCCGGGCGGCCGCCTCGTCGACCGGGGCGAGCACGCCGTCGCGGAGCGTCGGAAAGCCGTGGTGGAAGGTCCACCGCACGCTGCCCGAGAGGGTCACGCCCTCGTAGGGGGTGTTCGTGCTCTTGCCGGGCAGCCGGTCGAGGGTGAACTCGCTCGAGGCCGACGGGTCGACGAGCACGATGTTCGCGGGAGCCCCCTCCTCGAAGGAGTGGCTGTGGTCGTGCAGCCGCCCGATGCGCGCGGGCGTCTTCGAGAGCACGCGGGCGACGTCGGCCCAGTCGAGCAGACCGGTGTCGACGAGCGCGGTCTGCACCACGGGGAGGGCCGACTCGAGCCCCACCATGCCGAACGCCGCGGCGTCCCACTCGCACTCCTTGGTCTCGCGCGGGTGCGGTGCGTGGTCGGTGGCGATGATGTCGATGGTGCCGTCGGCGACCCCCTCGCGCAGCGCTCGCACATCCTCGTCACGGCGCAGCGGCGGGTTCACCTTGTACCGGGCGTCGTAGCTGCGGATGAGCTCCTCGGTCAGGAGCAGGTGGTGCGGGGTGGCCTCGGCGGTGACCTGGATGCCGCGGGCCTTGGCCCAGCGCACCACGTCGACCGACCCGGCGGTGGAGAGGTGGCAGATGTGCAGCCGCGCCCCCACGTGCTCGGCGAGCAGCACGTCACGGGCGATGATCGACTCCTCGGCGACCGCGGGCCAGCCCTTGAGGCCCAGCTCCGAGCTCAGGGCGCCTTCGTTCATCTGAGCGTTCTCGGTGAGCCGCGGGTCTTGCGCGTGCTGCGCGATCACGCCGTCGAAGGTCTTCACGTACTCGAGCGCCCGCCGCATGAGCAGCGAGTCGTGAACGCACTTGCCGTCGTCGGAGAACACGCGCACGGCGGCGCGCGAGTGGGCCATGGCGCCGATCTCGCTGAGGCGCTCGCCGGCCAGGCCCACGGTCACGGCGCCGATGGGGCGCACGGTGGCGTAGCCCGCCTGCACGCCGAGCGCCTGCACCTGCTCGACCACACCGGCGGTGTCGGAGACAGGGAGGGTGTTCGCCATGGCGAAGACCCCGGTGAAGCCGCCGGCTGCGGCGGCGCGCGTGCCGGTGAGCACGGTCTCGCTCTGCTCGAAGCCGGGCTCGCGGAGGTGGGTGTGCAGGTCGACGAGGCCGGGCAGGGCGACGAGGCCCTCGGCGTCGACGACGATGGTGCCGGTCGACGCGGAGCCGCCGCGCGCATCCGTCCCGGTCGAGACGATGCGGCCGCCCTCGACGAGGATGTCGGCCACCCGGCCGTCGGGGAGCGTCGCGCCCTTCAGCAGGTGGCGGGAGCTGTCGTTCACGCGTGGGCCTCTCGTTCGCCGGAGAGCAGCAGGTAGAGCACCGCCATCCGGATGGACACCCCGTTCGCGACCTGCTCGAGCACGGTCGACTGCGGCGAATCGGCCGCTCCCGCGGAGATCTCGAGGCCTCGGTTCATGGGGCCGGGATGCATGACAATGCTATCCGGGCCGAGGGCCGCCAGACGCTCGTCGTCGAGCCCCCACTGCCTGGCGTACTCGCGGGCAGACGGGAAGTAGGCGGCGTTCATCCGCTCGCTCTGGATGCGCAGCATCATGAGCACGTCGGGCCGTGTGTCGGCGAGCGTCTGGTCGAGGTCGAAGCTCACCTCGACCGGCCAGCTGCCGACGCCGACGGGCACGAGGGTGGCCGGTGCGACGAAGGTGACCTCGGCGCCCAGGGTGCGCAGCAGCCACAGGTTCGACCGCGCCACGCGGGAATGCAGGATGTCGCCGACGATCACGACGGAGACGCCGTCGAGCGCCTTGCCGCGACTGCCCGCCCCGTGAAGCCGCCGGCGCATGGTGAAGGCGTCGAGCAGCGCCTGGGTGGGGTGCTCGTGGGTGCCGTCGCCGGCGTTCACGACGCCCGCGTCGATCCAGTCGCTCTGCGCCAGCACGTGGGGGGCTCCGGAGGCGGAGTGCCGGATGACGACGCCGTCGGCCCCCATGGCCGCCAGGGTCTGGGCGGTGTCTTTGAGCGACTCGCCCTTCGAGACGCTCGAGCCCTTCGCCGAGAAGTTGATGACGTCGGCGGAGAGGCGTTTCGCCGCCGCCTCGAACGAGATGCGGGTGCGGGTGGAGTCTTCGAAGAACAGGTTCACCACGGTCTTGCCGCGGAGGGTGGGCAGCTTCTTGACCTCGCGCTGCTGCACGTCGGCCATGTCCTCCGCGATGTCGAGGATCTGCACGGCCTCGTCGCGGGAGAGATCGCGGGTGGAGAGCAGGTGTCTCATCCTTCGATCGTCACCTCCTCGGTGTCGTCGATCTCGGCGAGGCGCACGTTGATGCGCTCCTCGCGAGAGGTGGGGAGGTTCTTGCCCACGAAGTCGGCCCGGATGGGCAGTTCGCGGTGGCCGCGGTCGACCAGCACCGCGAGGCGCACGGCACGCGGGCGGCCGAGGTCGTTCAGGGCGTCGAGGGCGGCACGGATGGTGCGGCCCGAGTAGAGCACGTCGTCGACGAGCACGACGGTGGCGCCGTCGATGCCGCGACGGGGCACCTGGGTGGGGCCGGGCGACCGCGTGGGCTGCCGCGACAGGTCGTCGCGGTACATCGTGATGTCGAGGGCGCCGACCAGAGAAGCCGGGTCGACCGGGCTTCCGGCGCGCTCCTCGATCTCGGCGATCGTGCGGGCCACGCGCTCGGCGAGGAGAACGCCCCTGGTCGGGATGCCGAGGACGACGAGATCGTTCGCCCCCCGGTTGGACTCCAGGATCTCGTGCGAGATCCGAGTCAACGCCCGGGTGATGTCAGCCTGCTGCAGCACTGTACGCGCCACTCGACCGACCTCCTTCCCCGTCTCTCTGGACGGCTTTAAAGGATGTCTCTTTCGTGCATCCACCACACTACCAGGGCGTCGGGCGCGGGCGTGTTCACCGGCGCGACACCTGGCGGTCGCGACCGGTTCACCCGCGTGCTGTCGGGTGAGGGCAGATTCCCCTGTCCCGACACCGAGGAGACCCATGCTCGCCCGACGTGCCGCGCTCACCGCGCTCACCGCCGCCACCACCCTCGCCGGAGTCGCGTTCGCGTCGACCGCCGCGCACGCCGCCATCTCGATCGACCCCGTCGTCTACAGCGCCCCCGAAGCGAAGCTCTCGCTGAGCCCGATCGGCAGCTACGAGACCCGGGTGTTCGACGAGAGCGCCGCCGAGATCGTGCAGTTCCACGCCGCCACGAAGCGCGCCTTCGTCGTGAACGCCCAGGCCGGTGTGGTCGAGGTGCTCGACCTGAGCGACCCGTCGGCACCCGTGAAGCTCTTCGACGTCGTCACCGCGGGCGTCGCCTCGGCCGACGGGTCGACCGTGTCGGCCGATGCCGTCGCCAACTCCGTTGCCGTGCGCCCCGACGGGCTCGTCGCCGTGGCGGTCGAGGCCGACCCGAAGACCGACGCCGGCTGGGTGGTCTTCTTCGACGCCGCCGGCGACGGCACGAGCGCGCTCGGCGCCGTGCGCGTCGGCGCCCTCCCCGACATGGTCACCTTCACCCCCGACGGCGGTTCGCTGCTCGTGGCCAACGAGGCCGAGCCCGCCGACGACTACTCGGTCGACCCTGAAGGCTCCGTGTCGGTCATCGCGGTCCCCGCGGGCCTCTCGGCTCCCGCTCAGAGCGCCGTGCGCACCGCCGACTTCCACGCCTTCGAGGCGGGCGGCAGCAAGACCCTACCTGCCGACGTCCGTATCTTCGGTGGCATCGAGGATTCGGCCATGCCGGTCTCGGAGAACCTCGAGCCCGAGTACATCACCGTGGCCGCCGACGGCCGCACCGCCTGGGTGTCGCTGCAGGAGGCCAACGCGCTCGCCGTGGTCGACGTCGCCTCGGCGACCGTCACCGACATCCACGCGCTCGGCTTCAAGGACTTCTCGGTCTCGCCGTTCGACGCCTCCGACCGCGACGGCATGGTGAACATCACCACGTGGCCCGTGCTCGGCATGTACCAGCCGGATGCGATCGGCAGCTACGAGGCGGATGGCGCCACCTACATCGTCTCGGCCAACGAAGGCGACAGCCGCGACTGGGAGGGGTACTCCGAGGTCGCCCGTGTCAAAGACCTCGGTGACGACGGACTCGCGCCCGTGTGCGACGACCTCGCGCCCTACGTCACCGACGAGCAGCTCGGCCGCCTGAACGTCACCACGGCGAACGGCTTCGACACCGAGGCGGGCTGCTACTCCGAGCTGTACGCCTTCGGCGGGCGCTCGTTCTCGATCTGGGCGGCCGACGGCACGCACGTGTTCGACTCGGGCAGCGACTTCGAGGAGATCACGGCCGCGGCGCTCCCCGAGGGGGCGTTCAACTCCAGCCACACCGACGTCGCCTTCGACAACCGCAGCGACGACAAGGGCCCGGAGCCCGAGGGTCTCGCCCTCGGCACCATCGGCTCGCACACCTACGCCTTCATCGGCTTCGAGCGGGTGGGCGGCGTGATCGTCTACGACATCACCGACCCCGCCGCGCCGTCGTTCGTCACCTACGTGAACAACCGCGACTTCTCCATCGCCGACCCCTCCGAGTCGGCGGAGGCCCTGTCGGGCTCCGGCGACCTCGGCCCCGAGGGGCTCGCGTTCGTCTCGGCCGAGTCGTCGCCGACCGGCGCCCCGATGCTGCTCGTCGGCAACGAGGTCTCGGGCACCACCACCGCCTTCGCGATCGACGTCGACGCCGAGCCCACCCCGGTTCCCACCCCCGACCCGACCGCGGCTCCCACCCCCGCGCCCACCGGCGGCCCGGCCCCGGCCCCGGCTCCGGGTGACGAGGCGGGCGGCAGCTCCCTCGCCAACACGGGCGCCGCCCCGCTCCCGGTGGCAGCGGGCGTACTCGCCCTCCTCGCCGCCGGCGTCGGCGCCGTCGCGGCCACGCGCATCCGCCGCCGCCGCGCCCGCGCCTGACCCCGTCGCCCGACGCGCGCCGACAGAACGCGAAGTGCCCCCTCCCGCCCGGGATGGGGGCACTTCGCGCCTTCTCGCCCCGCGCATCCGTCGCCCGACGGGCGCCGACTAAGCGCGAAGTGCCCCCTCCCGGCGGGGATGGGGGCACTTGGCGCTCTGTGGGCGGGAGGGGTCAGGCCGACTGGGCGACCTTGCCGAGCACGCCGTTGATGAAGCCGGAGGACTCGTCGGTGGAGAGGGTCTTCGCGGCCTCGACGGCCTCAGCGATCGCCACCGCGGCGGGCACCTCGTCGTTGTAGAGGATCTCCCAGATCGCGATGCGCAGGAGCGCACGGTCGATCGTGGGCATGCGCGCGATGCTCCAGCCGTGGGCGTAGCTCACGATGGTCTCGTCGATCTCGTCGAAGTTGTCGACCACGCCATCGACGATCTCGCGGGCGTACAGCCACGAGTTCTGCCGGTCGGGCTCCCCCACCGCCCGGGCCGCCTCGGCGGCAAGCGCCTCGGCGATCGGGATCTGCCGCACGTCGGCGGCGTAGAGGATGTCGAGGGCCCGCTTACGGGCCTTCGTGCGTGAACTCATCGACGCGCCGGACTAGTTGACGCGACCGAGGTAGTCGCCCGTGCGGGTGTCGACCTTGACCTTCGTGCCGGTCTCGAGGAACAGCGGCACCTGGATCTGGTAGCCGGTCTCGACGGTGGCGGGCTTCGTGCCACCGGTGGAACGGTCGCCCTGGAGGCCGGGCTCGGTGTAGGTGATCTCGAGCACGACGGAGGCGGGCAGCTCGATGTAGAGCGGGTTGCCCTCGTTGAGCGCGACGGTGACGCCCTGGTTCTCGAGCATGAAGTTGGCGGCGTCGCCCACGATGGCCGAGCCGATGGTGACCTGGTCGTAGTCGGTCGAGTCCATGAAGACGAAGTCGTCGCCGTCTTTGTAGAGGTACTGGAAGTCGCGGCGATCGACGTTCGCCGTGTCGATCTTCGCGCCGGCGTTGAAGGTGCGGTCGACGACCTTGCCGGTGACGACGTTCTTGATCTTGGTGCGCACGAACGCACCGCCCTTGCCCGGCTTGACGTGCTGGAACTCGATCACGTTCCAGAGCTGACCGTCGATGCTCAGCACGGTGCCGTTCTTGATGTCGTTCGTTGAAGCCATGTAAAAGGAAGTCCGTTTCGAATGGAGAAGAAGGTCAGACCGGTGTTTCGGCCCTGAAAGAGTGTACCGGCTCAGTCGCCGGGCAGCAGGAGGGAGTGCAGCGCCAGGCGGTACGAGGTGAACCCGAAGCCCGCGACCACCCCCGAGGCCACCGCCGAGATGACGCTCGTGTGCCGGAACGTCTCCCGCGCGTGCGGGTTCGAGATGTGCACCTCGATGAGCGGCACCCCCGCCTTGGTGACCAGCGCCGCCGCGTCGCGCAGCGCGTACGAGTAGTGGGTGAAGGCGGCGGGGTTCAGGATGACGGGCGACCCGGTGTCGACCGCCTCGTACAGCCACGAGATGAGCTCGGCCTCGTCGTTGGTCTGACGGAGGTCGACCTGGATGCGGCCGACGGCATCCGCCACCAGCAACCGCTCGAGGGCGGGAAGGTCTTGCGAGCCGTAGACGTCGGGCTCACGGCTGCCCAGGCGACCGAGGTTGGGGCCGTTGAGCACGAGGACTGTCGACATGCTGACTCCTAGGAGGCGATCTCTTGGTAGGCGGCGAACAGCAGCGAGGTCTCGGGGCCCTGCAGCACGGTGGGCCGTGCCAGGTCGTCGAGCACGATGAAGCGCAGCATGCTGCCGCGCGTCTTCTTGTCGCGCTGCATGGTGGCGAGCAGGGTCGGCCAGCGGCCCGCGGGGTACGAGGTCGGCAGGCTGAGCGACTCGAGGATGCGCCGGGTGCGGTCGACCACCTCGTCGGGCAGGCGCCCGGTGAGCCGGCTGAGCTCGGCGGCGAACATCATGCCCACGGCGACGGCGGCTCCATGGCGCCACTGGTAGCGCTCGGCGTGCTCGATGGCATGACCGAGGGTGTGGCCGAAGTTGAGGATCTCGCGGAGCCCGGCCTCCTTGAAGTCGCTCGACACCACCCGCGCCTTGACGGCGATCGAGAGCTCGATGAGGCGGCGCAGCTCGTCGCTCCCGGGGTCGGTCGCGCGGTCGACGTCGGCCTCGATGATGTCGAGGATCTCGGGCTCCGCGATGAGCCCGCACTTCACTACCTCGCCGAAGCCCGCGAGGATCTCGTTGCGGGCGAGCCCGCGCAGCAGGTCGAGGTCGGCCACCACGAGGCTCGGCGCGTAGAACGCCCCGACGAGGTTCTTGCCCTCGTTCGTGTTGATGCCGGTCTTGCCGCCGACCGCCGCGTCGACCATGCCGAGCAGCGTCGTGGGCGCCTGCACGAGCGTGACCCCACGCAACCAGGTCGCCGCGACGAAGCCCGCGAGGTCGGTGACCGCACCGCCGCCGAAGCCGATGACGGCGTCGGTGCGGGTGAAGTCGGCCTGCCCCATGACTTGCCAGCAGAAGGCGGCGACCTCGACCCGTTTGCCGGCCTCCGCATCCGGGATCTCGGCGAGCAAGACCTCGTAGCGGTCGAGCAGCGACTCGCGGAGCTCGGCCGCCGCCGCACCCAGGGTGGGCGGGTGCACGATCAGCACCTTCGCGACGGCGGGGCCCAGCCCCTCGGCGACACGGCCGAGAATGCCGCGGCCGACGAGCACGTCGTAGCCCGACTCGCCCGTGACGGTGATGGTGGTGACGTCGGAGCTCATCGGGCGCCGCCCTCCAGGTCGATGACGGATGCGCGGAACTGCTCGCGAGCCCACGCCGCGATCTCCTCGGCCACCTCGTCGGCCGGCCGGTCGGTGCTGTCGATGACGTGCCCGGCGAGGCGGTGGTACAACTCGCGGCGCGACTCGAAGAGTGCGCTCCAGGCGTCGAGGTCGCCGGCCAGCGGGCGCTTGCCGTTGCCGAGGCGTGCGGCGACGGCGTGCGGCTGCACGGTGAGCAGGAGCACCGGCAGGCCCTCGAGATCGGCCTGGGTCTCCGCGTCGAGAACGGCCCCGCCCCCAAACGACACGACGGCATCGGTCTCGAGAGCCTGCACGACCGCGGCGCGCTCGAGGGCCCGGAAGTGCGGCTCGCCGTGCTCGGTGAAGATGTCGGCGATCGGCCCGTGCTCGGCGACCACGAGCTTGTCGGTGTCGACGAACGGCAGGTCGAGCAGTCGCGCCACCCGCTTGCCGATGCGGGTCTTGCCCGCGGCCGGCGGCCCGATCAGCACGAGCTTCATGCGCGGGCGACGCCGGTGCGCAGCGCCTCGGGAATGGCGGCGAGGTACGACTCGAGGTTGCGGCGGGTCTCGCCGACCGAGTCGCCGCCGAACTTCTCGAGCACCGCATCGGCCAGCACGAGCGCCGTCATCGCCTCGGCCACCACGCCCGCCGCGGGCACGGCGCACACGTCGGAGCGCTGATGGTGCGCCGCAGCGTCTTCGCCGGTCGCGACGTCGATGGTGTGCAGGGCGTGCGGCACCGTGGCGATCGGCTTCATGCCGGCGCGCACGCGCAGCACGGTGCCGGTCGACATGCCGCCCTCCGTGCCTCCCGCGCGGTCGGTGGCGCGGGTGATCTCGTCGCCCTGGCGGTAGAGCTCGTCGTGCGCGGCCGAGCCGCGGCGGCGAGTGGTCTCGAAGCCGTCGCCGACCTCGACGCCCTTGATCGCCTGGATGCCCATGAGTGCGGCGGCCAGGCGCGAGTCGAGCCGGCGGTCCCAGTGCACGTGCGAGCCGAGGCCCGGGGGCAGCCCGTAGGCGAGCACCTCGACGACCCCGCCGAGGGTGTCGCCCTCCTTGTGGGCGTCGTCGATCTCGGCGACCATGAGCGCGCTGGTGGCCTCGTCGAAGCAGCGCACCGGGTCGGCGTCGAGCGCGTCGACGTCGCCGGGCAGCGGCAGCCGGCTGCCGTCGGGAACGCGCACCGGGCCGATGGCGAGGGTGTGGCTCACCAGACGGATGCCCAGCTCGCCGAGGAACGCCTTCGCCACGGCACCCAGCGCCACGCGCGCAGCGGTCTCGCGGGCGCTCGCGCGCTCGAGGATGGGGCGGGCCTCGTCGAAGTCGTACTTCTGCATGCCCACGAGGTCGGCGTGACCGGGCCGGGGGCGGGTGAGGGGCGCGCTGCGCCCGCGGCCGGGGAGCTCCTCCTCGAGCGGATCGACACCCATGACCTCGGTCCACTTCGGCCACTCGGTGTTGCCGATACGGACGGCGACGGGGCTGCCGAGCGTCTTGCCGTGCACGACGCCGCCGGTCATCGCCAGCTCGTCCTGCTCGAACTTCATGCGGGCACCGCGGCCGTAGCCGAGTTTGCGGCGCGCCAGATCGGCACGGAGGTGATCGAGGGTGACGGGGATGCCGGACGGGAGGCCTTCGACGATCGCGATGAGTTCTTGACCGTGGGACTCGCCGGCGGTGAGCCAACGGAGCATGACTACGATCTTTCCACAACGGCCGCACCCGTCGTGCCAGCCGGGCTCAGGAGGCGACGGCCTCCAGCAGCGCCGCGGTCATCCGGTCTTCGCCGTCGATCTTCACCAGGGGGTCGCCGTGGACGAAGATGCGCAACTGGGCGACCGCCTGGTGCACCAGCATGGTCAGGCCGGGGATGACCGTGCTGCCGGCGGCACCCCAGAGCACTCCGAGCTCGCTCGGCCACGGGTGGTAGGCCACGTCGAGCAACGGCGCCCTCAGCGCGGGGGTGCCTGTGAAGCGAGCCGAGACACCTGCGCCTCCGGGGAGCGTCGACACCGTGAGATCGGGCTCGAGCGCCGCCACGGCGTCGCGGTCGTGCAGCGCCACCACCGTGCGGCTGAGGCCCGCAGCGCGCGCAGACTCCACCACCGACGCAGCCTTGTCAGGGCTCCGCAGCACGATGTCGACGTGCTCGGCGCCGAGTTGTGCGAGCGCCACCACCGTCGAGCGGGCAGTCGCTCCCCCGCCGACCACCATCGCCGACTTCACGGCGGGTATCCCGCCGCGCACCAGACATTCACGGATGCCGTAGACGTCGGTGTTGAAGCCCTCGAGACGGCGCCGGCCGTCGTCGAAGGTGACCAGCACGGTGTTCACTCCACCCGCGGTCGTCGCCACCGCGTCGACCGAGTCGAGCAGCGGGATGATCGTCTCCTTGAGCGGCATCGTCAGAGACAGCCCGCGCCAGGGCGGGGTGAGCCGCTCGACGAAGCCGGCCAGAGCATCCGAATCGACCTCGACGGCCTCGTACTGCCAAGGCAGCCCGAGCACCGAGTAGGCGGTGCGGTGGAGCAGCGGCGACCGCGAGTGCGCGATCGGCGAGCCGAGCACGGCGAAGCGGTGCGGCACGTGCAGACGGTCGGTCTCGTCGTCGAGGTACGTCGGTGTCATGCCCTGGAACCTACTCGATCTCGGGGTGAGCCGCCCACCATTCCTGAAGTCGCTCCACCGCGGCGGCGTGCTCGTCGGCGGTCTCCGAGAACACGGTCTCGCCGGTGTCGAGGTCGACGGTCACGAAGAAGAACCAGGGCCCGTCGGCCGGGTGGATCGCCGCGTTGATGGCGTCGTCACCGGGGTTCGAGATGGGCCCGGCGGGCAGCCCCGGGTAGAGGTAGGTGTTGTAGATGTTGCTCGGGTCTTCGCGCTCGGCCTGCGTGGTCTCGACCCGGCTGTGGCCGGCGCCGTAAGCGATCGTCGCATCCGACTCCATGTTCCAGCCCGCGTTCAGGCGGTTGGTGAACACGCGGGAGACCTTCGCCATGTCTTCGACGCTGCCGGCCTCCTTCTGGATGAGGGCGGCGAGGGTGATCACCTTGAACCGGTCTTCGGGGGCGACCCCCGCGGCGTCGAGCGACTGGAAGGTGCGGTTCACCATGGTCGTGATCATGGTGGTGGCGTCGTCGCCCGGCTGGAACACGTAGGTCGCCGGGAAGAGGAAGCCCTCGATGCTGGGTGCCTCGGCGGGAACGCCGAGCGCCGCCCAGTTCGCGCCCACGGCCTCGAAGTCGGAGACCGGGAGGCCGGTGACCTCGGAGAGCTCCTGGTAGATGCCCTTCGCGCTCGAGCCCTCGGGGATGGTGACCGTGAAGTCGACCTTGTTGTCGGGGTTCTGCAGGGCGTCGAGCGCCGACTGCGCGCTCATCTGCTCGGCGAGCTTGAAGGTTCCCGTCTGGAACACGGGCGCCGGGTCTTGCTTCAGCAGCAGGTCGTAGAACGCGGCCGAGCTCTTCACCACGCCGGCGGCGGCGAGGTTGTCGCCGATGGTCTCGCCGAAGTCGCCGTCGTTCACGACGAACATCACCTCGCCGGTGCCGCTGCCCTCGTAGTCCTCGACCTGGTTGCCGGCCAGCAGCGTCTGCACCTGCGAGCCGAAGGTGTTGAACAGGAACACGCCGGCGCCGCCGAGGAGGCCGACGATCACCACGGTGGTGATGAGCGGCACCACCCAGCGGGGGCGCTTGCGGCCGCCTCCGCCCGACGACGAGCCGCGGTGGCGGGTGCCCCGCGAGCCGGAGCCGCCACGGGCGTCGCGGCGCGAGGAGGGCTGGGCGGTGCGTTGCGCCGGTGCCGCATCGTTGCGGAAGAACTCGGCGAACGGGTGGTCGGTGGGTGGCTGGCGGTCAGTCACGGACACTTCCTTCATTCGGGTCGATGAGGATGCCGGGCGGCTGTCCCGAGGCACGCTCCGAGTCGAGAGCGTGCTGCACGAGTATAACCGCGGCCACCTGATCGATCACGGAGCGGGAGCTCCGAGTAGTGCGGCCACTGCGGTGCAGCGCCGATTGGGCCGACACCGTCGTGAGGCGCTCGTCGACCATCCGCACGGGCACGTCGCCTGAGGCGGCGAGCCGTTCGGCGAAGTCGCGCGCATCCTGCGTCGAGGCGGTCTCGGTGCCGCTCATCGACAGCGGCAGGCCCACGACGAACTCGATCGGATCGAGCTCGTCGGCGATGCTCCGGATGCGCGCCAGGTCGGCCCCCGCATCCTTCTCCCCGCTCCTCGGCACCGTCTCGACCGGGGTGGCCAGCATTCCGTGGAAGTCGGTGCGCGCCACACCGATGCGGGCCTTGCCCACGTCGATCCCGATCCTGACTCCGGTGCGCATCCGCTCCTCTCCCGACCCAAGCGGGCCTACCCCGCCACCGCGTTCGCGATGGCCTCGAGGGCTGCCGGAATGGCGGAGGCATCGGCGCCGCCGCCCTGGGCGAGGTCGTCTTTGCCACCGCCACCGCCGCCGAGCACGCCGGCGGCGAGCTTCGCGAGGGCTCCGGCCTTGGCGCCGGCAGCGCGGGCACCGTCGGTGGTCGCGACGATCACCACGGGCTTGCCGCCCGCGACGGCGGCGAGGGCCACCACGGCGGCGGCCGAACCGCCCGACACGAGGGCTTCGCGCACGCCGGTGGCGAGCTGACGCACGTCGTCGGCCGAACCCAGCTCGCCCACGTTCTCGGCGACCAGGGTGACGGAGCCGACCGCGCGGGCCGACTGGGCGATCCCCGGGATGCGGGTGGTGAGCTGCCCGGCCTCGAAGGCGGCGATCTTCTTCTCGGCGGCCTTCAGGTTGGCGCTCAGATCGGCGATGCGCGCGGCGATCTCGTCGCGCGGCGCCTTGAGCGAGGAGGTGAGCTGGGCCACCAGAGCGCGCTCGGCGGCGAACTCGCGGAAGGCCTCGAGCCCCACCAGGGCTTCGACGCGGCGGTTGGTCGAGCCGATCGACGACTCTCCCTGCAGGTTGATCAGGCCGATCTGCGCGCTCGACGCCACGTGGGTGCCGGCGCAGAGCTCGCGCGAGAAGGGGCCGCCGATGTCGACCATGCGCACGATGTCGCCGTACTTCTCGCCGAACAACGCCATGGCCCCCATCGAGCGCGCTTCGTCGATGGGCAGTTCGCGGGTGACCACCTCGAGGTCGTCGCGGATGGCCTGGTTCGCGATCTCCTCGATCTCGGTGCGGGTGTCGGCCGAGAGCGGCTGGTTCCACGAGAAGTCGAGGCGCATGTAGCCGGCCTTGTTGTAGGAGCCCGCCTGATGCGCCTGCTCACCGAGGGTCTGGCGGAGGGCGGCGTGGATGAGGTGGGTGGCCGAGTGCGCCTGGGTGGCGCCGCGGCGCCAGCTCGCGTCGACCACGGTGCGGGCGAGGTCGCCCACGGCGATCTGGCCGCTCGTCACCTCGGCCCGGTGGCTCACGAGCCCCTTCACGGGCTTCTGCACGTCGAGCACGGTGAGCTCGAAGCCGTCACCCACGATGGTGCCGGCGTCGGCCTCCTGCCCGCCCGACTCGGCCCAGAGCGCGGTCTCGGCGACGATGACCTCGACCTGCTCGCCGGCGACGGCGCTGGTGACGGAGACCCCGTCGACGATGAGGCCGAGCACCGACGACTCGGCCTCGAGCTCGTCGTAGCCACGGAAGACCGTCTCGCCGACGGCGCGGAACGGGCTGTAGACGCTGAGGTCGGTGATGCCGAGCTTCTTCGCCTTGGCGTCGGCCTTCGCGCGCTGCTTCTGCTCGGCCATGAGCGACTCGAACGCCACGCGGTCGACCGTGATGCCCGACTCCTCGGCGATCTCGAGGGTGAGGTCGATCGGGAAGCCGTAGGTGTCGTGCAGGAGGAACGCGGTGTCGCCGGGCAGCACCTCTGCGCCGCCCGACCTGGTCTCGCTCACGGCGAGATCGAGGATGGCGGTGCCGCCCGCCAGGGTGCGGAGGAACGACTCCTCCTCGGCGTAGGCGCCGCGCGAGATGCGGTCGTAGTCGCGCTCGACCTCGGGGTAGGCCGCCTTCATTGCGTCGCGCGAGGCGGTGAGGAGCTCCGGCATGGTGGCGGTGTCGACGCCGAGCAGGCGCATCGAGCGCACGGTGCGGCGGAGCAGGCGACGGAGGATGTAGCCGCGGCCCTCGTTCGACGGGGTGACGCCGTCGCTCATCAGCATGAGAGCGCTGCGCACGTGGTCGGCGACCACGCGCATCCGCACGTCGTCGTCGTGGTGGGCGCCGTAGCGGCGGCCCGAGAGCTCGGCGGCGCGGTCGAGCACGGGGCGCACCTGGTCGATCTCGTAGAGGTTCTCGACGCCCTGCTTGAGGAAGGCGACGCGCTCGAGGCCCATGCCGGTGTCGATGTTCTTGCGCGGCAGCTCGCCGAGGATCTCGAAGTCGGTCTTCGAGGTGCCCTCGCCGCGGAGGTACTGCATGAAGACGAGGTTCCAGATCTCGATGTAGCGGTTCTCGTCGGCCACCGGTCCGCCTTCGATGCCGTAACCGGGGCCGCGGTCGAAGTAGATCTCCGAGCAGGGGCCGGCGGGGCCGGGCTGGCCGGTCGACCAGTAGTTGTCTTCTTTGTCGCGGCGCTGGATGCGCGCATCCGGAAGACCGGCGACCCGCTTCCAGATGTCGATCGCCTCGTCGTCGTCTTCGTAGACGGTGACCCAGAGGTCGCGTTCGGCGAAGCCGAGGCCGCCGTCGGACTCGCTCGTCGTGAGCAGCTCCCAGGCGTAGCCGATGGCGCCTTCTTTGAAGTAGTCGCCGAACGAGAAGTTGCCGTTCATCTGGAAGAAGGTGCCGTGCCGGGTGGTCTTGCCGACTTCTTCGATGTCGAGGGTGCGGATGCACTTCTGCACGCTCGTGGCACGCGGATACGGCGCGGGAACCAGACCCGAGAGGTAGGGGATGAACGGCACCATGCCCGCGACGGTGAACAGCAGCGAGGGGTCTTCGCTCACGAGCGACGCGGAGGGGACCACGGTGTGGCCCCGGTCGCCGAAGAAGTCGAGCCAGCGGGAGCGGATGTCAGCGGTGTACATGGGTGTCGGGGGTCCTCAGGGGCGTCAGGGGGTGGAACGAACGCGACCCGCCGGCGCGTGGGCGCCCGGCGGGTCGTGAGGGGTCACTTGGCGATCTTGGAGACCTTGTCGCCCGCGTCGGCGATCGCCGACCGCAGCTCGGCCTCGCGCTCGCGGTAGCCGTCGACCAGCGAGTCGCTGAACTCCTTGGCCTTCTTGTCGAACTCGGCGAAGAACTCCTTGCCGCTCTTGGTCTGGTTGAACTGGTGCGCCACCAGGAATCCGATGCCGATCCCGGCGATCAGCCACAGAGCCTTCTTCATTGTGTTCTCCTCGTTCGTCTCGGGGGCCGGAGCCTCCCGACCAGTTTAGTGCGACGAGCGCTTCGGCTTCTTGAGCGATCGGGTGGGCTTCGAGGAGGCGGCGTCGGCGACGCGGTCGGCGGCGCGGAAGCTGAGGATGCCGGCGCGCACGGCGGCGCTGAAGGAGGCGAGCTTGATGAGCGGGCCGCCGACGGAGGCGGCGAACAGGGCCACGAGCGAGGAGACGTTGCCCGTGACCTCTTCGACGTTGCGGGTGATGGCGTCGACCCGGGCGAGCTGCTTGTTCGCCTCCTGCACGGTCGCCGTCGACTCGCTGAGGATGGGGGTGATGCCGTCGCTGACGTCTTTGATCGAGTCGCGGGTCTGGTCGAACACGCCGCCGAGCTTCACCAGCGGGATGGCGAGCAGCCCCACGAGTACGGCGAACACGCCTGCCGCGATCAAGCCTGCGATGTCTCCACCGGTCATGGAAGGTCTGCCTCTCTGAAGACGACGAAAGCGGGCCACCCGTGGGGTGACCCGCTCTCTAGTATGTCGCGCGTTCGCCGATCAGCGAGCCGCGTAGTACTCGACCACGAGCTGCACTTCGCAGGTCACGGGAACCTGGGCGCGCTTCGGGCGGGCCACGAGGCGCGCCTGGAGCTTGTCGAGCTCGACCTCGAGGTAGGCCGGGGTCTTCGGCAGCACGTCGACGTGACCGCCGGCAGCGGCGACCTGGAACGGCTCGGTGCCCTCGGAGCGGGTCTTCACGTGGATGAGCTGACCCGGCTTCACGCGGAAGGAGGGGCGGTCGACCAGCTGGCCGTCGACCAGGATGTGACGGTGCACGACCATCTGACGGGCCTGGGCGGTGGTGCGGGCGAAGCCGGCGCGGAGCACGAGGGCGTCGAGACGCATCTCGAGGAGCTCGACCAGGTTCTCACCGGTCAGGCCCTTGGTGCGGCGGGCCTCTTCGAAGGCGATCTTCAGCTGCTTCTCGCGGATGCCGTACTGAGCGCGCAGGCGCTGCTTCTCGCGCAGACGGACGGCGTAGTCGCTGTCCTGCTTGCGCTTGGTGCGGCCGTGCTCGCCGGGAGCGTAGGGGCGCTTCTCGAGGTACTTGGCCGCCTTCGGGGTGAGGGGGATGCCGAGCGCCCGGGAGAGGCGGGTCTTGCTGCGCGTACGCGACTTGGTAGCCACTTACGTCCTTTCGGTATGAGTTCTTACGAGATGAATGTGCGCACAGGCGTGCGCCTGACTCCACAGGAGTCCAAGTAAGAGGGATTCGCCGGGTGGCTCGGCTAAAGAGCGCTGTCCCGTCATCGAACGTCGATCGGCAGCCGCTCCGAATAGACGCTGATTAGGCGTCGACAAGACTAGCACAGCGGATGCCGCTAATTCTGCTTTCCCCGCGTGATGTCGCGGAGTTTCGCCAGGCGTGCCGACACCTCGCGCTCGTGCCCGTGATCGGTGGGCGTGTAGTACGTGGTGCCGCGCAATTCGTCGGGCAGGTACTCCTGGCGCACCACCCCGAGCGCGTCGTCGTGCGGGTACTTGTAGCCCTTGCCGTGCCCCAGCCGTTTCGCCCCGGCGTAGTGGGCGTCGCGCAGGTGCTTCGGCACCCGCCCGAACCTGCCGGCCTTCACATCGGCGATCGCCGCGTTGATGCCCATGTAGGACGCGTTCGACTTCGGCGCGGTGGCGAGGTAGACCACGGCCTCGGCGAGCGGGATGCGCCCCTCGGGCATGCCGATCATCTGCACCGCCTCGGCCGCGGCGACGGCGATGGGCAGCGCCTGCGGGTCGGCGATGCCGATGTCTTCGGAGGCGAGGATGATGACCCGCCGCGCGATGAAGCGCGGGTCTTCGCCCGCCTCGAACATGCGGGCGAGGTAGTGCAGCGCTGCGTCGACGTCGGAACCGCGCACCGATTTGATGAAGGCGCTGATGACGTCGTAGTGCTCGTCGCCGTTGCGGTCGTAGCGCAGCAGCGCGCGGTCGACCGACTGCTCGAGGATCTCGGGGGTGATGAGCGGCGGCTCGAGCTCGACCGAGTCGACTCCGGAGTCGTCGTCGTCTTCGTCGTCGGGGTCGGTGGCGGCCAGCGCCGTCGCCGCCGACGCCTCGAGCGCGGTCAGCGCCCGCCGCGCGTCGCCCGACGCCATGCGGATGATCGCCGCCCGCGCCTCGGGATCGAGCGTGACCTTGCCGGCCAGACCCCGCGCATCCGTCACCGCACGGTCGAGGAGCACCCCGAGGTCGTCGTCGGTGAGCTGCTCGAGCGTGAGCAGCAGCGAGCGTGAGAGCAGCGGTGAGATGACGGAGAAGGAGGGGTTCTCGGTGGTGGCCGCGACCAGGATGACCCAGCCGTTCTCGACCCCCGGGAGCAGAGCATCCTGCTGGGCCTTGGTGAAGCGATGGATCTCGTCGAGGAAGAGCACGGTCGACAGGCCGTAGAGGTCGCGGTTGCGGAACGCCTCCTCCATCACCTGGCGCACGTCTTTGACACCCGCGGTCACGGCCGAGAGCTCGACGAACTTGCGGCCCGAGGAGTGGGCGATGGCCTGCGCCAGGGTGGTCTTGCCCGTGCCGGGAGGGCCCCAGAGAATGACGGAGACCGAACCGCTCGTGCCCCCCTTGTCGGAGGCGAGGTTCACCAGGGGCGAGCCGGGGCGCAGAAGGTGCTTCTGACCGGCCACCTCGTCGAGCGAGCGCGGGCGCATGCGCACGGCCAGCGGGACTGCTCCGGAGTGGAGTCCCGGTTGCTGAGAGGCCATGCGTCTAGGGTACTGTGAGGCGCCGACAGCGGCGGTCGCACGCACACCTATGGAGGACCAGTGGCACCCAGCAATCAGGAGCGCGCTGCGCGTGAGGCACGCACCCGACTGAGGGACTACCAGGCCAGGCAGCAGGCGCACGGTGAGCGCATCCGTCGCCGGGTGCGCGACAACATCATCGCCGGTGCCGCCGTCGTGCTCGTGATCGCCGGCGTCACTGCGGCGCAGATCTTCTACTTCGACGGCGGGCCCGGGTCGCCCGTGGCCTCCCCCGCGCCCACATCCACTCCGGCGGCGACGGATGCTCCTGCCGAGGGCGACGACGCGGCCGGCCAGAACACCGGCGACGTGCCCCCGGCGACCCTCGCCGAAGACCGCACCTGGACGGGCACGCTCACCATCAACGACATCCCGCTCGGCATCGAGCTCGACGGCGCCGCCGCGCCCCAGGCCGTCTCGGCCTTCATCTCCCAGACCCAGGACGGCTTCTTCACCGGCACCTCGTGCCACCGCCTCACCACGAGCGGCCTCTTCGTGCTGCAGTGCGGCGACCCCACCGGCACCGGCACGGGCGGCCCGGGCTACAGCTACGGGCCCGTCGAGAACGCGCCGGCCGACAACGTATACCCGGCCGGAACGATCGCGATGGCGCGCCAGGGCGGCAACGGCTACAGCATGGGCAGCCAGTTCTTCATCGTCTACGACGACACCACGCTCGGTGCCGACAGCGCCGGCGGCTACACCGTCATCGGCAAGGTCACCTCCGGGCTCGACGCGCTCGAGTCGGGCGTGATCGCCGCGGGCACCGCCGACGGCTCGACCGACGGCAAGCCCGCCGCCTCCGCCGTCATCACCGGCGTCACCGTGCAGTGACGACCGCCGCGGCGGGATGCGGTGGCGCATCGGGCAGAGACCACCCGTGACCGCCGCCGAGCTCGTGCAATAGGCTTGTGCCCGTACTCCAGACATCGTCGACAGGAATGGTTCCGTGACCGTTAGTGAACAGCACCCGTGGGGACGAGTCGACGACGACGGCTCCGTCTACGTCATCGAGGCCGGCGTCGAGCGACTCGTGGGCCAGTACCCCGACGGCTCGCAGGAGGAGGCGCTCGCCTACTTCGAGCGCAAGTACACCGACCTCGCCGGCCAGGTGACGCTGCTCGAGCAGCGCGCCAAGCGCGGCGCCCCCGCCGCCGACATCGCGAAGGCCGTCGCCTCGCTCACCTCCTCGGTCGAGTCGGCCAACGCCGTCGGTGACCTCGCCTCCCTCCGCACGCGGCTCGAGGCGCTCTCCTCCACCGTGAGCGAGATCACCGAGCAGCAGTCGGCCGAGGCCCAGGCGAACCTCGCCGGGGCCATCGCCGAGCGCACCGCGATCGTCACCGAGATCGAGACGCTCGCCGCGCACGACCCGGCGAAGGCGCAGTGGAAGTCGGTCACGGCGAAGATCGACGAGCTGTTCTCCCGCTGGCAACAGCACCAGCAGAACGGCCCCCGCCTCCCGCGCGCCGAGGCGCAGGAGCTGTGGAAGCGTTTCCGCGACGCCCGCACCTCGCTCGAGACCCAGCGCAAGGCCTTCTTCGCCGAGCTCGACCAGGTGCACCGCGACGCGCGCACCCGCAAGCAGGCCCTGGTGGAGCGCGCCGAGGCGCTCGCCCCGCGCGGCGCCGACGGCATCCCCGCCTACCGCGACCTGCTCGCCGAGTGGAAGTCGACCGGCCGCGCCGGCAAGAAGTACGACGACGCCCTGTGGGACAGGTTCAAGGCCGCCGGCGACGTGCTCTACACAGCCCGCACCGAGGTCGTCGCCCGCGACGACCAGGAGTTCGGCGAGAACCTCACCCAGAAGCTCGCCCTGCTCGACGAGGCCGAGCCGCTGCTCAAGGAGAAGGACCGCACGAAGGCCCGGGAGGCCCTCACCTCGATCCAGCGCCGCTGGGACGAGATCGGCAAGGTCCCGCGCGACCAGGTGCGCGTCGTCGAAGACCGCCTACGCAAGGTCGAGGCGGCCGTGCGCAAGCTCGACGAGGAGCACTGGGAGCGCAGCAACCCCGAGAAGAAGGCGCGCTCCGAGGGGCTCGCCTCGCAGCTCACGGGGGCCATCGAGAAGCTGCAGCGCGAGATCGACGACGCCCGCGCCGCCGGCGACTCCAAGAAGGTCGCCGAGCTGCAGGAGTCGCTCGACGCCCGGAAGGTCTGGCTCGACGCCCTCGGCTGACGGATGGGAGTGCTCCCCCGAGCGTCGGCTGCGGGGAGTTCTCCACAGATCGACGGATGCGCGCCACGGCCGAGCGCGCGGGTGACAGCATCGTGAGATGCACCGCTCCACCGCGCTCCCGCTCCTCCTCCACGCCGCAGAGCTCCCCGAAGCCGAACTCCAAGCGGCCCGACTCGACCGCGCCGTGGTGTGCCTCGGCGAGAGCTTCGTGCCGGTCGATCTGCCGGTGGGCCCGCGGCTGCGCGCAGGCGCGCTCCGCCGCGAGGTACCGGAGGGCTTGCTGGCCGAGCGGCTCACGGCGGCGTGGGTGCACGGGGCCTGCGCCCGGCCACCCGGCCCTCCTCAGCTGTGCGTGCCCGCGCCCGGGCGGGTGTCACCCGCGCACCGGGGCGCGCTGCGGGTGAGACAGGTCGTGCTCGCCGAACGCGACGTCGAGGTGGTCGCGGGTCTGCGCGTCACCTCGATGCGCCGCACCGCCCTCGACCTGCTCCGCCAGCCCGCCGCCTTCGATCGCCGCACGGCGGTCGTGGTGTCGACGCTGCTCCTGGCCGGAGACCTCGGCACCGCCGCCCTGCGAGACGAGCTCGAGCGGTCGGAGCACCTGCCCTACCGCTACCGGGCCCTCGCCCGGCTCGCGCTGTTCGACCCCGTCGGCGGGCTGCTCCCCCGGCCCCGGCGGCCTCAGCCCCCGGTCACCCGGTAGACGTCGTACACGGCGTCGATGCGCCGCACCGCATTCAGCACGCGGTCGAGGTGCGTGGTGTCGCCCATCTCGAACACGAAGCGGCTGATCGCCAGTCGATCGCTCGAGGTGCTCACCGAGGCGGAGAGGATGTTCACGTGGTGCTCCGAGAGCACCCGTGTGACGTCGGAGAGGAGGCCCGAGCGGTCGAGAGCCTCCACCTGGATCTGCACGAGGAACACACTCTTTGACGACGGCGCCCATTCGACGTCGATCATGCGCTCGGGCTCCGAGAGCAGCGAGGCCACGTTGTGACAGTCGGCCTGGTGCACCGACACGCCCGAGCCGCGGGTCACGAAGCCGACGATGTCGTCGCCCGGAACCGGGGTGCAGCACTTGGCGAGCTTCACCAGGATGTCGGGGGCACCACGCACGAGCACACCCGAGTCGCTGTGCGTGACACGGGGCCGGTTGCCGACGAAGACGTCGAGGTCGGAGTCGTCGCTCTCGACCTCCGTCTGCAGCGACGCGATGACCTTCTCGATCACCGACTGGGTCGAGACGTGACCCTCGCCGATCGCCGCGTACAGGCCCGACACGTTGTCGTAGTGCATGAGCGACGCGACCTCGGCGATCGAGTCCTGGCTCATCAGCTTCTGCAGCGGGAGGTTCTGCTTGCGCATGGCGCGGGCGATCGCATCCCGCCCCTGCTCGATGGCCTCGTCGCGCCGCTCCTTGGTGAACCACTGCCTGATCTTGTTGCGGGCGCGCGGGCTCTGCACGAAGCTCAGCCAGTCCTGCGACGGGCCGGAGTCGGGGTTCTTCGAGGTGAAGACCTCGACCACGTCGCCGGAGCCGAGCGTGGAGTCGAGCGGCACGAGCCGCCCGTTCACCTTCGCGCCCATGGTGCGGTGGCCCACCTCGGTGTGCACGGCGTAGGCGAAGTCGACCGGGGTCGCGCCGGCGGGGAGACCCACCACCTTGCCCTTCGGCGTGAAGACGTAGACCTCTTTCGCGCCGATCTCGAAGCGCAGTGAGTCGAGGAACTCCCCGGGGTCGACCGTCTCGGCCTGCCAGTCGGAGATGCGGGCGAGCCACGCCATGTCGGTGTCGGGCGCGGCGGTGCTCGCCGCTGCCGACTTGCCCCCGTTCATCCGCTCCTTGTACTTCCAGTGCGCCGCCACACCGTACTCGGCGCGCTGGTGCATCTCGTTGGTGCGGATCTGGATCTCGACCGGCCGGCCGCCGGGGCCGATGACCGTCGTGTGCAGCGACTGGTACAGGTTGAACTTCGGGGTGGCGATGTAGTCCTTGAAGCGGCCGGGGATCGGGTTCCACCTGGCGTGGATCGAACCCAGCACGGCGTAACAGTCGCGCACCGTGTTCACCAGCACCCGGATGCCGACGAGGTCGTAGATCTCGTCGAACTCGCGACCGCGCACGATCATCTTCTGGTAGATGGAGTAGTACTGCTTCGGCCGGCCCACGACCTTGCCGCGGATCTTGCCGGCCTTGAGGTCGTCGCCGACGGCGTCGATGACCTGCTGCACGTACTCCTCGCGCTGCGGGGTGCGCTGGCGCACCAGGTTCTCGATCTCGACGTAGAGCTTCGGGTAGAGCACCGCGAAGGAGAGGTCTTCGAGCTCCCACTTGATCGACTGGATGCCCAGGCGGTGCGCGAGCGGCGCGTAGATCTCGAGCGTCTCTTTCGCCTTGCGCTGCGCCGACTCGGCGTTCACGAAGCCCCAGGTGCGCGCGTTGTGCAGCCGGTCGCAGAGCTTGATGATGAGCACCCGGATGTCGCGCGACATCGCCACGATCATCTTGCGCACCGTCTCGGCCTGGGCGCTGTCGCCGTACTTCACCTTGTCGAGCTTCGTCACGCCGTCGACGAGCATGGCGACCTCGTCGCCAAAGTCGTGACGCAGCATGTCGAGCGAGTACTCGGTGTCTTCGACCGTGTCGTGGAGGAGCGCCGCTGCGACGGCCTTCGACCCCAGGCCGAGTTCGGCGAGGATCTGGGCGACGGCCACCGGATGCGTGATGTACGGCTCACCACTGCGCCGCTTCTGCCCGTCGTGGGCTCGCTCGGCCGTGGCGTAGGCGCGCTCGACGATGGAGATGTCGGCCTTCGGGTGGTTGGCCCTGACGGTGCGCAGCACCGAGTCGACCGCTCCCACGGGCTGAGCGCGGGAGAACAGACGCGGCACGAGACGGCGCAGCGTCGCTGTCGACGTGGTGCTGGTGGTTTCCGTCATCTCAGGCCTCCACCTCGATTATGGCAGGCGCCGAGGGGGCGCCGAACCCTGATCGCCTCAGGCGGACACCGCGGCCTTGGCGGCCCGCTCGCGGTCGGTCTCCACCTGCGCGTCGTGCTTGCGGATCTTCGCCTCCTTATGCCGGAACTGCACGTACAGCGGCGCCGCCACGAAGATCGTCGAGTAGGTACCGACGATGATGCCGATGAGAAGCGCCAGCGAGATGTCGCGGAGCGTCGAGGCGCCGAGCACGAACGAGCCGATGATGAGGATCGAGGCCACCGGCAGCGCGGCCACCACCGAGGTGTTGATGGAGCGCACCAGGGTCTGGTTCACCGCGAGGTTCACCATGTCGGAGAAGGTCTGGGTGCCGCGTTCGTCGAGCGCCGCGGTGTTCTCCCTGATCTTGTCGAACACCACGACCGTGTCGTAGAGCGAGTAACCGAGGATCGTCAGGAAGCCGATGACGGCCGCCGGCGTGATCTCGAGCCCGGTGAGCCCGTAGACCCCGGCCGTGATGACGAGGTCGTGGATGAGCGCGATGAGGGCGGCGGCCGCCATCTTCCAGGTGCGGAAGTAGATGGCCATGAACACCGCCACCAGCACGAGGAAGATGACGAGGCCGCGGATGGCCTGGGTGGTGATGTCGGCGCCCCAGGTCGCTCCGATGAAGGAGGTCGTCACGTCGTCGACCGGCACGTCGTAGGCGGTGGCGAGAGCCTGCTGCACCTCGGCGGTCTGCGTCTTGTCGAGCTCGTCGGTCTGCACGCGCACCGAGTCCTGCCCGAGGGTGGAGACGCGGGGGTTGGCGCCGCTCACCGAGGAGTTGACCGCATCCGTCGCCAGGTTCTGGTCGAGCGTCGCCACCTGCGACACCGTGAACTCTGAGCCACCACGGAACTCGATGCCGAACTCATAGCCGCCGCGCAGCCACGGGCCGACCAGGGCGATGAGCACCAGGATGCCGGAGATGATGTACCAGATGCGGCGCCGGCCGATGAAGTCGATCGAGCGCTTGCCGGTGTAGAGGTCGTTGCCGAACTGGGAGAAGCTGGCCATCAGGAGTTCTTCCCCTCATCGGTGGGACGGGTGGAGTCGGCACCGCTGGTGCCCTTGGTCGAGCTGGCGGCGAGTTCGGCAGCCTTGCGCTCGGCGATGGTCTGGCGGCGCGCGGCCTCCCGGCTCGAGGAGCCCTTCTTGGCGGCGGTGACCGATGCGGCCGGTGCCCGGAACTGGGCGCGGCCCCGGTAGACGGCGCCGAGCGCCCGCGGGTCGAGTCCGCTCAGCTTGTGGCCGTCGCGGAAGAACGGCAGTTCGGCCAGCAGCGTCATGAGCGGATGCGTGAACAGGATGACCACGATGATGTCGACGATCGTCGTGAGACCGAGCGTGAAGGCGAAGCCGCGCACGTTTCCGATAGCGAGCACGTACAGAACTCCGGCAGCGAGGAAGTTCACCGCATCGGATGCGGTGATGGTGCGGATCGCGCGCTTCCACCCCGCCTGCACGGAGGAGTTGAGGCTCCTGCCGTCGCGCAGCTCGTCGCGTATTCGCTCGAAGTAGACGATGAAGGAGTCTGCGGTGATACCGATGGCCACGATGAGACCCGCGACACCCGCGAGCGACAGACGGAAGTCGATGCGCCACGACATCAGCGTCACCAGCAGGTAGGTGAGCGCCGCCGCCACCACAAGCGAGGCGATGGTGACGAGACCGAGCAACCGGTACTGGATGAGCGAGTAGATGATGACGAGGAGCAGACCGATCGCGCCGGCGATGAGGCCAGACATCAGCTGGGTCGAACCGAGTGTCGCCGAGATGGCCTCCGACGACTGCGTCGTGAAGCCGATCGGCAGGGCACCGAACTTCAACTGGTCGGCGAGGGTCTGCGCCGAGTCCTGCGTGAACGACCCGGAGATCTGCGCCTTGCCGTCGGTGAACGCGCCACCGGTGGTGGGAGCCGTGATGACGCGGCCGTCGAGAACGATCGCGAACTGGTTCTGCACGCCGGTGAGGCCGTAGAGCCGGGTGGTGACGTCGGCGAACTTCTTGGTGCCGGCGTCGTTGAACGAGATGTCGACGACCCACTGGCCGGTCGACGCGCCGTTCTGCGTGGTGGCGACACCCGCGGAGGCGTCGGCGATGTCGGCGCCCTCGATCTCGACCGGGCCGAGCAGGTACTTCACGCCGTTGTCGTCACAGGTGATGAGCGGCTGGTCTGCGGGCGCCTGGCCCGCATCCTCAGCTGCCTCCGAGTTGCAGTCGAAGGAGTCGAACTGCGCCTGCAGCGCCGGGGTGACCCAGGCGAGGTCGCTGCCGTTCGTCGGGCTCGCGGTCGGCGTCGACTCGAGCGACGGGTCGGGCGTGGCGCCCGGCGTCGAAGTGGTGCTGGTCGACGCGACGTCGGCGAGCAGCACCGCGCGGAAGTCGAGCTTCGCCGACGACTCGATGCGGTTGAGCGTCGCCTCGTCGGGGCTGCCCGGGATCGAGACGACGACGTTCTGGCCGCCCTGGGTGGTGACCTCGGCCTCCGACACGCCGCTGGCGTCGACACGCTGGCGGATGATCGACACCGCCTGGTCGAGCTGCTCCGACGAGACCTGCTGGCCCGACTCGAGCTTCGGGGTGAGGATGATCTGCGTGCCACCCTCGAGGTCGAGCGCGAGCTTCGGCGTCCACGTCGCGGTGCTCCAGATCACACCTCCCGCGATGGTGCCGACGAGGACGGCGAAAATGACGCCCAGCCAGATCAGCGTCTTCCACGCCTTCTTGACCGCGGTAGTTTGTGCCACCTGAGTTACTCAGCTTTCTCTGCCGCTCGAGCCCCGGGGCGTCGAGCGTGGATCAGCGGGGACGAGTTGCTACTCGTCGCCCTTCTTGTCGGACTTCTCCGCGCTGACGTCGGGTGTCGCGGTGCTCTCGTCGGCCGTGGTGGTGGCGGGCTCGTCGATCCGCTCTCCGTACTCGGGCTCCCCGTCGTTCGTGTGGTCGACCTCGGTGGTCGTCGGCGCGAGCGGCGAGTCGGTGACCACGCGGGTGACCGTCTGGCGGTGCACCTTGAGCACGGTGCCGGGGGTGGTCTCCAGGAGCACCTGGTTCTCCTCGTCGTCCATCTCGAGGATGGTGCCGAAGAGGCCGAAGTTGGTCATGACCTCGGCGCCGACCATCACCTTGCTCTGCAGCTCCTCGGCCTGCGCCTTGCGCTTGCGGCTGTTGCGGAACATGAAGAACACCAGCACGGCCAGAACGACCAGCATGATGATTGTCAACGGATCGAATGCCATGAAGAAAGGCGCCTTCCAGAAAGTGGGGGGAGTTGGGCAGGACACATCCTAGGGGGGTGCCCTGAAGACCAGCTTGAATTATAGGTCATCCCCGAACAGCGCATCCGAATTCCTCGCCAGCCCGAAGTGGGCCCAGCCCGCCTTCGTGGCGACGCGACCGCGCGGGGTGCGCGAGATGAGTCCGATGCGCACGAGGAAGGGCTCGACCACCGACTCGATGGTCTCGGCCTCCTCGCCCACCGACACCGCGAGCGTGGAGAGTCCGACGGGGCCCCCGTCGAAGCGCTTGAGCAGCACGCTCATCACGGCGCGGTCGAGCCGGTCGAGGCCCAGCTCGTCGACGTCGTAGAGCTCGAGCGCGGCGCGCACCGCCTCGAGCGTCGCTCCCCCGCCGTCGACCAGGGCGTAGTCGCGCACCCGGCGCAGCAGGCGGTTCGCGATGCGGGGGGTGCCGCGTGAGCGCGAGGCGATCTCGCGCAGCGACTCCTCCTCGATGGCGACGCCGAGCAGCTGGGCGGCGCGGTGCAGTACCCGCACGAGCTCCTCGGTCTCGTAGAACTCGAGGTGCGCGGTGAACCCGAAGCGGTCGCGCAGGGGATTCGGCAGGAGACCGGCCCGGGTCGTCGCGCCCACCAGCGTGAACGGCGCAAGGTCGAGCGGGATGGAGGTGGCCCCGGCCCCCTTGCCCACCATGATGTCGATGCGGAAGTCCTCCATCGCGAGGTACAGCATCTCCTCGGCGGAGCGCGCCATGCGGTGTATCTCGTCGATGAAGAGCACCTCGCCGGGAACGAGCGACGACAGCACCGCGGCGAGGTCGCCCGCGTGCTGGATGGCCGGGCCGCTGGTGAGGCGCAGCGGCCGATCGGTCTCCTGCGCCACGATCATCGCGAGCGTCGTCTTGCCGAGCCCGGGAGGGCCCGCGAGCAGGATGTGGTCGGGCGTGCGCTGCTGGATGGCGGCGGCGTCGAGCAGCAGCTGCAGCTGACCGCGCACCTTGCGCTGCCCCACGAACTCCGACAGCGACTTCGGCCGGAGTGCGCCCTCAAAGGCGATCTCCGCCTCCGACTGCGCCTCCGGGTTCACCAGGTCGTCGCCGGGGGCGGTCATCGTGCTCCCCCGGCGTGCGGGGCGGGCCCGAGCACGGCGAGGGCGAGCCGCAGCAGCGACTGCACGTTGCCCGCATCCGTCTCACTGGCCGTCTCGAGCGCCTCGTCGACGGCGGCCGTGGCGTTGCGCTCGGGCCAGCCGAGGCCCACGAGCGCCCGCTCGACGTTGTCGCGCACGAGCTGCGAGGGCGCCGCCGACGGCCCGCTCGAGGCGGCGGCGGCCGCGTGGGCGGCGGTGAGCTTGCCGGTGAGGGAGACCACGATGAGCTTCGCGGTCTTCGGGCCGATGCCGCTCACCTTGCGGAAGGCGCTGTCGTCGTCGCGGGCGACGGCGAGGGCGACCTCGGAGGGCGTGAGCTCGGCGAGCACGCCGAGGGCCGACTTGGGGCCCACCCCGGTGACGCCGATGAGCAGGGTGAAGACGTCGAGCGACTCCTGGTCGGGGAAGCCGAACAGGGAGAGGCTGTCCTCCCGCACGATGAGCGAGGTGAGCACCGTCGTCTCCGTGCCCTGGCGCAGGGTGAGGGCGTGGCGCGCGGTGACGCTCACGGCGAAGCCGACGCCGCCCACATCGAGCACGAGCATCCCGCCCGACACGCTGAGAACCGTGCCACGGAGTGCAGAGATCATCGCACCAGCCTAGGGGCGGCGGGCCGCCGCTTCGCGCCTTGCTCGGCGGCGCGCCACGCCTGCTGGGCCGGGGTGAGCGAGCCGGCGCCGGCCGAGCCCGCGGCAGCGGCGGGGGTGACGGATGCGCCCACCACTCCCCCGAGCGGCCCCCGCCAGGCGTGGCAGATGGCCAGCGCGAGCGCGTCGGCGGCGTCGGCGGGGCGCGGGATCTCATCGAGCCGCAGCACCTTCGCCACCATCGTTCCCACCTGCTTCTTGTCGGCCTGCCCGTAGCCCGTGATGGCGGCCTTCACCTCGCTCGGCGTGTGCAGCCCCACCGGGAGCGACCGGCGCGCGGCGGCGAGCAGCGCGATGCCGCTCACCTGCGCGGTGCCCATCACCGTGCGCACGTTGTGCTGCGCGAACACGCGCTCCACCGCCACGCTGTCGGGGCGATGCTCGTCGAGCACGGCCTCGACGCCCGCCGCGATGCGCAGCAGGCGCTCCTCGAGGGGCAGCTCGATCGGGGTGGTGATGACCGACACGTGCACCAGCACGGCCGTGCGCGTCGGCGCCACGTCGACCACACCCACGCCGCAGCGGGTCAGGCCGGGATCGATGCCGAGCACGCGCATCCGCTGACCGCCTTCCGTTCGGTGTCGCTCGTCACCTCGCTGGTCGCCTCCGGGTGGCGGCGAGGCGGGCAGGCGGCTCAGTCGTTCTCGAGTTCGGCCTGCACCTCGGCGGAGATGTCGATGTTGGTGTACACGTTCTGCACGTCGTCGCTGTCTTCGAGCGCGTCGATGAGACGGAACACCTTGCGGGCCGTCTCGGCGTCGGCGTCGACGTGGAGGTTGGCGACGAACTCGACGTCGGCGGAGTCGTAGTCGATGCCCGCCTCCTGCAGGGCGCCGCGGGCGGCGACCATGGCGGAGGGGTCGGTGAGCACCTCGAACGACTCGGCACGGTCGGTGACCTCTTCGGCGCCGGCGTCGAGCACGGCGAGCAGGATGTCGTCTTCGGTGAGGCCGTCGCTGTGGCCCACGGTGATGACGCCCTTGCGGCTGAAGTTGTAGGCGACGCTGCCCGGGTCGGCCATGGTGCCGCCGTTGCGGGTCATGGCCGTGCGCACGTCGGCTGCCGCGCGGTTCTTGTTGTCGGTGAGGCACTCCACGAGGAGGGCCACGCCGTTGGGGCCGTAGCCCTCGTACATGATCGTCTGGTAGTCGATGGTCTCACCGGTCAGACCCGCACCGCGCTTGATGGCGCGGTCGATGTTGTCATTCGGCACCGAGGTCTTCTTGGCCTTCTGCACCGCGTCGACGAGGGTCGGGTTGCCCGAGAGGTCGGCGCCGCCGATCTTGGCCGCCACCTCGATGTTCTTGATGAGCTTCGCGAACGACTTCGCACGGCGCGCGTCGATGACCGCCTTCTTGTGCTTGGTGGTCGCCCATTTTGAGTGTCCGGACACGGTGTTCTCCTTCTAAATCTGCAGTCGAGTCTACGCGAACGCCCCCGAACGGCCCGGAGGCCGCCCCGCCCGGCTCAGGATGCGGGCCAGGCCGCCTGGATCTCGGCGCGCACCTCGCCGAGCAGCTGGGGCAGCGCCTTGGTGCGGGCGATGATGGGGAAGAAGTTCGCGTCCGACATCCAGCGCGGCACGATGTGCTGGTGCAGGTGCCCGGCGACCCCGGCCCCCGCCACCTTGCCCTGGTTCATGCCGATGTTGAAGCCGTCGCAGCGCGACACGGCGCTGAGCACCCGCATCGCCGTCTGGGTGAGGCTGCCGATCTCGGCGACCTCCTCCGGTGTGGCGAGGTCGTAGGTGGCGACGTGGCGGTACGGGCACACCAGGAGGTGGCCCGAGTTGTAGGGGAAGAGGTTCAGCAGCACGTAGGCGTGGGTGCCGCGCGCCACGATGAGGCCCTCCTCGTCGGAGAGCTTCGGCGCGCGGCAGAACGGGCACTCGTCGATGTGCGGCTGGTCGCCGCCCTGGATGTAGGTCATGCGGTGCGGGGTCCAGAGCCGCTGGAACGCATCCGGAACCCCCGCGAGGTGGTCGGCGGGTTCGAGCACGACGTCGTCGGGGAGGTCGCTCATCAGAGCTGGCCGGCGGTCGTCACCTGCAGATGCTTCTCGACGCTCGCCACGATGCGCTCGATCGCCTCGTCGCTCGGTACGCCGTTCTCCTGCGAGCCGTCGCGGAAGCGGAAGCTCACCGAGCCCGCAGCGGAGTCGTCGGCGCCCGCGATGAGCAGCACCGGCACCTTGTCCTTGGTGTGGGTGCGGATCTTCTTCTGCATGCGCTCGGCTGAGTCGTCGAGCTCGGCGCGGATGCCGCGGGCCTTGAGCTTTCGGATGACCTCGTTGAGATAGTCGGCGTGCTCGTCGGAGATCGGGATGCCCACCACCTGCACCGGCGCGAGCCACACCGGGAAGGCCCCGGCGTAGTGCTCGAGCAGGATGGCGAAGAAGCGCTCGATCGACCCCAGCAGAGCGCGGTGGATCATCACCGGCTGCTGACGGGTGCCGTCGGAGGCGGTGTACTCCAGCTCGAACAGCTCGGGCTGGTTGAAGTCGAGCTGGATGGTCGACAGCTGCCAGGTGCGGCCGATGGCGTCGCGGGCCTGCACCGAGATCTTCGGGCCGTAGAACGCTGCTCCCCCCGGGTCGGGGACGAGCTCGAGGCCGGAGGCGAGGGCGACCTCGCGGAGGGTGTCGGTGGCGGTCTCCCACATCTCGTCGGTGCCGACCGACTTCTCGGGGTCGCGCGTGGAGAGCTCGAGGTAGAAGTCGTCGAGGCCGTAGCCGCGCAGCACGTCGAGCATGAAGTCGATCTGGCGGGTGAGCTCCTCGCGCACCTCGCTCTGCTCAACGTAGATGTGCGCGTCGTCCTGGGTGAGGCCGCGCACACGGGTGAGGCCCGAGAGGGTGCCGCTCTTCTCGTAGCGGTAGACCGTGCCGAACTCGGCAAGACGCAGCGGCAGCTCGCGGTAGCTGCGGCCCCTGGCGCGGAAGATGAGGTTGTGCATCGGGCAGTTCATGGGCTTCAGGTAATAGTCCTGACCCTGCTTGGTGATGTTGCCCTCGGCGTCGTGCTCCTCATCGAGGTGCATCGGGGGGAACATGCCCTCCCGGTACCAGTTGAGGTGCTGGCTGGTCTCGAACAGGTGGGCCTTGGTGATGTGGGGCGTGTTCACCAGTTCGTAGCCGCCGGCCACGAGCTGCTGGCGCAGGTACCCCTCGATCTCGGCACGGATGATGCCACCCTTCGGGTGGAACACCGCGAGGCCAGACCCGATCTCGTCGGGGAAGGAGAACAGGTCGAGCTCGGAGCCGAGCTTGCGGTGGTCGCGCTTCGCGGCCTCCTCGAGGCGGGTCTGGTAGGCGCGCAGCTCGTCTTTGGAGGGCCAGGCCGTGCCGTAGACGCGCTGCAGCTGCTTGTTCTTCTCCGAACCGCGCCAGTAGGCCGCGGCGAGGCGGGTGAGCGCGAAACCGTTGCCGATCATCCGGGTGCTCGGCAGGTGCGGGCCGCGGCAGAGGTCTTTCCAGACGGTCTCGCCGGTCTTGGGGTCGACGTTGTCGTAGATGGTGAGCTCGGCGCCGCCGACCTCGACCGACTCGTTGTCGGCGTTCAGGGCGTCGTCGCCGTCTGAGCCGCCCTTCAGACCGATCAGCTCGAGCTTGTAGGGCTCGTCGGCGAGTTCGGCGCGCGCCTCCTCCTCGGTGACGACGCGGCGCACGAAGCGTTGGCCGGCACGGATGATGCGTTCCATGCCCTTCTCGATGGCCTTCATGTCCTCCGGGGTGAAGGGCTCGGCGACGTCGAAGTCGTAGTAGAAGCCGTCGGTGACGGGCGGGCCGATGCCGAGCTTCGCCTCGGGGTTGATGGCCTGCACGGCCTGGGCCGCGACGTGGGCGGCCGAGTGGCGGAGGATGGCGAGGCCGTCGGGGCTGTCGATGGTGACCGGCTCGACGGTGTCGTCGTCGGTGACCGTGGTAGCCAGGTCTTTCAGCTCTCCGTTGACGCGCAGGGCCACGACGGACCGGTCGGTGAAGAGATCAAATCCTGTTGCCACGACTGAGGTGCTCCTGTTTCGCTCGATTCCAACCCCCCAAGCCTAGTCGCGCCACCCGCCCGCGCCCGCCCGCATTCCTCAGAGGGGCTTCGTGCCCTGGAGTTCGATGCGGAGGGTGGCGTCGAGGGCGGCGATGTCGACCTCGGTGGGGTCGAGGAGCACCGCGTCGGCCGGGCTGGTCGCACGGGCGTAGCCGTTGCTGTTGTTGCTGACGCCCGAGAACACCTGCCCGGTCTCCACCATCGTCCACGTCACCGTCGCCCCGAACACCGGCGCGTCCCCCGCCACAGCCCGCACATACGCCTCGAGCACCAGCGTCTCATCCACCCACCCCGCATACGGCTGATAGATGTAATACGCACTCACCGTACTGGCCGCCGCCCCCGGCGCCGCCAGCGCCACCGCCACCACGGGCACACTCCACGCCCCCACCTTCAACGCCGTCCGCCGCGACGCCCCCCGCACACTCTCATCCATCCCCCGACCCTACCCCGCCCGCGCGCAGCGCCGGGCGCTCACGGCCGCCCGCCCGCAGGGCCGGGCGATACTGGGATCGAACCAGCACGATTCGCTGGGGAGCGAAGCACCGCTTCGCTCGCGAATCGTGAGGTCACTGGTTCGATCCCCCCAAGAAACACGAAAGGCCAGGGCGCGAACCCTGGCCTAACGTTGATGGTGGGCGATACTGGGATCGAACCAGTGACCTCTTCCGTGTCAGGGAAGCGCGCTACCGCTGCGCCAATCGCCCGATAGTGGTGTGCTACCGGATGGAGTGGAGGTGGCGACGGGATTTGAACCCGTGTGGACGGCTTTGCAGGCCGCTGCCTCGCCTCTCGGCCACGCCACCCAGTACATCTGAAGCGAACCGAGATGGTTTCCCTCAGACGAGTAACTTCACTCGAGCGGATGACGAGATTCGAACTCGCGACCCTCACCTTGGCAAGGTGATGCGCTACCACTGCGCCACATCCGCATTTCGTTTCGCATTGCTGCGAACGGATTAGACACTATCCGACTCTCTCGCCGATTGCCAAATCGTCACCGGAACAGCGTGTCGCGCCTTCCGGTGTTCACGAGCACCCGTCGGCATGCACTACTATCAATGAGTGCCTTCGGGCGATTGGCGCAGTTGGTAGCGCGCTTCCTTCACACGGAAGAGGTCATCGGTTCGAGTCCGGTATCGCCCACAGCAGAAGCCCCGCGAGAGATCGCGGGGCTTCGTGGCTTAAGCGGGGCGGGGGGTGCCGGCTGCGCCAGCGCCGGCGGCCGCCCGACTAGGGCGCGCGGTGGCCGCGGAGGCCGCTCTCGCGGTCCCATTCGAGGGACTTGAACTGCAAGAAGGTGCAGAGATTGCCGGCGACCACGATCTCGGCGGCCAAGGACGCCAGCTGGTAGGGCATGAGCGACAGGTCGCCCCGTGCGGTGAGGGTCGCCTCCCAGAACGGGTCGTCGTACCCGCGCGGCTGCATGTACACGTCGGCAGGGGCGTTCTTCAGCCGCACGATGACGAGCCCGGTGTCTCGCCCGTCGGCTCCGTCTTGCAGCAGCACGTCGAGCGTGCCGGCGACGCCGTCGCCCTGGGCCCTGAACTCTTCGACCCATGCCGTGAGGAGGGCCTGAGAGCGGATCGGCGCCGTGTGACCGTCAGTACTCATCACGCCGATGATCTCACGCGCGGCGAGGTGCGCGCAGCGGCTATCCGCTGAACGCTGTCCGGTCTAGCGCTGACCCTTGAACAGGCGCAGCACCACGATCACCGACACCCACACGATGGCGGCGGTGGCGAGGCCGAGCAGCCCGATGTAGAACAGCTCCAGCGGCAGGTACGGGTTGTCGGTCATCGTGGCACGCTCCCTCACGTCGCCGTGAACGCTACAACCGCACCGACCCGACGCCAAGGGGTGACCGAGCCGCGGAATCCCCGTGGCAGGCCGCGCGCATCCGGATACCATCGCGGCATGGTGAGCGAGTTCTTCGCCGGGGTCGGCGTGTTCGTCAGGGGTCTCGGCGCGTGGGCGTCCCGCCCGCGGCTGATGTTGCTCGGGGCGGTGCCCGCGCTCCTCGTCGGCGCCGTGTACCTCGCCGGCCTCGTCGTGCTCGCCGTGAACTCCCACGCCCTGGCCGACTGGGCGACGCCGTTCGCCGACGACTGGAACGAGCCGTGGCGCAGCATCACCCGCGTCTCGGCTGCGGTCGCGCTGGTCGCCGGCGGCGTGCTGCTCGTCGTCTTCACCTACACCGCCCTCACCCTCGCGGTCGGCGACCCGTTCTACGAGCGCATCTGGCGCGACACCGAGGAGCGCGAGGGCGGCACTCCCCCGGAGCCCGAGGGCGGCTTCTGGCGCCTCCTCATACGTGGCATCGCGACGGCCCTGCGCGTGCTGCTGCTCTCGGCCGTCATCGCCCTCGGCCTCTTCGTCGTCGGCCTCATCCCGTTCGTCGGCACGGTGGCCAGCGCCGTGCTCGCCGCCGTGTTCGGCGGCTGGGTGCTGGCCCTCGAGCTCACCGGCTTCGCCTTCGACTCCCGGGGCCTCCGCCTGCGCGACAGACGACGGATGCTCGGCGTTCGCCGCGCGCACACGCTCGGTTTCGGTGTGGCCGTCTACCTCGTCTTCCTCATCCCGCTGGGGGCGGTGTTCGCGATGCCCGCCGCGGTTGTCGGCGCCACCCGGCTGGCCCGCGAGGCACTCGCCGACCGCGAGGCGCTCCCCACCCGCGAAGCGCTCCCCGGGAACGACGAAGCGGGGCGCCGCCCGTAGGCGACACCCCGCTCGTGAGTGGTGCGTGTGCTCAGTCGTTGACGAGCGCGTAGCCCTCTTCGCCGTGCACGACGGTGTCGACTCCGGCGACCTCGTCTTCGTTGTTGATGCGGAAGCCCATGGTCTTCTGGATGATCCAGCCGATCAGGAACGCCATGACGAAGGAGTAGATCAGCACGACGACGGCGGCGGCGAACTGCTTCCAGAGCTGCTCGAACGAGCCGGTGTCGAGCAGGCCGATGCCGGCGCCGAAGATGCCGATGTAGAGGGTTCCGATGAGACCGCCGACGAGGTGGATGCCCACGACGTCGAGCGAGTCGTCGAAGCCGAGCTTGAACTTCAGCTCGATGGCCAGGGCGCAGACGGCACCGGCGAGCACGCCGAGCACGATCGCCCAGCCGGGGGTGAGGATGTTACAGGCCGGCGTGATGGCGACCAGACCCGCGACGGCACCGGAGGCCGCACCGATCGAGGTGGGCTTGCCGTCCTTGATCTTCTCGACGATCAGCCAGCCGAGGATACCGGCGGCCGGGGCGGCGAGGGTGTTGATCCAGGCGATCGCGGCGACGCCGTCGACGGCGGCCTCGGAACCGGCGTTGAAGCCGAACCAGCCGAACCACAGCAGCGAGGCGCCGAGCAGGGTCAGCGGCACGTTGTGCGGCTTCTGGATGCCCTTCTGGAAGCCGACGCGCTTGCCGAGCACCAGGGCGAGGGCGAGCGCCGCAGCACCGGCGTTGATGTGCACCGCGGTACCACCGGCGAAGTCGTTCACGCCCCAGACCGGCGCCCAGCCCTCAGAGAGGTTGAAGACCATGAAAGCGACGGGGAAGTAGACGACGGTCACCCAGACGCCGGCGAACACCATCCAGGCGCCGAACTTGGCGCGGTCGGCGATGGCGCCCGAGACGAGGGCGACGGTGATGATGGCGAAGGTGGCCTGGAAGCCGGCGAAGGCGAGGCCGGCGAGGTCGGGCTCCATGGCGCCGCCCTCTCCGATGCCGAGGAGGTTGGTGAGGCCGATCGTGCCATCGAAGGGGTTGCCCACGATGCCGGGGATCAGCGGGGTGCCGAAGACCATGCCGTAGCCGTACAGCACCCAGAGAACGCCCACGAGGCCCATCGCCCCGAAGCTCATCATCATCATCGAGACGACGGACTTGGCCTTCACCATGCCGCCGTAGAAGAACGCGACACCCGGGGTCATCAGGAGCACGAGTGCGGCTGCGACGAGCAACCACAACGAGTTCAAGTTGCCGGTTACTTCTTCCATATGAATGGTTACCTCTCTGTCACGTGCCGGGCTGGGACTTCTGGAATCGCTGTGATGCTGACGGCTAGCACGGGGCCGAGGCGCAATTACAGGCAAGGGAAGTCTGCCCAAGAGAGGTTTCGCGAGACGACGTGGTTTATGTCGCCCGTGTTACACGGCCGGCGCCCGTGTAACAACTGTGTTTCCAAAGGCGCAGAATCCGGCGAAGACGGATGCGCGCATCCGGTTCAGACGGTGGCGGAGGCGATGAGACGCGACACCGCGCGCAGGTACTTCTTGCGGTAGCCGCCGTTCAGCATGTCGCCCGCGAACACCTCGTCGAACGGGGTGCCCGAGGCGAGCACCTGGAGCTGGGCGTCGTAGACGCGGTCGACGAAGGCGACCAGGCGCAGCGCATCCGTCTGGTCGGTCAGCGGCGTGACGTCGCGCACGGCGATGGCGTCGAGGCCCTCGATGATCTTGATGTAGCGCGACGGGTGGATGGTGCCGAGGTGGTGCACCAGCTCGCCGAAGTCGTCGAAGGTGATGCTCTGCCCCGCGGCCACGCGGCCCTCGACGGCCGTGAGCAGCGCGGCGTCGTCGGGGAAGACGGCGGCGTGACCCTCGATGTCGCGGCGGCGGTAGTCGACGCCGTCGATGCGGAGGATGTCGAAGCGGTCGGCGATGGCCTGGATCTCGCGCAGGAAGTCGCTCGCCGCGAAGCGCCCCTCGCCGAGCGCGTTCGGCGGCGTGTTCGAGGTGGCCGCGAGCCGCGTGCCCTGCGCGGCGAGCTCGCCGAGGAAGCGGGTCATGAGCATGGTGTCGCCCGGGTCGTCGAGCTCGAACTCGTCGATGGCGATGAAACGCGCGCCCGTGAAGAGTTTCACCGCACCCGCGTAACCGAGCGCCCCGATGAGCGCGGTGTACTCGATGAACGTGCCGAAGTACTTGGGGCCAGGAGCGGCGTGCCAGAGGGCGGCGAGTAGGTGGGTCTTGCCGACGCCGAAGCCGCCGTCGAGGTAGATGCCCGACTTGGCAGCATCCGTCGTCTTGGGCTTCTTGCGCCCGAACAGGCCGCCGCCCTTGACGGCGGCGGGCTTCCAGCTGCCCGCGAACGCCCTGATGCGCTCGAGCGCCTCGGTCTGCGACGGGAAGTCGGGGTCGGGCCGGTAGTTCTCGAGCGACGCCTTGTCGAACTGCCGCGGCGGCACCAGGGTGGCGGCGAGCTCCGCCGCCGACATCGAGGGGGTGCGCTCGGTCAAGCGCGGGGCGACTGCCTGCCGCTCTTCGGTCATCTGCTCGGGTCCTGTGTGTCGAAATGCGACCCGTGCCGTACTGCGGGCGAGCGGGAGGACATAGATTCAATAGGGGGTTGCACCTAACCCTAATCGGAGGTTGAGAGATGACAGTCGAGTTCGATCGCTCGGAGAAGTTCGCCGGCTACGCCCACCCCGAACGGCTGGTGTCGGGCGAGTGGCTGGAGGCGCACCTCGGCGAACCCGGTCTCGTGGTGGTGGAGTCGGATGAAGATGTGCTGCTGTACGAGACCGGTCACATCCCCGGCGCGGTGAAGATCGACTGGCACACCGACCTCAACGACCCGGTGCTGCGCGACTACGTCGAGGGCCCCGCCTTCGCCGAGCTCGTCGGCGGCAAGGGCATCTCGCGCGACTCCACCGTCGTGATCTACGGCGACAAGAACAACTGGTGGGCCGCCTATGCGCTCTGGGTGTTCACCCTGTTCGGCCACGACGACGTGCGCCTGCTCGACGGCGGGCGCGACAAGTGGGTGGCGGAGGGCCGGCCGTTCACCACCGAGCGCAGCACTCCGGATGCTGTCGACTACCCGGTCGTGGAGCGTCACGACGACGAGATCCGGGCGTTCAAGGACGACGTGCTGGCGCACCTCGGGCATCCCCTCATCGACGTGCGCTCCCCGGAGGAGTACAGCGGGGAGCGCACCACCGCGCCCGCCTACCCCGAGGAGGGGGCGCTCCGCGCCGGCCACATCCCGAGCGCGGCCAACGTGCCGTGGGCGAAGGCCGCAGCGGAGGACGGCACCTTCAAGCCCGCCGCCGAGCTCGACGCGATCTACCGGGAGGGCGCCGGCCTGGCCGAGGGCGAGCCGGTCATCGCCTACTGCCGCATCGGTGAGCGGTCGAGCCACACCTGGTTCGTGCTGAAGCACCTGCTCGGCTTCGAGAACGTGCGCAACTACGACGGGTCGTGGACGGAGTGGGGCAGCACGGTGCGGGTGCCGATCGTGAAGGGCTCGGAGCCCGGCGAGGTGCCTGCGCGCGGCTGAGCACCGACCCCGCGTCGGCGCGGTGCGGGATACTGGAGGGGATGACCGATTCCCTCCTCCCCGACTCGCTCGCCGAGATCCGCGACGACTTCCTCGCCCTCGAGCAGCGCGAGCGGCTCGAGATGCTGCTCGAGTTCGCCAACGAGCTGCCCGAGCTGCCGGAACGCTACCGCGACCACCCCGACCTGCTCGAGCGGGTCGAGGAGTGCCAGTCCCCCGTCTTCATCTTCGTCGAGACCGACGGCGGCAGCGCCGACCCCGTCGTGCGCCTGCACGCCACGGCACCGCGCGAGGCGCCGACCACGCGCGGCTTCGCGTCGATCCTGGTGCAGGGCATCGACGGGCTCACCGCTTCGGAGGTGCTCGCCATCCCCGACGACTTCCCGAACACCATCGGGCTCACCGAGGCGGTCTCGCCCCTGCGCATCCGGGGCATGACGGCGATGCTCGGCCGCACCAAGCGTCAGCTGCGGGAGCGGCTCACAGCCCCTGGAGTGTGAGCCAGTCGGAGATCGCGGTGTTCCAGCGCGCGCGATCGTAGTTCCAGAGCTTGGTGTGCCGGGCGATGGAGAACTGCACGAAGGTGACCAGGTCGGGCCGCGCCTCGGCGAGCTCGCGCGAACCCGTCGAGGGCACGTAGCCGTCGTCGTCGCTGTGCAGGATGAGCACGGGCACCGTCACCTCGTCGGCGCGCTCGACGAAGTCGAGGCGCTGCAGGTCGAGCGGCTTCTCCTGCCCGGTGACCGCCTTGCCCCAGGAGTGGCTGATGGTGGCGAAGGCGGCGTCGCCGATGAGCTCGGGCACGTGTCGCGCCCTGCCGTGGTACCGCAGGATGTCGAGCCAGTCGACCGCCGGCGAGTCGAGCACGATCGCCCGCACGCGGTCGCGGTGCACCGCGCGACCCATGGCCTGGAGGGCGATGGCGCCGCCCATCGACCAGCCCATCAGCACCACCTCGGTGGCGCCGTGGTCGACCGCGTAGGTGAGGGCCGCATCCAGGTCTTCCCACTCGGTGTCGCCGAGGGCATAGCGGCCGTCGGCGGAGCGCGGGGCGTCGCCGTCGTTGCGGTAGGAGATGTGCAGGGAGTGGAAGCCGTGCTCGCGGAACACCGGGACGGCCCGGATGGTCTCGCCGCGGCGCACCCCACGGCCGTGCACCTGGATGACCCAGCGCGTGCTCCCCGCGTCGTCGCTCGGCACGTACCAGGCGGGGGCGGGACCGACGGAGGTGAACACCTCGACCTCCTCCACGGGAACGCCGAGCTCGCGCGGATGGATGAAGTACCACCCGCTGATGCGGCCGCGCCGGGCGGCGGTGAGATCGCCGTAGTCGATGGCGAGCACGGCCCGGCGCACCACGCCGTCGGAGACGGAGAGCACCTCGCCGAGCCGGGCGTGCCCGGTGTCGGAGCTGAAGCGGAGGCTGTAGCGGCCGGGGAGGATGGAGTCGGCGTTCACCGAGAGCTCGACCACGCCGAGGGAGCCCGCTCCCCCGTCGTCGCCCTCGCGGTAGCGGAGGATGCGCACGTCGTCGACCGGCAGCGACGGGGTGACGATCGCCCGCGACATCCGCGCCGTGGCCACGGCACCCGCTGCCGCGACGAGGGCCGCCGCCGTGCCTGCCGCCATCGCGACGATGCTCCACACCGGCACCCGGGCCGGCCCCGTGTTCTCCGAACGCACCACGACCGCCTTTCGCACCTCGCATCCGGCGTGCCTTCGCCGCCGACAGCTCAAAGAACTCTAGTCTGCAGACGTGGCCGAAACTCCCTTCACTCCGGACATTCCGGCGGCATTCGGCGCGGCGCTCGACTCGCTGCGCCGTGCCGACACGCGGGCGGAGCTCGTCGTCCACGAGATCCCCGCGCCCGCCAACCTCGCCCCGAACGCGGTGGCGCTCGCCGCCGATGTCACGCCCCAACGCCATGGGGCCGACTCCGAGCTCGGCACCGGCAGGTTCATCCTGCTGCACGACGAGTCGCGGCCGGAGGCCTGGGGCGGGGAGTTCCGGGTGGTCTGCTTCGCGCAGGCGCCGCTCGAGACCGAGATCGGCCTCGACCCGTTCCTGGCCGATGTGGCCTGGTCGTGGCTGGTCGACGCGCTCGACGCCCGCGGGGCGAACTACATCTCCGCCTCCGGCACCGCGACGAAGATCATCTCCACCGGTTTCGGCGAGCTGTCGAGCCAGGGCGACGGGGCGCAGATCGAGCTGCGCGCATCCTGGACCCCCACCGACCACAACCTCCAGGCCCATGTCGAGGGCTGGAGCGAACTTCTCTGCATGCTGGCCGGTCTGCCTCCCGTCGTCGATGGCGTGACGATGCTGCAGGCCAGGCGAGCCCGACGTGAGTGACGTGAGCAAAGAACCCCAGAACGAGACCCCGGCCCGCACCGTCATCGCGACGGTCGACGACTTCCACGACGCCGTCGAGGCGATCGCGCTCGGCGAGGGCCCGGTGGCCGTCGACGCCGAACGGGCGAGCGGCTTCCGCTACTCGCAGCGCGCCTACCTCATCCAGGTGTTCCGCCGCGGGGCGGGCAGCTTCCTGTTCGACCCGCCGGCGATCGAGGAGTTCGCTCCCCTGCAGTCGGTGATCGGCGACGTGGAGTGGGTGCTGCACGCGGCGAGCCAAGACCTGGCGTGCCTGCGCGAGGTCGGCCTCGACCCCACCACCGTCTTCGACACCGAACTCGCGGCACGACTGCTCGGGCTCCCCCGCGTCGGCCTCGGCGCCGTGGTGGAGGAGCTGCTCGGCATCCACCTCGCCAAGGAGCACTCGGCGGCCGACTGGTCGACCAGGCCGCTGCCCGCCTCCTGGCTCGAGTACGCCGCGCTCGACGTCGAGCTGCTGGTCGACCTGCGCGACGCCATGGCCGAGCTGCTGAGGCAGCAGGGCAAGGAGCAGGTCGCCGCCGAGGAGTTCGCCGCCGTCGTCGCCAAGGAGGAGAAGCAGCCGCTGGCCGAGCCCTGGCGCCGGCTCTCGGGCATCACCTCGCTCCGCCCCGACCGTCACCTCGCTGCGGCCCGCGAGCTGTGGCTCGCCCGCGACGACCTCGCCCGCTCGACCGACACGGCTCCGGGGCGGCTCGTGCCCGACGCCTCCCTCCTCGTCGCCGCCAAGGCGCTGCCCACGTCGCGACGGGAGCTGGCGTCGCTCAAGGCGTTCTCCGGGCGGGCGAGCCGCACCGAGATCGACCGCTGGTGGGCGGCCATCGAGCGGGCTCGAACGACCGACGACATCCCCACCCAGAAGCGCGCCACCGATACGCTGCCGCCGCCGCGCAGCTGGAGCGACCGCAACCCCGAGGCGGATGCGCGGCTGAAGACCGCGCGCGCAGCGCTCACCGCGGTGAGCGAGGAGCACAGCATCCCGCTCGAGAACCTGCTCACCCCCGATTTCCTGCGCCGCGTCGCGTGGAACCCGCCCTCCCCGCTCACGCTCGAGACGGTGTCGGATGCGCTGGCCGAGCTGGGTGCGCGCCCCTGGCAGATAGGGCTGACCGCACAACCGATCCTCGACTCCTTTGTCGAGCCCCACCAACCCGACGAGACAGCGCCCGAGGCCGCATCGTAGAAAGCGGCAATCGATTCAGGGGCGTCGGAGCCCGGTTCTAGGATCGAACCCGACCAAACCCAGGAGGCATAGTGGCCGAAAGATCTGAAGTCGTCTTCGTCGATGGAATGCGCACCCCGTTCGGGCGCGCCGGTGAGAAGGGCATGTACTGGCAGACCAGGGCCGACGACCTGGTCGTCAAGGCCATCGGGGGCGTTCTCGAACGCAACCCCGGGCTGCCCAAGGAGCTCATCGACGACGTGGCGATCGCCGCGACCACCCAGACGGGCGACCAGGGTCTCACGCTCGGTCGCACCGCGGCGCTTTTGGCGGGCCTTCCCCTCTCGGTTCCCGGCTACGCCGTCGACCGCATGTGCGCGGGTGCCATGACGAGCGTCACCACGGTCGCCGGCGCCATCGGCTTCGGCGCCTACGACCTCGCGATCGCGGGCGGTGTCGAGCACATGGGTCACCACCCGATGGGCTCCGGCGTCGACCCGAACCCGCGCTTCCTCGCCGAGAAGCTCGTGAACCCCGAGGCGCTCAACATGGGCAACACGGCCGAGCGCATCCACGACCGCTTCCCGCAGCTCACCAAGGAGCGCTCCGACCGCTACGCTCTGCGCAGCCAGCAGAAGGTCGCGGCGGCGTACGAGGCGGGCAAGATCCAGCCCGACCTCGTGTCGGTCGCCATCCGCACCAGTGAAGGATGGGGGCTCGCCACGCGCGACGAGGCGCCGCGCCCCGACACCACCCTCGAGGGTCTGGCGGGCCTGCGCACGCCGTTCCGGCCGCACGGCCGCGTCACCGCGGGCAACTCCTCGGGCCTCAACGACGGCGCCACCGCCTCGCTCATCGCGAGCGAGTCGACGGCGCGCGAGCTCGGGCTGCCGGTGAAGATGCGCCTGGTCTCCTTCGCCTTCGCGGGCGTCGAGCCCGAGATCATGGGCATCGGCCCGGTGCCCTCCACCGAGAAGGCGCTGCGCAAGGCCGGTCTCTCCATCGACGACATCGGGCTGTTCGAGCTCAACGAGGCCTTCGCGGTGCAGGTGCTGTCGTTCCTCGATCACTTCGGCATCGACGACGACGACCCCCGGGTGAACGAGTACGGCGGCGCGATCGCCATCGGCCACCCCCTGGCCTCGTCGGGTGTGCGGCTGATGATCCAGCTCGCACGGCAGTTCGAGGAGCACCCCGAGGTGCGCTACGGCGTCACCGCGATGTGCGTCGGGCTCGGGCAGGGCGGCACCGTCATCTGGGAGAACCCGCACTTCGACGCCAAGTCGAAGGCTGCCAAGGCGAGCAGGAAGGCCGCACGATGACCGACTACTCCACCATCGACTTCTCCGAGCTCGAGGCCTTCTCGGCCGACGAGGTCGTCACGCACTCCTACGTGCGCGACATCCCGCTGCCGAGCGGCAAGACGCTTGCGCTGATCACGCTCGACAACGGGCGCGACCACACCCGGCCCAGCACGCTCGGGCCGGTGGGGCTGCTCGAGTACCTGCACACGCTGCAGGCGCTCAAGGTGCGCGCCTCGGCGGGTGAGATCCAGGCGGTGGCCGTCACGGGCAAGCCGTACATCCTCGCCGCGGGCGCCGACCTCAGCAAGGTGGGCGAGGTGCCGAGCAAGGATGCGGCGCGCAAGCTCGCCCAGCTGGGTCACTACGCCTTCGCGTCGATGAAAGACGTGGGTGTTCCCTCGTTCGCGTTCATCAACGGGCTCGCGCTCGGCGGGGGCGTCGAGGTGGCGCTCGCCGCCGACTACCGCACCGTCGACTCCTCCATCCCGGCGCTGGCACTGCCCGAGGTGTTCCTCGGCATCATCCCCGGCTGGGGTGGCGCGTACCTGTTGCCGAACCTCATCGGCATCGAGAACGCCCTCAAGGTCGTCGTCGAGAACCCGCTGAAGAACAACCGCACCCTGAAGAGTCAGGAGGTCTTCGACCTCGGCATCGCCGACGCCATCTTCTCGCCGCGCAACTACCTCGAGGAGTCGCTCGCCTGGGCCGACGGCGTGCTCACCGGCCGCATCAAGGTGAAGCGCCCCAACGAGCCGGGCAAGATGGAGCGCCTGGTGAAGTGGGACGTCGCCATCGGCATCGCCCGCAAGATGCTCGAGTCGCGCATCGGCACCGTGGCGAAGTCGCCCTACGCGGCGCTCGAGCTGCTCAAGGCCGCCAAGTCGGGAACCCCCGAGGAGGGATTCGCGCGCGAAGACGAGGCACTCGCCGAACTCATCTCGGGTGACCAGTTCCAGGCCAGCATCTACGCGTTCAACCTCGTGCAGAAGCGCGCCAAGAAGCCAGCGGGAGCCCCCGACAAGGCGCTGGCGAAGCCCGTCACCAAGGTGGGCATCATCGGAGCCGGTCTCATGGCCTCGCAGTTCGCCCTGCTGTTCGTGCGCCGCCTGCAGGTCCCGGTGGTCATCACCGACCTCGACCAGTCGCGCGTCGACAAGGGGCTCGAGTACATCCGCGGTGAGATCGCCACCCTGCTGTCGAAGGGCCGCATCTCGCCCGACGACTCGAACCGCCTGAACGCCCTGGTCACCGGCACCACCGACAAGTCGCAGTTCGACGACGCCGACTGGGTGATCGAGGCCGTGTTCGAAGAGCTCGGCGTGAAGCAAGACGTGTTCGCCGAGATCGAGCAGCACATCTCCGAGACCGCGGTGCTCGCCACCAACACCTCGTCGCTCTCGGTGGAGCAGATCGGGGCGAAGCTCAAGCACCCCGAGCGGCTCGTCGGCTTCCACTTCTTCAACCCGGTGGCGGTGATGCCGCTCATCGAGGTGGTGAACACGCCGTCGACCGACGAGGCGACCCTGTCGACGGCGATGGTCACGGCGGCGAAGCTCAAGAAGAACGCCGTCATCACCCGTGACACCCCAGGGTTCGTGGTGAACCGCATCCTGGCCAAGGTGCTCGGCGAGGCGATGCACGCCGTCGACACCGGCACCCCGTTCGAGGTGATGAACCGCGCGCTCGACCCGTTCGGCCTGCCGATGACCCCCTTCGAGCTGCTCGAGCTCGTCGGGCTCAAGGTGGGTGCGCACGTGCTCGACACACACCACGCCGCGTTCCCCGATCGCTTCTTCGAGAGCGCGAACCTGCACAAGCTCGCCGAGCACGGCAAGATCTTCGACCGCGACGACAAGGGCAAGATCAAGGGCTTCGACAAGAAGGCAGTCGCCATCGTCGCTCCACCGAAGGGCAAGGCGAAGCCGATGACCGAGGAGGAGATCCTCCGCCGGGTCGAAGACGGGCTGGCCGACGAGGTGCACCGCATGCTCGAAGACGACGTCGTGCACGCCGCCGAAGACATCGACCTCTGCCTCATCCTGGGCGCCGGCTACCCCTTCCAGATGGGCGGCCTCACCCCCTACCTCGACCGGGTCGGCGCCTCCGAGCGCGCCTTCGGCGACACCTTCCACCACCCCGTCATCCGCGGCGTCGCCTAACCCGCCCGCCCGCTCGCGGGTTCGAAACCGCAAACGTCGCGCCCTCCGCCGCCCCCTGGGGCTCGGGCGGCGCCACGTTTGCGTTTCTGAACCGGCCCGGGTCGGCGCGGGCGTGAGTATCGATTACCCATATCACCCGTGTGCCCGTGCATCTGAAGATCGAGAGAAACTCGATCCGAAAGAGGCTCCTGATGACCCCGACCCGCTTCCGCAGACGCCGTGTACTCCCGCTTGCCGTCGCCAGCATCTCCGTGGCCCTGGTGGCCGGCGCGGGTGCCGCACCGGCCTTCGCCGCCGATGAGGCCCCGCCCGTCCCCTTGTGTCCGCCCGTCCAGCAAACGATCGGTACGCACGTCAACGAACGCCTCTACGATCCGGATGCCTTTCCGCGCACCTTCACCTCGAGCGTTTCCACGGGGTCGTTGCCCGACGGTGCATCACTCTTCGACGGTGGCTGGTACTCCGAGTACCGGGTCGTGCCGACGACCGCGGGTGCCTACGACTTCACCCTCACGCTCACGTCCGAGCGGGGCGTGACGTCCCAGGTCGCGTGCCACGTCGACGTCTACGACGATGAACTCCACCTCGCAGGACGCCTGACGACCAGCAGAATTGCAGCCCCCGACCGCTATGAGGAGGCCGTCGCGATAAGCCGAGTGGTCAGCGGAGCTGGGGCCGACACCGTGTACATCGCCAGCGGAGAGGTGTTTGCGGATGCACTGAGCGCTTCTGCGATCGCTGCCCAGCGGGGTGCGCCGCTGCTTCTCACGCACTCGAACTCGGTGCCACCCGCAGTCGAAGCCGAATTGGTGAGGCTCAAACCCAAAAGAGTCGTCATCCTTGGCGGCACCACGACCATCGAACCTTCCGTAGAAGCGCGGCTGGCAGCGTTCGCCCCGAAGGTCACGCGGATCTCGGGTGCGGACAGGTTCGAGGCTTCGCGGAACATCATCCTCGGTGATGCACCGGCGTCCAAGACCCTCTACGTGGCCAGCGGCAACGTCTTCCCCGACGCTCTCAGCGCCGCGCCCGCCGGCGGGAGCGTAGGAGCTCCCGTCCTTCTGGTCGATGGCCTCGCGACCGATCTGACTCCCGACGAATCAGGTCTCATGACCGCCCGCGGAGTCACCCGTACCATCATCGTGGGCGGCCCGAGCACCGTGTCCGACAGCATGGAGGCTTCCGTGCGGTCACAGGTGTCGCAGGTGAAGCGCATCGAGGGCCGTGACCGCTACGATGCCTCGGCCGCCGTCGCTCGCGACGCCTTCCCCACGTCGGGAAGTAAGAAGCCCGATACGGTGTACTTCGCCACCGGCGAGCGGTATCCCGACGCGCTCGCGGGTGCAGTGCTCGCCACCAAGACGGGCTCGCCCATCTATCTCGTCCACTCCGATTGCATTCCTCGAGACGCCGCCCGCCACATCCTCGACATCGGGGCGACCAAGGCGGTGCTGCTGGGAGGCAGCGAGAGCCTGACCTCTGACGTCATGGCCCTCAAGGTCTGCAGCAAGTAGGATCTCCCATTCACCGGCGGCGGCGACCTATCCCCGCTCGCCGGATCGAAACCGCAAACGTCGCGCCCTCCGCCGCCCCCTGGGGCTCGGGCGGCGCGACGTTTGCGTTTCTGAACCGGGTCGGCGGGGCGGAGGGAGTGTCGGAGGTCGCGGGTACGGTCGGGGCATGACGAAGACGCAGTACTACGTGGCGGCGAGTGTGGATGGGTTCATCGCCGATCGGGAGAACGGGCTGGGGTGGTTGCTCGAGTTCGGGATGGAGGAGTTCGAGAGCGACTACGAGGAGTTCCTCGGCGGTGTGGGTGTGGTGGTGATGGGGTCGCGCACCTACGAGTGGCTGCTCGCCGAAGGGAGCCCATGGGCGTACCCCGAGCAGGAGGCGTGGGTGCTGACCTCGCGCGAGTTGCCGCCCATCGAGCATGGTGAGCGCATCAGGTTCGCTGCCGGTGACGTCACCGCGCTGCACCGGGAGTGGGTCGAGGCAGCCGGCGGGAAGAACATCTGGGTGGTGGGCGGCGGGGAGGTCGCCGCTCAGGTGGCCGATGCCGGGCTGCTCGATGAGCTCCTGCTCACGATCATGCCGGTGGCGCTGGGCGACGGCGCTCCCCTGCTGCCCATCGCGGCGAACACACCTGCCCTGAAGGCGTCGAACGTCGTCGCGCTCCCCAGCGGCGCGATCAGCGTGCGCTACGCCCTCAGGGCCGGCTGACCGCACACGCCCCGAGCCGCACTCAGCGGGTGAGGTGCTCGATCGAGATACTGCCCGTGTCCGACCGCGACCCGAGCGGCCGGGCGATCGGGATCTTGTCACCGCGCACCTGGGCGATGACGTCTTCGGCGATCTTCGCCGGCGTCAGGCCGACCCGGTCGAGGATCTCGTCGCGACTCGCGTGCTCGAGGAACTCATCGGGCAGCCCCAGCTCGGTGACGGCCGTATCGACCCCCGACTGACGCAGGTCTTGACGGATGCGCGTACCGATGCCCCCCACCCGCACACCGTCTTCGATCGTCACGACCAGTCGGTGCGCATCCGACAGCTCGATGATGCTCCACGGCACCGGAACCACCCAGCGCGGGTCGACCACGGTCGTGCCGATGCCCTCGGCCGCGAGCAGCTTCGCCACGTCGAGGGCGATCTCGGCCATCGTGCCGACCGCGACGATGAGCACGTCGCCGCGCTCGTCTTCGCGCAGCACGTCGACCCCGTCGTTCGTGCGGCGCACCGCGGGCAGCTCGGCCCCCACCGACCCCTTCGGGAAGCGGATGACCGTCGGCGCGTCTGTCACCTGCACGGCCTCCCCCAGCAGCTCGCGCAGCCGCTCGGCGTCTCGCGGCGCACTGAGACGGATGCGCGGCACCACCTGGAGGATGGCGAGGTCCCACATGCCGTGATGGCTCGCCCCGTCGGGCCCGGTGACCCCCGCTCGATCGAGCACGAAGGTGACGCCCGCCTCGTGCAGGCCGACGTCCATGAGCACCTGATCGAAGGCGCGGTTGACGAAGGTGGCGTAGAGGGCGACCACCGGATGCAGGCCCCCGAACGCCATGCCGGCCGCGGAGGTGACGGCGTGCTGCTCCGCGATGCCCACGTCGAACACGCGGGCCGGGAAGCGCTCGGCCAGCTTGTGCAGACCGGTGGGGCGCAGCATGGCTGCCGTGATGCCCACGATCGACGGATCGCGCTCGGCCTGCTTCACGATCTCGTCGGAGAACACCCCCGTCCACGACGGCGCTCCCGACCCCGAGGAGAGCGGCTCGCCGGTCTCGGGGTCGATCTGGCCCACCGCGTGGAACTGGTCGGCCACGTCGGCGAGGGCCGGCTCGTAGCCGCGGCCCTTCTCGGTGATGGCGTGCACGATGACGGGCGCCGCATAGTCCTTGGCCTGACGGAGCGCCTCCTCCATCGCCTGCACGTCGTGCCCGTCGACCGGGCCCACGTACTTGATGTCGAGGTTGGCGTAGAGCGAGGCGTTGTTCGTCATGCGGCTGAGGAAGCCGTGCAGACCACCCCGCACACCGCGGTACAGCGCGCGGCCGAAGGCTCCGCCGACCCGGTCGAACACCCGCCAGCTGGTCTGGTGCAGCTGCCGGTAGCCGTTGGCCGTGCGCACCCCGTTGAGGTAGCGCGCCATGCCGCCGATGGTCGGGGCGTAGGAGCGCCCGTTGTCGTTCACGACGATGACCAGGTTGCGCGAGTTGTCGTCGCTGATGTTGTTGAGCGCCTCCCACGTCATACCGCCCGTGAGCGCCCCGTCGCCGACCACGGCCACGACGTGCCGGTCGGTCTGCCCGGTCATCTCGAACGCCCGCGAGATGCCGTCGGCCCACGACAGCGAGCTCGAGGCGTGCGACGACTCGACGACGTCGTGATCGCTCTCGGAGCGCTGCGGGTAACCGGCGAGCCCGCCCTTCTGCCGCAGCCGCGAGAAGTCCTGACGCCCGGTGAGCAGCTTGTGCACGTACGACTGATGCCCGGTGTCGAAGACGATCGAGTCGCGCGGCGAGTCGAACACCCGGTGGATGGCGATCGTCGTCTCGACGACGCCGAGGTTCGGCCCCAGGTGACCGCCGGTCTTCGAGACCTCGGTCACCAGGAAGGTGCGGATCTCCGCCGCGAGAACCTCGAGCTCCTCCGAGGAGAGAGCGTCGAGGTCTCGCGGCGTCGTGATCTTCTCGAGCAGGCTCATGTCATCCACCTTCCCATGACACCGTGATCTTTCAGTCTACGACGCGGGAAAGCTCGGCGAGCTGTGACGCGGGAGCGACGGGCGAGCAGTCAGACCCCTCAGACCAGGCTGCGCAGCACGTACTGCAGGATGCCGCCGTTGCGGTAGTAGTCGGCCTCACCGGGCGTATCGATGCGCACGACCGCGTCGAACTCGACGGTCTCCTTGCCCGCGGGCGAGTTCTCGCTCGGGGCGGCGACGACGTGCACGGTCTTCGGGGTGCGGCCCTCGTTCAGCTCCTCGATACCGGAGATCGAGACGACCTCGGTGCCGTCGAGGCCGAGCGACTCGACGCTCTCGCCGGCCGGGAACTGCAGCGGAACCACGCCCATGCCGATGAGGTTCGAGCGGTGGATGCGCTCGAAGCTCTCGACGATCACGGCCTTCACGCCGAGCAGCGAGGTACCCTTCGCCGCCCAGTCGCGCGACGAACCCGAGCCGTACTCCTTGCCGCCGAAGATGACGAGCGGGATGCCGGCCGCCTGGTAGTTCATCGACGCGTCGTAGATGAACGACTGCGGGCCGCCCTCCTGCGTGAAATCGCGGGTGTAACCGCCCTCCACGCCGTCGAGCAGCTGGTTCTTCAGACGGATGTTCGCGAAGGTTCCGCGGATCATCACCTCGTGGTTGCCGCGACGCGAGCCGTAGGAGTTGTAGTCCTTGCGGGCCACTCCGTGCTCGTCGAGGTACTTGCCGGCGGGGCTGTCGGCCTTGATGTTGCCGGCGGGCGAGATGTGGTCGGTGGTGACCGAGTCGCCGAGCTTCGCCAGCACCCGGGCGCCCGCGATGTCGGAGACCGGGGTGGTCTCGAGGGTCATGCCCTCGAAGTACGGGGGCTTCCGCACGTAGGTCGACTCCGCATCCCACTCGAAGGTGGGGCCGGTGGGCGTCGGCAGCGACCGCCAGCGCTCGTCGCCGTCGAACACGCCGGAGTACTCGTGGTCGAACATCTCGGTGTTGATCGAGGTGTCGATCGTGCGCTGCACCTCCGCCGAGTCGGGCCAGATGTCGCGGAGGAAGACGTCGTTGCCCTCGGTGTCCTGCCCGAGAGCGTCGGTCTCGAAGTCGAAGTTCATCGACCCGGCCAGGGCGTAGGCGATGACGAGCGGGGGCGACGCCAGGTAGTTCATCTTCACGTCGGGCGAGATGCGGCCCTCGAAGTTGCGGTTGCCCGAGAGCACCGCGGTGACGGCGAGGTCGTTGTCGTTGATGGCGGCGCTGACCTCGTCGATCAGCGGGCCGGTGTTGCCGATGCACACCGTGCATCCGTAACCCACGGTGTAGAAGCCGAGGGCCTCGAGGTCGTCGGTGAGGCCGGCCTTGGCGTAGTAGTCGGTGACGACCTTCGAACCGGGAGCGAGGGTGGTCTTCACCCACGGCTTCGCCTTGAGGCCGAGCTTGTTCGCGTTGCGGGCGAGCAGGCCCGCCGCCAGCATCACCGACGGGTTCGAGGTGTTGGTGCACGAGGTGATGGCCGCGACGGCGACGGCGCCGTGGTCGAGGGTGTACCGGTCGCCGGATGCTGTGGTCACCTTGGTGGGCTTCGAGATGGCCGGAGCGTGGCTCACGTGGCTCGTCGAGTGGGAGTGCTCGTGCGCTTGGTTCTCGTCTTCGGCGGTGAAGCCGATGGGGTCGGAGGCCGGGAAGGTGCCCTCGACGGCCGCGTCGACGACGGTGAGGTCGTCGGCCGCGGCGTAGTTGGCGAGGTCGCGCTCGAAGGTCTCCTTGGCGACCGAGAGCTCGACGCGGTCTTGCGGGCGCTTCGGGCCGGAGATCGACGGCACGACGGTACCGAGGTCGAGCTCGAGGTACTCGCTGAACACGGGCTCCTGCGAGGGGTCGTGCCAGAGCTTCTGCAGCTTCGAGTAGGCCTCGACGAGGGCGACCTGCTCGTCGCTGCGGCCGGTGAGGCGCAGGTAGTCGAGGGTGACGTCGTCGATGGGGAACATGGCCGCGGTGGAGCCGAACTCGGGGCTCATGTTGCCGATGGTGGCGCGGTTCGCGAGCGGCACCTGGCCGACGCCCTCGCCGTAGAACTCGACGAACTTGCCGACCACGCCGTGCTTGCGCACCATCTCGGTGATGGTGAGCACCACATCCGTCGCCGTGACACCGGCGGGGATGGAGCCGGAGAGCTTGAAGCCGACGACCTTCGGGATGAGCATGGAGACGGGCTGGCCGAGCATGGCCGCCTCGGCCTCGATGCCGCCGACGCCCCAGCCGAGCACGCCCAGGCCGTTGACCATGGTGGTGTGCGAGTCGGTGCCGACGCAGGTGTCGGGGTAGGCGCGGAGGACCGTCTGGCCGAAGGAGTCGACGACCTCGCGGGTGTAGGTGACGCGGGCCAGGTACTCGATGTTCACCTGGTGCACGATGCCGGTGCCCGGGGGCACGACCTTGAAGTCGTCGAACGCGGTCTGGCCCCAGCGGAGGAACTGGTAGCGCTCGCCGTTGCGCTCGTACTCGATCTCGACGTTGCGCTCGAGGGCGTTCTCGGAGCCGAACAGGTCGACGATGACCGAGTGGTCGATGACGAGCTCGGCCGGGGCGAGCGGGTTGATCTTGGTGGGGTCGCCGCCGAGGGCGCCGACGGCCTCGCGCATGGTGGCGAGGTCGACGATGCAGGGCACACCGGTGAAGTCCTGCATCACCACGCGCGCGGGGGTGAACTGGATCTCGGTGTCGGGCTCGGCGGTGGGAACCCAGCTGCCGAGCGCGGTGATGTGCTCGGACGTGATGTTCGCACCGTCTTCGGTGCGGAGGAGGTTCTCGAGCAGCACCTTCAAGCTGAAGGGGAGCTTCTCGTGGCCGGCGACCTTGTCGATCCGGTAGACCTCGTACGACTTGTCCCCGACTTCGAGGGTGTCTTTCGAGCTGAAACTGTTCACTGCCGACACGTCGACCTCACCTTCGCTGACTCACGACAATCTTTGTTCGCGAGGGGCCTGAGGGCTAGGAAGGCGAGCCTTACAACAGACCCGCATCCCAGCATCCACGCCGAAAAAATTTATCTTGACGTCAAGATAAATATAGCACCGTCACTCCCGGTCGAAGACCAGGCCGCGGCTCTTCGCGATGCGGTACCAGAGCTCGATGCCGGCTGCTCCGAGGGCACCGACCCCGATGGCGAACAGCAGCGCGAGCGGGTCGCCGAGCTGCAGGGCGAAGAAGTCGCGGGACAGCGGCACGAGGTACGCCGCCGTGAACACCACTCCCACCGAGATCACCATGCCGAGCCGCCACGAGGTGAGCGGGCGGGCCAGCACGCAGAGCACCCAGAGGGAGACCAGGAAGAGCGTGACGGTGACGAGGCTGCGCGCCTCGGCCAGCGGCACCCAGGCCCGCAGCACGGCGAAGGAGGCGAGGATGGCGGCCGCCGCGAGGAGCCCGGAGGGGAGGGAGAACGCGAGCACCCTCCTCAGCACGCCGGGCTGGTAGCGGCGGCGGTTCGGCGCGAGGGCGAGGAAGAACGACGGGATGCCGATGGCCAGCGACGACACCAGCGTCATCTGCCGGGGCAGGAACGGGAACTGCCAGAGCAGGAAGGCGCTGGCGAGCGCGAGCACGATGCCGTAGACGGTCTTGGAGAGGAACAGGTTCGACACGCGCTCGACGTTCGCGATGACCCGGCGGGCGTAGGCGAGCACGGTCGGCAGCCGGTCGAACCGGCTGTCGAGCAGCACGATGCGCGAGACGGCCCGGGTGGCGGGCGTGGCGTTGCCCATGGCGATGCCGAGGTCGGCGTCCTTCACGGCCATGGCGTCGTTCACGCCGTCGCCCGTCATGGCGACCACCCGCCCGTCGGCCTGCAGCGTCTTCACGACCCGGCGCTTCTGCTCGGGTGCGACGCGCCCGTAGACGCTCGTTCGGCCGAGTGCCGCGGCGAGCTCGTCGTCGCTCTCGAGCGTGCCTGCGTCGACCGCGCCGGGCGGGAGACCGAGCTCGTCGGCGATGGCGCCCACCGTCACCGGGTTGTCGCCCGAGAGCACGACCACGCGCACGCCCTGCTCGTGGAAGTAGCCGAGCGTGTCGCGCGCATCCGGTCGCACCGCTTCGTGGAAGACGGCAATCGCCGCGGGGCGGAAGTCGCTGCCGGGGTCGACCCGGTCGGCGTAGTCGCTCGCGAGACCGGTGCCGAGGCCGAAGGCGAGGGCCCGCCTTCCCGAGGCGGCGATGGCGTTCGCCTGGGCGAGGGCGTCGGGATGCGCGGCGAACAGCCGCTCGGGCGCGCCGAGCAGCCACGTCTCGTCGCCCTCGTCGCGCCGCAGGCTGATCGCACTGAAGGCGCGCCGCGAACTGAACGGCAGCCGCTCGAGCACGAGCGACCCGTCGAGCGCGAAGTGCGGCCGCAGCGCGAGTGCCGTCTGGTTGGCCGCGACGTCGTGCGCGATGATGCCGAGCACCCGGTCGAGCCGCTCCGAGGTGAAGCCCTCGTCGAGGGTGACCAGGCGCTCGAAGCCGATGTCGCCGGTCGTCAGCGTTCCGGTCTTGTCGACGCAGAGCACGTCGACCCGCGCCAGCGCCTCCACCGCCGCGAGCTCCTGCACCAGCACCTTCTGCCGCCCCAGCTGGATGACCGCGACCCCGAAGGCGAGGCTCGTGAGCAGCACCAGTCCCTCGGGGATCATGCCCACCACGCTCGCCACCGCGTCGAGGCCCGCCGCCCGCCACGACTCGATGCTCACCGTGTGCAGCCCGTCGAGGCCCCCGTAGGCGAGCACCCGCCCCACCACCACGACGGCGATGACGGGCAGCAGCAACCAGGTGAGGTAGACCAGGATGCGCGTGGTCGCGGCCCGGAGCTCGGAGTACACGAGGGTGCGCTTCTTGATCTCGCGGGTGAGCGAGTTGGCGTAGGCGTCGGCGCCGACCGCCGTGACCAGGGCCTCGGCGGTGCCGGAGACGATGAGCGAGCCGGAGAGCACGGTCTCGCCGGGCCGCTTCGCGACGGGTTCCGACTCCCCCGTGAGCATCGACTCGTCGACCAGCAGGTCGGCGACCTCGCCGAGCTCCGCGTCGGCGGTGACCTGGTCGCCGGGGCGCAGCAGCATGAGGTCGCCCAGCACCACCTCCTCCGGTCGCAGCACCACGACCTCGCCGCTGCGGCGCACCGCGGTCTCGGGGGCGGCCAGCAGCGCCAGCCGATCGAGGCTCGCCTTGGCCCGCAGCTCCTGCACGATGCCGATGAGCGCGTTCACCACCACGATGCCGTAGAACAGGCCGTCGCCGAGATCGCCGAGCAGCAGCACCGCGAGGAAGCAGACGGTGAGGATGCCGTTGAAGAAGGTGAAGACGTTCTCCCGCAGGATGCTCCCCACCGACCGCGAGGTCGTGGAGTCGCTCACGTTCACGAGGCCGCGGGCCTGTCGATCGGCGACCTCCGCCGCATCGAGCCCTGGCGACCCCGGCGGGATCACGACGCGGGTTTCGCGTAGGCGGCGCGCACGAGCAGCCAGGTCACCCAGAGCAGACCCGCGTAGAGCGGAACGCCCATGATGAGCTTGACCGAGCCGAGCAGCTCCGTCTGACCCGCCCAGTAGAGCGGCAGCTCGACGATGAGCCGGGCGGCGAACAGGCCCACCCAGCACCAGGTGGCGACGAGCACGACGCGGCCCTTGGCCCTGTCGGTGCGGTACCCGCCGGGGTCGTTCGCGAGCAGGCCCACGATCACCCCGATGAGCGGCCTCCGGGCGATGAGGGAGATGAGGAGAACCACGAGGCACACCACGTTGATGGCGATGCCCACGAGGAAGTTGTCCTCGGCGCGCCCCGTGAACAGCGCGAGCCCCGCCGACACCCCCACGCCGATGAGACCGGCGATGGCGGGCATCGGGGCACTGCGGGTGACGAGCCTGACGATGACGAACACGACCGACACGGCAACGGGAGCGCTCACGGCGAGCACGAGGTTCTTCGTGAAGGTGTACAGCACGAGGAAGGCCAGGCCGGGGAGGATCGACTCGATCAGCCCGCGCACCCCGCCGATGGCGCGCAGCAGCGACGACGCGGTCGGCGTCTCCCCCGGCTTCACCTGGCCGATGCCTGCATTGCGGGCGGCCTGGGCGAAGGCTTCGTGGAAGGTCTGCGGCGCATCCGCCCGGTCTGCCGCAGCGGCATTCCCGGCCGCTGCGGCATCCCGGTCGACGGATGCCGTGGTGTCGTCGGACGGGTTCGGCCTCTCGGCCCCGTTCGGCTGGTTCGTCATGCTCAGGCGCCGGCGGCCTGCGCCCCGCCGGAGGCGGCGGTCTTCGGGATGGTGAGCGGGATGAGGTCGCGAGGCGGCATGGGGGCGGTGCCGCGCACCACGACGACGCTGCGGAAGAGCTCCTCCACCGCGGCCTTGGCGGTGGGGTTCGTCATCGCCTCTCCGGCGATGACGCCGCGCAGCAGCCAGCGCGGGCCGTCGACGCCGACGAAGCGGGCGACGCGCATGCCCTGCTGACCGTCGGGCCCGACGGCCGGCACCCCGGCGACGAGCTCGGGCCCGAACGGACCGTTCTGCACCGTGCTCTTGCCGCCCTGCTTGAGGATCTGGTCTTCGATCTGCTCGCGGATCTCGTGCCAGAGGCCCGTCGAACGCGGCGCGGCGAAGGCCTGCACCTGCAGCGTCGAGCCGGCGTAGTCGAGCCCCACGGCCACCACGCGATTGGTGCCCTCCTCGACCTCGAGGCGGAGGTGCAGTCCCTCCCGCGGGAGGATCTTGAGCCCGCCCAGGTCGACGTACGGCCGCGCGGGGCTGGCCTCGCTCGCGTCGAAGGGGCCCTCGGTGGCTCGGTTGTCGGGGGCCGACTTGCTGTCGTCGGGGGCGGAGTCGCCGCCCTCGGGCGTCTGGGGTTCCGGCTGCTCGTCGGGCACGATGTCTTTGTCGGTCATGACTGGCTTCCGTTCGTGGGCGACGAATATCCGGTCGACCCGAATCCGCCCTCCCCGCGATCGCTCCCGGGGAGCGTCTCGACGGGCACGAACACGGCCCTGGTCACCGGCATCACGATCAGTTGCGCGATTCTGTCGCCGACGGCGATATCGTACGGCACGTTGCTGTCGGTGTTGAGGAGCACGACCTTGATCTCCCCTCGGTAGCCCGCGTCGACCGTGCCGGGCGAGTTGACCACGGTGATGCCGTGCTTGGCGGCGAGCCCGCTGCGCGGCACCACGAAGGCGGCGTAGCCGTCAGGCAGCGCGATCGAGACACCCGTGCCCACCATCGCCCGTTCGCCGGGCCCAAGGGTGAGCGCCTCGGCGGAGTGCAGATCGGCGCCGGCGTCGCCGGGGTGGGAGTAGGCCGGCGGGCGCTCCGCGGTCAGCAGGATCTCGATCGAAGAAGTCACGAGTCGAGGCTAGTGCAGAAAGAATGATCGAATAGAGCCATGCAGCACTACCGCGAGAGGCTCCACCCGTCGCTCTGGGTCTACCTCTCCACAGCTCTCGTCCTGCCCGCCAGCACCATCGTGTTCGCGCCCCTGACCACCGTGCCCGGTGTGCTGATCGGCATCGCGGTGGGGCTCGTGCTCTACGCGGGGATCGTCGTCGTGCTGGTGACGACCTCCCCCGTGCTCGAGGTGACGGAGAAGGAGGTGCGGGTCGGCAGGGCGCGCATCCCCAAGGAGCTCGTCGGGGACTGCCGGGCCTACCGGGGTGAGGATGCCGCGCTGCAGCGGGGCCGTCTGCTCGACGCGCGGGCCTACCTCTGCATCAGGGGATGGATCGACCCGGTGGTGAACATGCGAATCGCCGATCCGCAGGATCCGACACCCTACTGGCTGGTGTCGACCCGGCGTCCCGGCGATTTCATCGATGCGGTGACGATGCGCTGATCGCGCGTGCCGCGGGAGTGGCCTAGGAGGCGCACTCCACGCAGATCGCGCCGAACTTCTCCTCGTGATCGATCTGCGAGCGGTGCTTCACCAGGAAGCAGCTCATGCAGGTGAACTCGTCGGCCTGCGGAGGCAGGACGACGACGTCGAGATCGAGGTCGGAGAGATCGGCACCGGGCAGCTCGAAGCCACCCGGGTTGTCGGCGTCATCGACATCTACGACGCCGGACATCTTGTCCGGAACCCGCTCCTTCAGCGCTTCGATCGAATCCGAGTCGTCATCGGTCTTGCGCGGTGCGTCGTAATCAGTCGCCATGCCCATCCACTTCTTGAATACCCATTAACAAAATCGGCGGCGTTAGTTTGCATCAAAGAGGCTGGAATAGCAAACCGCCGAATGAGCAGTGATTACTCACGCGGCCATCAACTTGCGGCGCGCCCGGAACATTCCCCGTCGCGGCACTCGTGACGTGTCATCCTGTCAGCGAACAGCGACCTCTGGAGGGCCTTTCACCATGCAGGAATTGACGGTTGTCGGCGTCGAGGACGAGGCGCTCATCGTCTCGAGCGACAGCGGCGAACGCTTCAGGATCGTCATCGACGAGGTGCTCCGCTCGAAGCTCAGGCAGGGCATCGCAGCGGGCTCGGGCGGCAGGAAGGTGCCGCCGCGCGAGATCCAGACCCACATCCGCGCCGGGCTCTCCGCCGCCGAGGTGGCCGAGCTCACCGGCGCCTCGGTGGAGTACGTGGAGCGCTTCGAGGGCCCGGTCGTGGCCGAGCGCCAGTTCATCGTCGATTCCGCTCTCCGCGTAGCGGTGCAGCCCACCACCCCGGCCGACCCGCTCGGCGAGGAGCCGCTCTCCACCTTCGGCGAAGCGCTCGAGGAGCGACTCGAAGGTCTCGACGCCCGTGACGTGCGCTGGGCCAGCTGGAAGGATGAGACCGGCTGGACGGTCAAGCTCACCTTCACCTCCCGCGAGATCGAGCACGACGCCCGCTGGCAGTTCGACCCGAAGCGCCACGTGCTCACCCCGCTCAACAACGAGGCGACGACGCTCTCGCGCCACGGCGAGCTCACCGAGGGTCTCATCCCGCGGCTGCGTGCCGTCGGGCTGCCGAACGACGACGACTCGAGGTTCGACAGCGGCGCCTTCTCCCCCCTCGACCGCGAGCAGGCCGAGCCGGCCGAGACGACGGATGCTCCTGCCGAGACCGCTTCGGAGACACCCGCCCGCGACCTGCCGCCGCGCCCGGTGGGGCACCGCGAGCCGCGCCCCTTCGACGCCTACTCGGTGAAGCGGGCCCCCGACGAGGCCGACACCGCCGACCACAACCAGACCGCCGACCTGCTCGAGGCGCTCCGCCGCCGCCGCGGGGAGCGGGAAGCCGCCTCCTTCGACGGCAACCCGGTCGACGAGCATCCCGTCTTCGCCGGCCCTCGGCCCGTGTCGGCCTCTCCGGCCGAGCCGGCCGACACCCCGCTGCCCGGGCTCGAGCCCGAGGCCGTGGTCGATGCCGAGGGCAAGCCCGCGCCCGACACCCGGGCCAAGCAGACCGCGGCCCGCCGGCAGCGGGCGGCCATGCCCAGCTGGGACGAGATCGTCTTCGGCGCCCGCAGCGAGGACGACCCGGCCTAGGGTGTGTCTCGTCGTTCGGCGGGCAGCGAGGACGCGCCCGGGTGGTGCGATCGCAAGGCGGAAGAGGAGCCGATAGCGGCGCTATCGGCGACGATGACAACGCCGCGAGCGTGCCGACCGGGTGCGCCGCAGCGCCTGCCGAACGACGAGACACACCCTAGGGCCGGTCAGCTCGCCGCGTAGGCACCCGAGCGCAGGAGGGGCACCATCGTCTCCTCGGCGGTGAGGGAGCCGTGCTGGCCGATCATCGAGCGCCCGCTCGTGTCGCCTTCCCTGCCGTCGTAGTACGCGACGAGCTTGCGGGCCGCGACGAGCACGTCGCCGATGCGGGGCAGCACCTCGTCGTCTACCGCGCCGAACCAGCCCGCCTCGACAGCCTCCTCGCGGGTCGCCACCCAGGCGCGGCTGCTCTCACTCGACCGCCAGGCCTCCGCGAGACGAGCGCGGTCGGCGACCGACGCATCCGGAGACAGGTAGAGCTGCACGCAGCGCGGGTCGCCGCCCACGTGCTGTACACCGGCGACCAGCTCGGGCACCTCGCCGAACACGATCTGGGAGGTGGCGGGAACGTCGACGACGCCGTGGTCGGCGGTGAGGAGCAGTCCCTCGCCGCGTCGCAGCGTGCGCTCGAACGCGCCGAACTCGGCGTCGAGCGTCTCGAGCGCCGCGAGCCAGCGGTCGGACTCCCAGCCTTTGGCGTGGGCGAGCTGGTCGAGCTCGGGGACGTAGAGGTAGACGAGCTCGGCCGAGCCCTCGTCGAGCACTCGGCGCGCGGCGGCGAAGCGGTCGGCGAGGGTGCGGCCCGGCGTGTACACGGCGCCGCGGAGGATGGCCCTGGTGAGACCGGAGTCGGCGTACTGGGCGGGCCCGACGGCAGCCGACGTCACGCCGGCCTCCGCCAGCGTCTCGAAGACGGTGCGGCGCCGCTGCCAGGTCTCGGGCGGCATGGCGTCGTTCCAGCCGGAGAGCTGGTTGAGCACGCGGCCGGCCGCCGGCACGAGTGCCGTGTAGCCCACGAGGCCGTGTTGCCCGGGTGCCGTGCCCGTGGCGAGGCTGGCCAGGGCCGCGGCGGTCGTGGTGGGGAACCCGCTCGAGAGCACGGCCCGTTTCGTCAACGACCGGCCGAGCGCGCGGGCGTGACCCACGCGGGCGCGGAGGGCCGCGGCACCGAGACCGTCGACCAGCACGACGACACAGCGGGTGGCGGGGGGCAGGCCCAGGCGGTTCGTCTCACCGCGCAGCGATGCGGCGCAACTCGGCAACACGTCGGCGAGCGTCGGCTCTCCCCCGGCACGCGTCGGTAGCATGGTGGACATTCGGCCCAGTCTGGCACAGCACACCTTCGTCTGGCACAGCACGACTCTTCAGAAAAACAGGAATGACTCAAGCGAAGAACGATCCCTCCGAGAGCGCGGTCGAGAAGATCCTCGACGTCGACGTCGCCACCGAGATGCAGGATTCGTTCCTCGAGTACGCGTACTCGGTCATCTACTCCCGCGCCCTCCCCGACGCGCGTGACGGTCTGAAGCCGGTGCAGCGCCGCATTCTGTACATGATGAGCGAGATGGGCCTGCGCCCCGACCGCGGGCACGTCAAGAGCGCGCGCGTGGTGGGCGAGGTGATGGGCAAGCTCCACCCGCACGGCGACACCGCCATCTACGACGCCCTGGTGCGCCTGGCCCAGTCGTGGACGATGCGGGTTCCCCTCATCGACGGGCATGGCAACTTCGGCTCCCCCGACGACGGACCGGCCGCTCCCCGCTACACCGAGGCCAGGCTCGACTCCCCCGCCATGACCATGGTGGAGGGCCTCGACGAAGACGTCGTCGACTTCGTGCCGAACTACGACAACCAGCTCACCCAGCCCGACGTGCTGCCGGCCGCCATCCCGAACCTCCTGGTGAACGGGGCGAGCGGCATCGCCGTGGGCATGGCGACCAACATGGCGCCGCACAACCTCATCGAGGTCGTGGCGGGCGCCCGCTACCTCATCGAGAACCCCGACGCGACGCTGGATGAGCTGATGACGTTCATCCCCGGTCCCGACCTCCCGGGTGGTGGCACGATCGTGGGCCTCGCGGGCGTGCGCGACGCCTACGAGACCGGTCGAGGGGCGTTCAAGACCCGGGCGAAGGTGTCGATCGAGACCCTCACGCCGCGGAAGACGGGGCTCGTCGTCACCGAGCTGCCCTACCTCGTGGGGCCCGAGAAGGTGATCGCCAAGATCAAGGACGGCGTCACCGCCAAGAAGATCCAGGGCATCAGCGACGTCACCGACCTCACCGACCGCACGAACGGCCTGCGCCTGGTGATCGGCATCAAGACCGGGTTCGACCCGGCCGCCGTGCTCGAGCAGCTCTACAAGCTGACCCCGCTCGAAGACGGCTTCAACATCAACAACGTCGCGCTGGTCGACGGCGGGCCGCTCACGCTCGGGCTCCGCGATCTGCTCGTGGTCTACGTCAACCACCGCATCGACGTCGTGACCCGGCGCACCCGCTACCGGCTCGACCGGCGCCGCGAGCGGCTGCACCTCGTCGAGGGCCTCCTCATCGCGATCCTCGACATCGACGAGGTCATCCAGGTCATCCGCTCGAGTGACGACACCGAGCAGGCGCGCGTGCGACTCATCGACGTGTTCGAGCTGAGCGTGCTGCAGGCCGACTACATCCTCGAGCTGCGGCTTCGCAGGCTCACCAAGTTCTCGCGCATCGAGCTCGAGGCCGAGCGCGACCAGCTGCAGGCTGAGATCGCGCAGCTCGAAGCGCTGCTCGGCGACCCGGCGCTCATTCGCAAGGCCGTCTCCGACGAGCTCGACGAGGTCGCCGAGAAGTACGGCACGCCGCGCCGCACGCTGCTCACCGAGGCACGGCCCGCGCTTCCCGCGGCGTCCCGCCGGGCTGCGCCGGTGCTCGAGGTCACCGACGTGCCCTGCGTCGTGTACCTCAGCACCACGGGGCGCGTCGTGCGGGTCGACCGCGAGGAGACGGAGGGCGGGGCCGCTGTCGGCGCCGGCTCGGCGCTCGGTGGGCCGACCGCTCCGGTGCGGCGCAGCAAGCACGACGCCATCCGCAGCGAGGTGGTGACCACCCGTCGCTCCGAGATCGGGGCCGTCACCGACACCGGGCGGCTCGTGCGCATGCCGGTGCTCGACCTCCCCGCCGTGCCGGCCTCGTCGGTGCAGCTCGGCGCGGGCGTGAAGGTGGGCGAATACCTCGCGCTCGACACCAAGCGCGAGAAGGTCGTGGCCCTGGTGTCGCTCGACTCCCCCGTGCCCATCTCGCTCGGCACCGCGCAGGGCGTGGTGAAGCGCGTGGCCCCCGGCGGTTACCCCGCGCGGCCCGACTTCGAGATCATCGCGCTGAAGCCAGGCGACTCCGTCGTGGGGGCGGCGCAGCACTCCGAAGACGACGAGCTCGTGTTCATCACCTCAGACGCCCAGCTGCTGCGGTTCTTCCAGGCGAGTGTGCGCCCGCAGGGAGCTGCCGCGGGAGGAATGGCCGGCATCAATCTCGCGGCAGGAGCATCCGTCATCTGGTTCGGCTCGGTGCCCGACGGGCAGGATGCGGTGGTCGTCACGATCGCGGGCAGCACCTCCACCCTGGCCGGCACGGATGCGGGGAGCGGCAAGGTCTCCGACTTCGCCGAGTTCCCGCCCAAGGGCCGGGCCACCGGCGGCGTGCGCGCTCACCGCTTCTTGAAGGGCGAAGACGTGCTCACGGTGGCCTGGGCCGGCCCTGCGCCCGCACTGGCCGTCGCGAACGACGGCGCCGCCCGGAGCCTCCCCGAGGTGGGGGCCCGGCGCGATGCGTCGGGAGCGGCTCTGAGCGGCGTCGTGGGTTCGATCGGCTCCGCCCGCTCCGCGAGCTGAGCTCGCGGGCCGGCAGGTGCTGTCGGCGCTAGTCGTTCAGGAGTTTGGACGACTCGTCGTGCCAACCGGTCGCGACCTGGGAGAGCTTCTCCTGGTACTTGCGACCGTGGTGCGCGCAGAAGAGCAGCTCGGCTCCCGACGGCATGTCGACACGGATGTAGGCCTGGGCGCCACAGCTGTCGCAGCGGTCGGCCGCCGTGAGCTGGTACGCGTTCTCGAGATCGGAAACAGCGCCGGGTTCTGTTGCAACTGAGTGCATCTTCTGCTCCTTAACGGCTCGAACGGTGACTGACTGGTACAGCCATCCAAGCACTGTTCTGGGGCGGTCAGGACTCAATCCGGTTGCGTTTCGCTGTGCGCGTAGTGTGAGCGGGCCCGGGTGTGGCCCGGGCCGGGTGTCGCGGGCGCCCGGTGTCGGAGGCGGCAAGTAGCCTTGACGGGTGGCATCAGCGTCCGACTACTCCGCCAGGCACCTCTCCGTCCTCGAAGGGCTGGAGGCGGTGCGCAAGCGCCCCGGCATGTACATCGGGTCGACCGACTCGCGCGGTCTCATGCACTGCCTCTGGGAGATCATTGACAACTCGGTCGACGAGGCACTCGCCGGCCACGGCACCTCCATCGGCGTCGTGCTGCACGACGACGGCAGCGTCGAGGTGCGCGACACCGCGAGGGGCATCCCCGTCGACACCGAGCCGAAGACGGGGCTCACCGGCGTCGAGGTGGTGTTCACGAAGCTCCACGCGGGCGGCAAGTTCGGTTCGGGTTCGTACGCCGCCTCGGGCGGTCTTCACGGTGTCGGCGCCTCGGTGGTGAACGCGCTCAGCGAGCGGCTCGACGTCGAGGTCGACCGCGACGGCAAGACCTGGGCCATGTCGTTCCACCGGGGCGAGCCCGGCGTCTTCGACGACGGCGGCAAGCCGCCGAGCCCCGACGCGCCGTTCACCCCGTTCGAGAAGCGCAGCGAGCTGCGCATCGTCGGCAAGGTCGCCAAGGCGAAGACCGGCACCCGGGTGCGCTACTGGGCCGACCGACAGATCTTCACCAAGGGCGCTGCGTTTCAGAGCGACGAGCTGCTCGTGCGCGCACGGCAGACCGCGTTCCTCGTTCCCGGCCTCGAGATCAGCATCGACGACGAGCGCGGCGAGGAGCCCCGCACCGACTCTTTCAAGTTCGAGGGCGGCATCTCGGAGTTCGTCGACCACCTCGCCTCCGATTCCCCCCTCACCGACATCTGGCGCATCCAGGGCAGCGGCAGCTTCAAAGAGACCGTCCCGGTGCTGAGCGACAGCGGGGCGATGGTGCCCACCGAACTCACCCGAGAGTGCACGGTCGACCTCGCCCTGCGCTGGGGCGTCGGCTACGACACCGCCTTCCGCAGCTTCGTCAACATCATCTCCACCCCCAAGGGCGGCACGCACCAGGCCGGGTTCGAAGCGGGGCTGCTGAAGTTCCTGAGGCAGACCGTCGAGGCGAATGCGCGGCGTCTTAAGGTCGGGAACGACAAGCTCGAGAAAGACGACGTGCTCGCCGGGCTCACCGCCGTGCTCACCGTGCGACTGCCCGAGCCGCAGTTCGAGGGGCAGACGAAGGAGATCCTGGGCACGCCCGCCGTGCGCGCCATCGTGTCGAACGTGGTCGCGAAAGGCCTCGCCGAGCGCTTCTCCTCGCCCAGGCGCGACGACAAGGCGCAGACCGCGCTCGTGCTCGACAAGGTCGTCGCCGAGATGAAGTCGCGCATCTCGGCACGCGCCCACAAGGAGACCCAGCGCCGCAAGAACGCGCTCGAGTCGTCGTCGCTTCCCGCGAAGCTCGTCGACTGCCGCAGCAGCGACGTCGCGCAGAGCGAGCTGTTCATCGTCGAGGGCGACTCGGCGCTCGGCACCGCGAAGCTCGCACGCAACAGCGAGTTCCAGGCGCTGCTGCCCATCCGCGGCAAGATCCTCAACGTGCAGAAGGCGACGGTCGCCGACATGCTGTCGAACGCGGAGTGCGCGTCGATCATCCAGGTCATCGGGGCCGGCTCGGGCCGCTCCTTCGACCTCTCGGCGGCCCGCTACGGCAAGATCATCCTGATGAGCGACGCCGACGTTGACGGGGCGCACATCCGCACGCTGCTGCTCACGCTGTTCTTCCGCTACATGCGGCCGCTCATCGAAGACGGCAGGGTCTACGCGGCGGTCCCCCCGCTGCATCGCGTGGTGGCCATCAACCCCGGGTCGAAGCCGAACGAGACCATCTACACCTACTCCGAGGCCGAACTGCAGGGCGTGCTCGGGTCGCTCAAGAAGTCGAACCGCCGTTACCAAGACCCCATCCAGCGCTACAAGGGCCTCGGCGAGATGGACGCCGACCAGCTCGCCTCCACCACCATGGACAAGCGCTATCGCACCCTCCGCCGCGTCGGAGTCGCCGACGCCGCAGCCGCCGAGCACATGTTCGACCTCCTCATGGGCGACGACGTCGCCCCCCGCAAGGAGTTCATCATCCAGGGCTCCGACGCCCTCAGCCGCGAGCGCATCGACGTGTAGCTCGGAACCTACTCGCTCAGGGGCCTGGCCGCGATCGTGGCGCGGGCGTGGCGGGCGCGTTCGTCGAGGGTGTGGAGGGTGTCGGGGTCGGGGGTGGTGTAGTCGAGGCCGCGGCGGAGGCGGGCGGTGTCGAGGAGGGAGTCGGCGATGACGGGGTTGTTCGCCAGGAGGGGCCCGTGCATGTGGGTGCCGAGCAGGTTGCCCTCCCAGAAGCCCTCGTTGCCGGGGGTCTCGGTGTTGCCGCGGCCGTAGACGACGCGGCCGAGGGTCTCGTGCGGCCCGACCTCCACGAACGAGCCGCGGTTCTCGAAGCCCACCACGGGGCCGAGCCGAGGCGACTCGAGCACGAAGTCACCCACCACGCGGGTGCCGCCGTGCCGGGTGGTGACCGGGAACACACCGGCTCCCTCGAGCACTTCTCCGTTCTCGAGCGTCACGCTCTCACCGAGCAGTTGGAACCCGGCACCGATCGCCAGGAAGGGCACGCCATCGGCGGCGAGCTCCCGAAGCGACTCGGCGATGGCCAGCACGAGCGGCTGCGCGATCACCTCGGCCGACACCGGCCCGCTGCCGATGAACACGAGGTCGGCGTCGGCGAAGCCGACGGGCTTTCCCTCGTCGTAGCGGGTCACCTCGACGGGCAGGCCACGCCACTCCGAGCGGAGCTTCAGGATCTCGACGTTCCCCGCCTCGCCGTTCAACCCGAGCAGCCGGGGGAACAGGTGCAGGATGCGCAGGGCACTGCCGGTCATGCGGCACCCCCACCCTCGAGCTCCTTGAAGCCCAGGATCTTGCGGATGTCCATCATCTGCTCGTAGTTGAGGATCATGACCTTGTGTCCGGTCGAGGGCTTCGGCAGCGCCAGGAACGCCTTGAGCGCCGCGCGCACGTCGAGATCGACCGACCCGACCGGAATGCCGAGGTAGCCGAAGCGCACCGCGAACTGCCAGGCCTTCGACCCGGTGATGCCGTCGACGTGGTCGAGGGCCGAGAAGTCGATGTCGTAGATCCACGACGGGTCGGGCGTTCCCTCGTCGACGGCGAGGAACACCTGCTCCGGCGCGACCTCCAGCGAGTCGAGGTTCAGCTGCAGGCTCGCCGGATTCTTCATCATGATGATCTCGATCTGCTCACCGTTCACCACGAGCATCTCCCCGCGACCGTAGACCGTGGCGAGCGAGTCGAGGGCTGCGGCCACGAGTGCCGGCTTGAAGCGGGCCCCGAGCACACTCCGTGCCGCCGCGGCGGCACCGGCGGCGTCGAGCGCGTAGTGCAATCCTCGCGCCGGCAGCCGGACCTCGATCTCCGTGCGCTCGGCGACACCCGACGGCGGCAGCACGGCATTCTCGATCGAGAGCGTCGCGCGGGCGCCGTTCAGCGCCACCACTTCCACCGCAGCGGGCCGCGAACCCGGTGCCGCCGCCGACTCGCCGAAGCGGTCGGCCGAGGCGACGCCGTGGCTGGCGGGCTCCACGAGCGCGGGAACCCCGCCGAAGAACGACACCGCACGCCCGGCCTTGGCCGGGATCTGCTGGTCGAGGTCGACCAGGAAGTTGTCTTCGCGGTTGAGGATGAGCCCCTCGGTCGAGCTCGCGGCCACCCGGCCCAGCATGGCCGCCACGCGATCGGGCTCGTGATACCGGTTGAGCTGGTCGATCTGGATGTTGAGCAGCAGCACCGTCTTCGGCTTCAGCAGCTCGGCGAGGCGCGTGCCGTAGCCCTCGTCGACCTCCAGCACGGCGATGTCGGAGTCGAGCGTGCCCGACACCGACACCTCCGAAAGCAGCGCCGAGGCGATGCCCTGCGGCAGGTTGCCGCCCGAGGGGTTCGTGAACACCGACAGACCGTGCGCACGCACGATCGCGGAGAGCATGTTCGTCGTGGTCGACTTGCCGTTCGAGCCCGACACCGCGACGACTCCGTCGGGGATCGCCGCGATGGTGCGCCCGAGGAACCCGGGATCGATACGCAGCGCGATGTTGCCCGGAATGGCCGACCCGCCGCCGCGCAACCGCGCAGCGACGCGCACGGCACGCCCGACGAGAACCGCCGCCGTGGTTCGCAGACCCATCGGCCTACTCGAGGTAGTCGCGCAGCGACTGCGATCGCGACGGGTGGCGCAGCTTCGCCATCGTCTTCGACTCGATCTGACGGATGCGCTCACGCGTCACGCCGAAGGTGTCGCCGATCTGGTCGAGCGTCTTGGGCATTCCGTCGCCGAGTCCGAAGCGCATCCGGATGACGCCGGCCTCGCGCTCGGAGAGCGAGTCGAGCAGCGACTCCAGCTGCTTCTGCAGCATGGTGAAGCCCACGGCGTCGGCCGGCACGACGGCCTCGGTGTCTTCGATGAGGTCGCCGAACTCGCTGTCGCCGTCTTCACCGAGCGGGGTGTGCAGCGAGATCGGCTCACGGCCGTACTTCTGCACCTCGATGACCTTCTCGGGGGTCATGTCGAGCTCGCGGCTCAGCTCCTCGGGCGTGGGCTCGCGACCCAGGTCTTGCAGCATCTGGCGCTGCACGCGGGCGAGCTTGTTGATGACCTCGACCATGTGCACCGGGATGCGGATGGTGCGCGCCTGGTCGGCCATGGCGCGCGTGATGGCCTGACGGATCCACCACGTCGCATAGGTCGAGAACTTGAAGCCCTTGGTGTAGTCGAACTTCTCGACCGCGCGGATCAGGCCCAGGTTGCCCTCCTGGATGAGGTCGAGGAACTGCATGCCACGGCCCGTGTAGCGCTTCGCGAGCGACACGACGAGACGGAGGTTGGCACCGAGCAGGTGGCTCTTCGCGCGCTGGCCGTCCTTCGCCACCCACTGCAGCTCGCGCTTGGCGGAGGGGCTGAGGTTCTCGGTGGTCGCCAGCTTGTCTTCGGCGAACAGACCCGCCTCGATGCGCATGGCGAGCTCGACCTCTTCGGCGGCGTTGAGCAGCGCCACCTTTCCGATCTGCTTGAGGTAGTCCTTCACCGGGTCGGCGGTCGCGCCCGTGATGGTGGTCGAGTAGACCGGCACGTCGTCTTCGTCGTCGACCAGCGAGAGCACCAGGGCGCCGCTCGGCAGCGTCTCCTCGGCCGCGGCAGGCGCCTTCTTGGCGTCGTCGTCGGTGTCGCCCTCCGCGTCCGTGTCGGCGGCGTCGCCCTCGGCGGTGTCGGTGTCGGAGTCGTCGGCGGCCGAGTCGCCCTCGGCGTCGTCGTCGAGCTCTTCCTCGTCGATCTCGTCTTCGCCCTCGTCGTCGACCTTCGAGGCCTTCTTCGGGCTCGCCTTGGCCGCCTTCTTGGCGGGTGCACGCTTCGCGGCGGCGCGCTTGGGCGCAGCGGCGCCCTTCACCGACTCCGTCTCGTCGGGCGCCACTGCCGTCTCGAGAGTGTCGGCGGACTTGGGGGTGGCCATGAGATCACCTTTCATGCCACGTGCGGGAAGGGGATGAGTGCGTTCCCCGGCAAGCGATCCGTCACGTGAAGATGTTTTTGGACAGTACTAAGACCCATGTCAAGTGCGGGTAGAACGCAGCCTCATCAGAGCTACTGCACCACGCACAGGAACGGGTCTTCATAGCAATTATTGCACGGAACCGGTAGCCCTCTTGCCGCCTGAGCCCCGGCGTTTCCATGCCCTGTACAGTGCAACCCAGATGGGGCCCACGGATATTCCCTCATCCTCCTCCAGCTTCCGCCGTGTGCGCCGTCTCGCAAGAAGCAGCATCACCACCCCGAAGCCGATCACCGGGTACTGCACGGTGAAGGCCAGCCGGAACGCGTCGAGGTCGTAGAGGGTCGCGCTCATGCCGCTGTCGAACTGCAGGTCGAGCACGAGACCGATGAGGAACATGATCACGAAGCTCGCCGTGAAGCCGCCCACGTTCACGATGCCGTTCGCCGAGCCGAGCGAGCGGATGGGGTTGAACGAGCGCGCGAAGTCGAAGCCGATGAGTGAACCCGGGCCCCCGACCCCCATCGACACCACGAGCACGACGATGAGCCAGACCGGCGGCACCCCCGGCCAGAGCAGCACCGCCGCCCACACGCCGAGCAGGAGCGCAGCGATGCCGAGCACGAGGTTCGAGCGCCGCAAAGGGAACCGTGCGGTGAGGATGCCGAGCACCGGCCCCGCCACGAGCCCGGTGAGCACGATGACGACGAGGAAGAAGGATGCGGTGCCCTCGTCGAACCCCAGCGCCGACACCATGAACGGGAACCCCCAGAACAGCGCGAAGGCCGTGCCCGACGACTGGCTGACGTAGTGCGACCAGAAGCCGAGCTGGGTGCCCGGCCTCCGTATCGTCTGCCCGAGACCGTGCAGGGCCTCTCTGATGGAGGCGGCGCGCGGGGGTTCGGCGGCGTCGCGCGGGCGGTCGGCGAGGAACACCAGGCACAGCACGAACCCGGCGAACGAGAGCGACGCCGCGGCCGAGAAGGCGACCGTCCATCCCGCCTCGTGCAGAAGCCAGGCGAACGGCACCGCCGAGAGGATCTGGCCGATGGCGCCGACATTGCCCGTCCACTGCGAGAGCATCGGCACGATCCGGCCCGAGAACCACGAGTTCACCAGCCTGATGAGCGAGATGAAGATGGCGGCGTCTCCGGCCCCGACGAGCATCCGGCCGACGATCGCCACGCTGATCTCTGGGGCGAAGGCGAGGGTCGTCTGGCCCGCGACCATCACCGCGGAGCCGACCGAGATGAGCAGCTTCGGGCCGACCCGGTCGATGAGGATGCCGATGGGCACCTGGAGGCCGGCGTAGACGATGAGCTGCACGACGGCGAGAGCCGACAGCAGCGCCGCGGTGGTGTCGAAGCGCTCGGCGGCCGAGACGCCGGCCACGCCGAGGGTGGACCGCTGCATGACCCCCGCCATGTAGGCGAACACGCCGACCCCGAAGACGAGCCAGGAGCGACGGGAGTTCACCGCCCCCAACCTACTCCGTGCCAAGGGCTGCGGGATGCGCGGGGCAGCGCGCCCCGCCACGGTCAGCGGCCGGTGGCCTCAGGCGAGTCGTCGCCCGGACGGTTGCCCGCCAGGAACCGCTCGAGCTCGTCGGCGATCTCGTCGGCCGAGGGCAGCTCGCCGTCGACGTCGGTGAGCGGCGACCGCAGGCTCGTGCCCTCCATGTACGCGTCGTGACGCTCCTCGAGCGTCTGCACGAGCCGCGCGAGTTCGGCGTTCGACTGCACCTGCTCGTCGATCTTCGACGCGAACACGCGCCCCTCCTCGCGCAATCTGTCGGTGGGGAAGATGAGGCCCGTCGCCGAGCTGATACTCTCCACACCGACGAGCGCGGTGGCCGGGTACTCGGTGTCGGCGAGGTAGTGCGGCACGAGCAGCACGAACCCGGCGATCGGATGCCCGAGCTCCTGAAGGCGGTACTCCACGAGGTGCAGCACGTTGGCGGGGGCCTGAGTGCTCGGCCGCCACACCGAGAGGGCGTCGATGAGCTCGATGCGGTTGCCGCTCACCGTCACGTTGATGGGGCGCGTGTGCGGCACGGGCATCGGGATGGCGTGCACCCACGTCGTGGTCGAGACCTTGAACCGGTCGACCAGCTGGATGACGGCCGCCGCGAAGCGCTCCCACTGGAAGTCGGGCTCGAAGCCGTTCAGGAAGAGGAAGCGCTGACCGAGTTCGTCGGTGACGAGGTGCAGGCGCAGCGTCTGCGGCTCGTACTCGCTGACGTGGTCTTGATCGAAGGTGATGACGGGGCGACGCGCGCGGTAGTCGAGCAGGATGTCGGCGTCGAACTCCACGACGACGGAGCTTTGCAAGGAGTCGAGGAGGTAGTCGCCGAGCTGCGAGACCGCGCCTCCGGCATCGGTGAACCCGGTAAGCGCGGCGACCAGCGGCAGCCCCTCGGGCACGAAGCCGTCGTCGGCAACGATGTCGTACAGTCCGCGGGGGTCGTCCATGCATCAACTCTAAACCGCGGTGCCCACGGCGCCCCGGAGCCGCAGCATGCCGAGAGCGAACACGCGACGGGAATATCCCGGGCGCCGCTGGATAGCATCGAGGGATGACCTCGTCACCGCTCTCCGTCTCCCCCGCTCGCCGCGACGCCACCGCCGAGGAGGTGCTCGTGCTCGGTGCCTCCCTGGTCGACGGCAGGCCCGTCGTGAGAGGCGACGCGGCAGCCGCGTTCCCCGGGCTCGCAGACGATCTGGCCGCGGTCGGCTTCACCGGCAAGAAGGACGAGCTCGTGCGCCTTCCCGCCCCATCCGGCAGTTCGGCGGCGGGTCTCGCCGTGGTCGGTCTCGGTACGGCGGAAGCCGACACGGATGCGCTGCGGTACGCCGCCGGAGCCGCGGCCCGCCGCCTCTCCGGCTCGTCGGCGCTGCTGCTCGACCTCGCCCCCACCTCGGCCGACGAGCTCGACGCGCTGCTCGAGGGAGCGGGGCTCGGCTCCTACGACTACGCGGAGCAGCGCGGCACGGGGTCGAACTCCAGCGAAGACGAGAAGGGCCCCCGCGCCATCGAGATCGTGGGCGGAGGCCGCGGAGACGACGACGTCGAGCGGGCCCTGCGTCACGCCGGCGCCACGGTCGACGCCGTGAACCTGGTGCGCGACCTGGTCAACGAGCCGGCCCTCGACCTCTATCCGGAGTCGTACGCCGATCGCGTCGCCGAACTCGCCGCGGAGCTGCCGCTCGACGTGCGCATCTGGGGGCTCGACGAGCTCCGCGCCGAGGGCTTCGGCGGCATCGTGGGCGTGGGCCAGGGTTCCAGCCGACCACCTCGCCTGGTGCGGGTCGACTACTCGCCGGCCGGAGCATCCGCTCACCTCGCGCTGGTGGGCAAGGGCATCACCTTCGACACCGGCGGGCTCTCGCTGAAGCCCCCGGTGTCGATGATCGGCATGAAGTACGACATGGCGGGCTCCGCCACCGTGCTCGCCGCCACCGTCGCCGCGGCGCGGCTCGGGCTGCCGGTGCGCATCACGGCCTGGCTCTGCCTCGCCGAGAACATGCCCTCGGGCACGGCCATCCGGCCGGGTGACGTGCTCACCATCCGCGGCGGGCGCACGGTCGAGGTGCTCAACACCGACGCCGAAGGCCGACTCGTGCTGGCCGACGGCATCGTCGCCGCGGGCGAGGAGAACCCCGACGTCATCGTCGACGTCGCGACGCTCACCGGCGCCGCCATCGTCGCGCTCGGCAACCGCTACGTCGCCACGATGGGCGACGACGAGGTGGTCGGGCGGCTCGTCGAGGCGGCCAGGCAGACCGGCGAGACGCTGTGGCCCATGCCGCTCCCCGGGGAGCTGCGCCCGATGCTCGCCTCCGACATCGCCGACATCGCCAACGTGAAGCCGGGCAACACCGCGGGCGGGATGCTCGTGGCCGGCGTCTTCCTGAAGGAGTTCGTCGGCGACCGCGAAGACGGCACCCCCATTCCCTGGGCGCACCTCGACATCGCGGGCGCCGCGCACAACAAGGAGGGTGGCTACGGGTACACCGTAAAGGGACCCACGGGAGCCACCGTGCGTGCCCTGCTCCGATTTGCCGAGTTGTATACCAGCGCGTAGTAGGCTCGGAGGGGCGAAAAAATCTCGCCCTTTCCCTGCGCCGAATCTGAGGGCGCAGAGCATTGATGCACGAGGGAGTTACGTGGTGTCGGAGCAGAATTTTGACATTGTGGTCCTCGGCGGTGGCAGTGGCGGCTACGCAGCCGCACTGCGCGCCAGCCAGCTGGGCTTCACGGTCGCGATGATCGAGAAGGACAAGGTCGGTGGAACGTGTCTGCACCGCGGCTGCATCCCGACCAAGGCGCTCCTGCACTCGGCCGAGGTGGCCGACGTCTCGCGCGAGTCGGCGAAGTACGGCGTGACCACGAGCTTCGAGGGCATCGACATCGCCGCGGTCACCGCCTACCGCGAGGGCATCGTCTCGTCGAAGTACAAGGGCCTCGAGGGCCTGGTGAAGGCGCGCGGCGTCACCACCATCGCCGGTGAGGGCCGACTGACCTCCCCCACCACGGTGCAGGTCGGCGACGACGTCATCCGCGGCAAGAAGATCGTGCTCGCCACCGGTTCGTACTCGCGCACGCTCCCCGGTCTCGAGATCGGCGGGCGCGTCATCACCTCCGAGCAGGCCCTGTCGCTCGACTTCGTGCCGAAGAAGGTCGTCATCCTCGGTGGCGGCGTCATCGGCGTCGAGTTCGCGAGCGTCTGGAAGTCGTTCGGCGCCGACGTCACCATCGTCGAGGCGCTCCCGCACCTCGTGCCCAACGAGGACGAGGCCATCTCGAAGCAGTTCGAGCGCGCCTTCCGCAAGCGCGGCATCGCCTTCAACCTCGGCGTGCGCTTCTCGGGGGTCACCCAGAACGAGAACGGCGTCGTCGTCACCCTCGAAGACGGCAAGACCTTCGACGGCGAGCTGCTGCTCGTGGCCGTCGGTCGCGGCCCCGCCACCCAGGGACTCGGCTTCGAAGAGGTCGGCGTCACCGTCGACCGCGGCTTCGTCATCACCAACGACCGCCTCGAGACCAGCGTGCCCGGCGTCTACGCCGTCGGCGACATCGTCCCCGGCCTGCAGCTGGCCCACCGCGGCTTCCAGCAGGGCATCTTCGTGGCCGAGGAGATCGCGGGGCTGAACCCGCAGATCGTCGAGGACGTGAACATCCCGAAGGTCACCTACTCCGACCCCGAGGTCGCATCGGTCGGCCTCACCGAGGCGAAGGCCGCCGAGAAGTACGGCGCCGACAAGATCTCGTCGTACGACTACAACCTCGCCGGCAACGGCAAGAGCCACATCATCGGCACCACCGGTTCGGTGAAGGTCGTGCGCGTGAACGACGGCCCGGTCATCGGCATCCACATGATCGGCGCGCGCGTCGGCGAGCTCATCGGCGAGGGCCAGCTCATCGTGAACTGGGAGGCGTATCCCGAAGACGTCGCTCCGCTCATCCACGCCCACCCGACCCAGAACGAGGCCCTCGGCGAGGCCCACCTCGCGCTGGCGGGGAAGCCCCTCCACGCCATCTGAGCCGGTTCCCCCGAGCGCAGCACCACCCACGCCAGTAGGCTTGCAACGAACCGTTCCATAAGGAGACAAAGGTCATGAGCGAATCCGTCAACCTTCCCGCACTCGGTGAGAGTGTCACCGAAGGAACGGTCACCCGATGGCTCAAGAACGTCGGCGATCGCGTCGAGGTCGATGAGCCCCTTCTCGAGGTGTCGACCGACAAGGTCGACACCGAGATCCCCTCGCCGGTGGCGGGTGTGATCGAGGAGATCCTCGTGCAGGAAGACGAGACCGTCGAGGTCGGCACCGCTCTGGTGACGATCGGCGACGGCTCGGGCGCCGGTGCTCCGGCCGCCGAGCCGCAGGCCCCGGCTGAGGAGGCGCCCGCCGAGGTCGTCGAGCCGTCGACCGAGGCGCCCGCGCCCGCCGAGGAGACCCCGGCCGAGCAGCCCGCTCCGGTGCAGGAGGCTCCGGCCGCGGCTCCGGAGGCCGCCCCGGCGCCCGCCGCTGAGCCCGCTCCGGCTCCGGCCGCTGCTCCCGCTCCCGCCGCTGCTCCGGCACCGGCTGCCGCTCCGGCTCCGGCTGCCGCACCCGCTGTGGCTCCGGCGCCTGCTGCTGCTCCCGCCGCTCCGGCGCCCGCTTCGTCGGGATCGAACGCCGGCTACGTCACGCCGCTCGTGCGCAAGCTCGCCCACGACCGCGGTGTCGACCTTGCGTCGGTCACCGGCACGGGTGTCGGCGGTCGCATCCGCAAGGAAGACGTCATCGCCGCCGCCGAGGCTCCGGCAGCTGCGGCAGCCCCGGCGGCTGCGGCGAAGCGCGCGCCGCTCGAGGTCTCGCCGCTGCGCGGCACGACCCAGCCGATGTCGCGTCTGCGCAAGGTCGTCGCCGAGCGCGCCGTCGCTTCGATGCAGGCCTCCGCTCAGCTCACCACGGTCGTGGAGGTCGACGTCACCAAGGTCGCTCAGTTGCGCGAGAAGGTGAAGGCGTCGTTCCTCGAGAAGACCGGCACCAAGCTGTCGTTCATGCCGTTCTTCGCGGTCGCTGCGGCCGAGGCGCTGAAGGCGTTCCCCGTCATCAACGCGACCGTCGACGGCGAGAACATCGTCTACCCCGACCACGAGAGCATCAGCATCGCCGTCGACACCGAGCGCGGACTCCTCACCCCCGTGGTGAAGAACGCCGGTGACCTCGACATAGCGGGCTTCGCCGGCCAGATCGCCGATCTCGCCGCCCGCACCCGCGACAACAAGCTGAAGCCCGACGAGCTGGCCGGTGGCACCTTCACGCTCACCAACACCGGCTCGCGCGGCGCGCTGTTCGACACGCCGCTGGTGTTCCTGCCGCAGGTCGCCATCCTCGGCACCGGTGCTGTCGTGAAGAAGCCCGCCGTGGTGACCGTCGACGGCACCGACGCGATCGCCATCCGCTCGACCGTGTTCCTGGCCCTCAGCTACGACCACCGCATCGTCGACGGCGCCGACGCCGCCCGCTTCCTCAGCGCGGTGAAGAACCGCCTCGAAGACGGCGACTTCGAGGGCGACCTCGGCATCTAGCCCGGGTCGTCGCGCCACGCGTCGACAGCTCTGACCACCCAGCCGGTCTCGCTCCTCACCACGAGGAGCGAGACCGGCTTCGTCGTCTCCTCCCCCGGTGCGCCCGCCACGACCGTCCCGCCGACCACCACCGCGCCGCCCAGCTCCTCCACCACCCGCGCCCCCTCGAGCCTCGCGCCCCGCCTCTCCACGTCGCGCGTTGCCGCCTCGACAGGTTCACCCGCACTCGCCGACACCGCAGACGCCGTGCCTGTCGGAGGTGACGATACGTGCGCCGCCGCCAACGCAGACGCGGACGCCGCCGCCGGCGCTGACTCAGACGCAGCCGCTGGCGCAAACGCAGACGCGGACGCATCCGCCCGCGGCGGCCCGGACCCTGCGGCATCACCGCCGGGCATCGCACCACAGACCGCCGCCACGACCACGACGGCCGCCACGACCCCGCCCGCGAGTATCTTCCTTCGTGGCGTCGCCAGCAAGGCCCGCCGACTCCCCCGCAGGCGTCTCCGCACCACGCGCACAAGCTCGACGACCGCCTCCAGCGCCGGGTCTATCGCCTCCGCCACGCTGAGTTCGCGCCTGTCATCGTCGGGCCCCGTCGCCTCCTGCTCCCAGGTCCACCACTCAGGTGGATGCGACCCCGTCACGCGCTCATCCTCCTCAGATTCCCGCCCGGTCACCCGCGCCGCGCGATCAGCCGAACCGCCCGGCCCCGGCCCCGGCTCCAGCTCCAACTCCGGCTCCCGCCAGCCTTCCAGCACCTCGACCTCCCCGGCACCCTCCGCGTGCCGGCCCCGCACCAGCCTCACCTTCAGCACCACCTCCTCCCCCTCCTCCCTCGCTCCAGCGCCGCCCACGCGCCGCGCGAGGAACACGTTGGCCCGCTCGCCCACCGCCAGCAGCTCGATCAGCCGATACCCGGCAACGACCGGCCCGGATTCACTTCGCATGCCCACGATGTTCCGCCGACGCTGCCCCGACATGGTCCCGCACGACGCAACCTGTGCAGAAAGTCGCGCGAGCATCCGTCTGTGCACAATTCCCGTGCGCGGGAGCGCGAGCGGGACGAAGTATCCTGGTGGTATGGCACGCAAGACCGACACCGCACCCAAGAAGCCGAAGGAGCCGGGCCGCATCAAGCAGATGTGGCAGGTCTTCCAGATGACCCGCCGCTACGACTCGAACGCCGTCTGGTTCATGGTGCTCGGCTTCGCGCTCCCCGTGCTGGCGGGCGTGGCTGCCGCGCTCATCTTCGCGGGCGGCAACGTCTTCGGCATGGTCATGTGGATTCTCGCGGGCGTGCTCGCGGGTCTCCTCGCCGCCCTCATCATCCTCGGCCGCCGCGCCGAGCGCGCCGCGTACAAGCAGATCGAAGGGCAGCCGGGTGCCGTCGGCGCCGTGCTGCGCAGCTCGCTGAAGCGCAGCTGGACGGGCAGCGAGATGCCCGTCGCCGTGAACGGCAAGACGCAGGATGCGGTCTACCGCGCCGTCGGCCGCGGTGGAGTCGTGCTCATCAGCGAGGGCCCGCGCAGCCGCACCACGAAGATGCTCGAGGAGGAGCGCCGCAAGGTGCTGCGCATCCTCCCGAACGTGCCGGTCACCTTCCTCTCCGTCGGCCCCGACGCCGACGCCGTGCCGCTGCACCGCGTCGCGGCGCAGATGGCCAAGCTCAAACCGAACCTCACGAAGCCCGAGGTGCTCGCGGTGAGCAACCGCCTGAGCTCGCTGTCGAACTCGCCGCTGCCCATCCCGAAGGGCATCGACCCCATGCGGATGCGCCCCCAGCGCGGTCGCTGAGGCTCGGGTGACCACCTCCTCGGGAAGCGCTGCACCGAGTCAGTGGCCGGGCGAGCGGCTCGGCTTCAACCGCGAAGGCCACGGATCGGTCGCCCGTCCCGGTCGCCGCATCGCGGCTCTGCTCATCGACTTCGCCTTCTGCTACGTCATCTACTTCGCGTTCTTCTTCGAGAGCCCGTGGGCGTCGAGCGTCATCTTCCTCGTCGAGCAGGTCGTGCTCATGGTCACGCTCGGCGGCGGCCTCGGTCACCTGCTTCTCGGCCTGCGTGTCGTGAGACTCGACGGCGGCTACGCCGGCTGGTGGCGGCCCATCCTCCGCACCGTGCTGCTGATGCTCCTCATTCCGGCCCTCATCTGGGATTCCGACCAGCGGGGCCTTCACGACGTCTTCTCCGGAACGGTGCTCGTCAAGAGGTAGCGCCGTAACATCCCCGAAACAATGGCGTCACGGACGGGTAATCGGGTCACGCTACCCTGGGCGTGGCTACTCTTTCGTAGTTTTTCCAGTTCCAAGCCAGTTGGAGACCCCTTCACATGTTCAGTGATTCTTCCGAGGTGCTCAAGTTCATCAAGGACACCGACGTCAAGTTCCTTGACATCCGCTTCACCGACCTTCCCGGCGTGCAGCAGCACTTCAACATCCCCGCGTCCACCGTCGACGAGGAGTTCTTCGCTGTCGGTCAGCTCTTCGACGGCTCGTCGATCCGCGGCTTCGCGTCGATCCACGAGTCCGACATGCAGCTCATCCCCGATGTCTCCACGGCTTACATCGACCCCTTCCGCGCCGAGCGCACCCTCATCCTCGTCTTCGACATCTACAACCCGCGCAACGGCGAGATCTACTCGCGCGACCCGCGCCAGGTGGCCAAGAAGGCCGAGAAGTACCTCGCGTCGACCGGCATCGCCGACACCGCGTTCTTCGCCCCCGAGGCCGAGTTCTACATCTTCGACGACGTGCGCTACGAAGTGAAGCAGAACTCGAGCTTCTACTCCGTCGACTCCTCCGAGGCCGCCTGGAACACGGGCCGCGTCGAAGAAGGTGGCAACCTCGCCAACAAGACCCCCTTCAAGGGCGGTTACTTCCCCGTCTCGCCGGTCGACCAGCACGCCGACCTGCGCGACGACATCTCGCTGAAGCTCATCGACGCCGGGCTCATCCTCGAGCGCGCCCACCACGAGGTCGGCACCGCCGGCCAGGGCGAGATCAACTACCGCTTCGACACCATGGTGCACGCGGCCGACGACATCCTGAAGTTCAAGTACATCGTCAAGAACACCGCGAACCTGTGGGGCAAGACCGCCACCTTCATGCCGAAGCCGCTGTTCGGCGACAACGGCTCGGGCATGCACACCCACCAGTCGCTGTGGAACGACGGCTCGCCGCTGTTCTACGACGAGGCGGGCTACGGCGGCCTCTCCGACCTGGCGCGCTGGTACATCGGCGGTCTGCTGAAGCACGCTCCCGCGGTGCTGGCGTTCACCAACCCGACCGTGAACTCCTACCACCGTCTGGTTCCCGGCTTCGAGGCTCCCGTCAACCTGGTGTACTCGGCCGGTAACCGCTCGGCGTCGATCCGCATCCCGATCACCGGCACGAACCCGAAGGCCAAGCGCATCGAGTTCCGCGCTCCGGATGCGTCGGGCAACCCCTATCTCGCCTTCGCCGCCCAGCTCATGGCCGGCCTCGACGGCATCCAGAACCGCATCGAGCCGCACGAGCCCGTCGACAAGGACCTCTACGAGCTGCCGCCCGAGGAGGCCAAGAACATCCCCCAGGTGCCGGGTTCGCTCGGCGAGGCCCTCGACGCGCTCGAGGCCGACCACGAGTTCCTCACCAAGGGCAACGTGTTCACCCCCGACCTCATCGAGACCTGGATCTCGTACAAGCGGGAGAACGAGATCAAGCCCATCGCCCAGCGCCCGCACCCCTTCGAGTACGAGCTCTACTACGGCGTCTAGTCGCTGACCCCGTCGAATCCGCACGCACCGCCCCCGGGTGGTTCGTGCGGATTCGCCGTTTCCGGGAGCGCCTGCACTCAGACGGCGAGTCGGTCGTCTGCCTCGTACTGGATACGAGGGGACGCGACGTCGGCGTCCGTTAGCCTCGCGTCATGAGCGATGTTTCGAGACGGTCGGTCCTCCGGGTCGGTGCGTGGGGTGTACCTGTCCTCGCGGTGGCGGTGGCTGCGCCGGCCGCAGCGGCCAGCATCCAGACTGTTCCCCTGGTCACGACACAACAGCTCTACCCGGCCATCCGCACCATCGAGGCGGCCGTGATCGTCACCAACCCCACGTCGGAGACGCTGACCATCACCGTGACGGTGGCCTACTCGCCGACGACGGTCGGGGCCGCCTACCGCAACGGGTGGTCGAGCCCTGCGCGTGACGTCTACATGATCACCCTCGCGGCCGGGGCATCGTCGACACCGGATGGCCTGTACGTGAACGCCTCCGCCTGGCAGACCGGCGCCCCGTCTCCGACCGAGGTCGTGCTCACCGTCTTCGCGAACGCCCCCGGGCTGTCGCAGGGTTCGCAGACGCTGACCGCCCAGCTGTAGCCCGGGCGGATCGTGCGGACGCGTCGCCGGCCGACGGGTCAGGCGGGCGGCAGGTTCAACGGCCCCCCGATGATGACCTCTCCGGAGGGCTGCAGCGCGACGACACGCACCGCGAGGTACGACGAGACGACCTGAGGCGAGAGGAAGAAGAAGGAGATGCCGTTCACGTCGAGAGTGCCGCGGGAGTGCACGTCCCAGGTCGCGCTGTCGAGCTCGAGCACCTCGACCTCGTAGGGCCAGTCCGCTCGTGCGGCACCCGCACCCTCGACGAGAACGCGATAGACGTACTCGCCGTTGTTCGGCCCGATGTACAGCAGGTTCAGCGTGATCGGCGTCGTCGACGCGGCCGCGGCCGGCGCTGCGACGGCCACCGCCACCACGGGCACCGCCCAGGCCCCGCCGCGCATCAGGTCTCGGCGTGTGATGTCCCCCATACCGTCGACCGTAGCCCATCCGCGCCCGCAGCAGAGGCCCCCATCCACGTGCACCCCGTTCTGGGGGTAGCCGGGGTAACCATCCCGAAACACGGAGTCCCTACACTGAGGGTGTTCGGTTCGTCGGGTAACGAACCATTCCGGGCCGCATCCTTTGGGGAGGATGCGGCCCCTTGGTTGTCGAGACGTTCAGCGGGAGGCGCGGCGTCGGGCCCGCGACTGCACGACCGCGAGGGCCGACGTGGAGGCGACCAGCATCAGACCGGCGAAGATCGCGATGAAGACGAGCCAGAACGACGGGCCGACGGATGCCTCCTCGCTCACGCTCGTCGACGAGATCGTCACCGGGTCGTCGCCGCTCCCGGCCGCCGCTCCCCCGTCGGGCGCAACGGCGGCAGGATCTCCGGCAGGCGCCGGGGCGACGGGCTGCTGCGGCTGGGCCGGGGCTGCGGGTGCCGGAGCAGCGGCGGCAGCGGGCGCCACCGGCACCACCACGGTCGGGCTCGACGAGGCGTCGTACACGGCGTCACCGGTGTAGGTCACGACGAGCGACCGGTCTCCCGCTCCGCCGAGCGTGATGTCGGCGAGGGCGTAGCCGCGCGGGTCTCCCGGCAGCGCGAACACGGGCGAGGTCGAGACCAGCGCACCGTCGTAGTAGAACTCGACGGCGCCCGAGACGGCAGCCGGTCTCAGCGAGGCGGTGCCGGCCACCGGATGCTCGACGGTGGCGGTCACCGAGATGGCACGACCGCTCACCAGGTCGGAGCCCCTCGTGTACTCGACGGTCGCCGAGGTCGCCACCGTCTCGACGGCGATCTCGGTGGTGCTCACCGACGGCGCGAGCGGGCTGCCCCCGGCCGGGAGGAACTTCGCCCCCACGACGAGCGCGCCAGGACTCGGCAGGGCGAGCTCCCCGCCGGCCGTCTCGGCGAGGCCGGTGAAGGTGAACTGCGCGGTGCCGTCGGTGAGCGGCACGGGCGCCCCCTGCTCGACACCGTCGTGGGCGATGAACTGCACGCTCCCCGCAGCCAGCGCGCCGGCGCCGTCGGTCACCCGGGCGACGACCCGCGCCGAGTCGCCGTAAGCGAGCTCGTCGGGCGCTTCGAGCGACACCACGGCCGGCACCCGGTCGTCGGGGGCGGAGGTGGGGGTGGGCGAGCCTGTGGGGCTGGTGGAGGCGCCGGGAAACGACGGCGCGGGCGTGGGTTCGGAGGCGAGCTGCGAGAGGGAACTCGAAGCCGCGCGAGCACTCACGATGGAAGCGGGCGCAGGGGCAGAGGCTGCAGCGGCGGGTGCGGAGGCCGCCGCAGCGGGCGCCACAGCACCACCGACCGCCAGCGCCCCGACGGAGGCCGCGGCGAGAACGTGCAGAAGCGCGCGACCACGCCTCAGCCTCGTCATGCAACCCTCGATCCGCGCCGACGGATGCGCCCCATCCGTCACTGAAAATGGTACCCCGGCGGCCTCCCGCGGCACCGGCGGCGCGCATCACAGCTGCGTAACGAGCGGCATCCTCCCAGCGAGCACCGCCCGCCCAAGGAGCGCGGCCCGGCCCCCGAGCACGGCCGCCCCGGCGACCTCAGCCGCCGTAGAACAGCCGCTCGAACACCGCCCGCGATCGGCGCGTGACCCCCAGGTAGTCCTCCTCGAGCTGCGTCGCCGAACCCGGCGGGTACTCGAGCAGCCGGGCGACCCCTTCGAGCTGCCGGCGGTCGGTGGGCAGCACGTCGGAGGTCTTGTTGGTCCACAGCGTCATGGCCGACCGGGCCCGGCTGGCGAAGATCCAGGCGTCGTGAAGCCGGCGGGCGTCGTCGTGCCCGATGAGACCGGCGTCCTCCTCCGCCTTCAGGGCCTCGAGCGTCGAGGTGGTGCGGATGGCCGGCACCCGCGCCGCGTGCTCGAGCTGCAGCAGCTGCACCAGCCACTCGACGTCGCTCAGCGACCCCCGCCCGAGCTTGAGGTGCCGGGCCGGGTCGGCGCCCTGCGGCAGCCGTTCCTTCTCCACCCGCGCCTTGATGCGCTTGACCTCGCGCACCTCGGTCTCGGAGATGTTCGCGGGGTACCTGACCGTGTCGGCGAGGGCGTGGAAGTCGTCGATGAGCGCTTGGTCGCCCGCGACCCCGTTGGCCCGCAGCAGCGCCTGGGCCTCCCAGGTCAGCGACCAGCGCTCGTAGTAGGCGGCGTACGACTCCAGCGACCGCACCGCGGGCCCGTTCTTGCCCTCGGGCCGCAGGTCGATGTCGAGCACGAGCGGCAGCCGGCTGTCGTCGGTGAGCCGGTTCAGCTCGTTCACGATGAACTGGGCGACCGACTGCGCCGTCGGCTTGTCGACCCGCACCGGCCGGTAGACGTAGAGCACGTCGGCGTCGGAGCCGAAGCCGAGCTCACCCCCGCCGTTGCGGCCCATGCCGATGATGGCGAACTCGATGCCGTCGCCCGAGGCCGGCGCCGCCGACTGCCTGATCACGCTCAGCGTGCCCCTGAGGTGCGCGGTCGTGATGGCCGTGAGCGCCGCACCGAGCTCTTCGACGGTGACCATGCCGAGGATCGACGAGATCGCCATGCGCAGCACCTCGCGCCGGCGCGCGAAGCGCAACGCCATCGCCGCGGTGTCGGGCGACTCGTGCCGAGCCGCGATCGCGGCGACCTCCTCGAGCAGCAGCTCGAGCGGGCGCGGCCGCAGCTCCTCGTCGTTCTCGAGCCAGGCGGCGGCCTCGGGGATGCGCTCCAGCAGCTCGCCCACGAACCGCGAGCCCGAGAGCAGCTGCGTCAAGCGCGCCGCGGCGCCCGAGGAGTCGCGCAGCATGCGCAGGAACCAGTACGTCTCGCCGAGGGTGTCGGAGAGCCGCCGGAAGGCGAGCAGGCCGTAGTCGGGGTCGGCGCCGTTGGCGAACCACTGCAGCATGACGGGCAGCAGGGTGCGCTGGATCGACGCTCGCCGAGACACCCCCGCCGTCATCGCGGCGATGTGGGCGAGCGCCCCGCCCGGGTTCTCGAAGCCGATGGCGGCGAGCCGGGCCTCGGCCTGCTCGCTGGTGAGCGCCTGCTCGTCGGGCGACAGCGCCGCGACTGCCGCGAGCAGCGGCCGGTAGAACAGCCGCTCGTGAAGGCTCCGCACGCGCACCTTCACGTCGCTCCAGCGGGCGACGAGCTCGCTCGCGCTCGAGGCGAGGCCGCTCCCCCTGGCCAGCACGCGCTGCTCGGCCTCATCGCGGGGCATGAGGTGGGTGCGTCGCAGGTGCCGCAGCTGCAGGCGGTGCTCGAGCAGCCTCAGGATGCGGTAGTCCTGCGCGAACTCCACCGACTCCACCCGCCCGATGTAGCCGAACTCGGCGAGGGCCGCGAGGGCTTCGAGCGTCGAGCGCTGGCGCACCCGCTCGTCGGTCTGCCCGTGCACGAGCTGCAAGAGCTGCACGGTGAACTCGATGTCACGCAGCCCGCCCGGCCCGAGCTTCAGCTGGTACTCCACGTCTGACGACTTGATGTGCTCGGTGACCCGCTCGCGCATCCGCTGCACCGACTCGACGAAGTTCTCACGCGACGCGCTCGACCACACCTTCGGGGCGACGACACTTGTGTACGCGTCGCCGAGCTCGAGGTCGCCGGCCAGCGGGCGCGCCTTGAGCAGCGCCTGGAACTCCCAGTTCTTCGCCCAGCGGTCGTAGTAGGCGGCGTGCGACTCGAGCGAGCGCACGAGCGCTCCCGCCTTGCCCTCGGGGCGCAGGTTCGGGTCGACCTCCCACAGCGAGGGCTCGAGCCCGGTCTCGCCGATGCCCCGCATCGTGACCATCGCCAGGCGCGTACCGATCTCGACGGCGGTGCTCGTGGTGAGACCGGCCGCCTCGTCGCCCTCCGCCACGAAGATGACGTCGACGTCGCTGACGTAGTTGAGCTCCCCCGCGCCGGCCTTGCCCATGCCGATGATGGCGAAGCGCGTCGCGCGCACCTGCTCGGCCGGGAAGAACCAGAGGCCGTGCCCCTTGGTCGACACCTCCGTGCGTGCCACCGCCAGCGACGCCTCGAGGGCGCCCGCCGCGAGATCGGCGAGGCTGCGTGCCACGCTGTCGAGCCCCGCCACGGGGTTGGGCTGCTCGAGGTCGAAGGCGGTGACGCGCGCGAGCAGCACGCGATACCGGATGCGCAGGGCGGTCCAGGCGTTCTCACCCACCACACCGGAGAAACCGTCGTGCGCCTCCACGGAGGCGAGCAGCTCGCGCTTGGCCTCCTCGGCATCGGGCAGCTCGAGCCGTGCGTCGCCGAGCGAGGCGAGCTGGGCCGGGTGCCGACAGAAGAAGTCGATGAGCCCCTCGGAGGCGCCGAAGACACGCACCGTGCGCCTGCGCAGCACCTCCTCACCGAGCGCGGCGTGCGTGAGGTCGGCAGCGCGCTGCTCGAGCCGGAGCACACCCTCGAGCGCCAGATCGGGGTCGGGCGCGTCGCGGAACGCGGCGATCAGCTCACCCGACGCCACGCCGGAACGCTCACCGAGCGCGGCCAGCTCCTCGCCCGCCCAGCTCAGCCGGGAGAAGCCGGCCCGGGCCAGGTCGGTGAGGGTGGTGTTGGAACGCGGCATGACGGTGGGCGCCCCCGGGCGCCGTGACTCAGAGGATCTCGAGGTTGGACTTCAGCTCGTACGGCGTCACCTGAGCGCGGTAGGCCTTCCATTCCTGACGCTTGTTGAGCAGCACGTAGTTGAAGACCTGCTCGCCGAGGGTCTCGGCGACGAGCTCCGACTCCTCCATCAGGCTGATCGCCCGGTCGAGCGAGGCCGGGAGGGCGTCGTACCCGAGGGCACGGCGCTCGGCGTCGGTGAGGCTCCACACGTTGTCTTCGGCCTCGGGCGGCAGCTCGTAGTTGCCCTCGATGCCGCGGAGGCCCGCGGCCAGCAGCAGCGAGTAGGCGAGGTAGGGGTTCGCCGCAGAATCGATGGCGCGGTACTCGATGCGCGACGACTGGCCCTTGTTCGGCTTGTAGAGCGGAACACGCACCAGGGCCGAGCGGTTGTTGTGGCCCCAGCAGACGAAGCTCGGGGCCTCGTCGCCGCCCCAGAGCCGCTTGTAGGAGTTGACGAACTGGTTCGTCACCGCGGTGATCTCGGGCGCGTGACGCAAGAGGCCGGCGATGAAGTTGCGGCCGATCTTCGACAGCTGGTACTCGGCGCCCTGCTCGTAGAAGGCGTTCGCGTCGCCCTCGAACAGCGAGAGGTGGGTGTGCATGCCCGAACCCGGGTGACCCGACAGCGGCTTCGGCATGAAGGTGGCGTAGACGCCCTGCTCGATCGCCACCTCCTTGATGACCGTGCGGAACGTCATGATGTTGTCGGCGGTGGTGAGCGCGTCGGCGTACCGCAGGTCGATCTCGTTCTGGCCGGGGCCCGCCTCGTGGTGGCTGAACTCCACCGAGATGCCGAGGTCTTCGAGCATCCGCACCGAACGGCGACGGAAGTCGTGGGCGGTGCCGCCCGGCACGTTGTCGAAGTAGCCCGCCGAGTCGACCGGCTCGGGCCCCTCGGGGCCGTACTGCGACGACTTGAGCAGGTAGAACTCGATCTCGGGGTGGGTGTAGAAGGTGAAGCCGCGGTCGGCGGCCTTCGCCAGCGTGCGCTTCAGCACGTTGCGCGGGTCAGCCACGGCGGGCTGCCCGTCGGGCGTGGTGATGTCGCAGAACATGCGGGCGGTGGGGTCGATCTCGCCCCGCCAGGGAAGGATCTGGAACGTGGTGGGGTCGGGATGCGCCAGCACGTCGGCCTCGAACGAGCGGGTGAGGCCCTCGATGGCGGAGCCGTCGAAGCCGAGGCCCTCGGAGAACGCCCCCTCCACCTCGGCCGGCGCGATCGCAACGGATTTCAGGGTTCCCACGACGTCGGTGAACCACAGTCGCACGAACTTGATGCCGCGCTCTTCGATCGTACGAAGAACGAAGTCCCGTTGCTTATCCATCGTCGGAACTGACCCTCTCTCCGGCACCGGTTCATGCCCATCTCTAGGCTAGTGGCTCCGTCGCTAGCTCGGCAGCACCACGATCCAGACGAACCAGACGATGGTGGCGAGCCACACGAGGGTGGCGCTCGCCGCCAGTGCCGCCGAGCCGCGGCCGCCGAGCCGCCAGACCGGGATGAGCCCGAAGAAGCCCACGCCGAGCAGTGCCAGCCCGAGCCACGGCGTGAGCGTGGGCACGCCCACGAGCGTGAAGCCCGGGAAGGCGGCTTGGCCGGCGGTGACGGTGAGCCAGAGTGTGCCGAGGAAGGCCAGTCCCGTCACGGGGGCGATGCCGCTCGCGAGCATGAGCCCGAACGGCTCGCGCCGAATGGCCTGCACCAGCACCCCGATCACCCAGCCCACGAACCACAGCGCCGCGAAGGCCGCGAAGATGAGCGGGATGGTGAGCTCGAACCAGTTGCGCTGCTCGACCGCGGTGACCACCGAGGAGAACCTCGAGGTCGGATGCACGGCGTCGGCCGGCAGCACCGGGAACGCCTCCGCGGCGTCGGCGCAGCTGTCGGTGCTGACGGGCGACCCCGGCGAGGCGAGCCAGCCGGCGAGCACGTCGAGCGCGCACGCGTCGGAGGCGGCGCCGGCGCGGCCGTTGGCCTGCACAACGACCATCTGATTGTTCGCGAACACCGCGCGGCCCGCCTCGGCACCCGGGCCGGCGTACAGCGGGTCGGAGTCGCTGCGGAAGATGAGCGTCGGCTGCGACACCGGCGTGGGGGCGCGGAGCTCACCCGACGACGGCGGCAGGCCGATCGCGCCGCAGAGCTGGTCGGCCGCCGTGAAGTAGCTCAGCACGGGCAGCGGCACCGGGTCGGTGCTCTCGGAGCCCTCCTCGGGTGCGACGGTGGGGTCGGCGCTCCAATAGGGCTGCTCGTCACGGCAGGCGTTCAACCAGAACAGGCTGAGGTCACCCGAGGTGAGCTGGTCGAGGGCTGCGGGGATGAACGGGTTGATCGCATCCTTCTCCCCGTCGGCGAGCCGGCTGAGGAGGTAGGGCACCGCGGAGGCGGTCGCCGGATCGTAGAGCGCCTGCTGCACGATGGTGACCACGTCGGAGCCGGTGAGGGAGTAGTAGCGCTGCTTGCCGGTGATCGGGTTCACCAGTAGCCCGTGGGCGGGGTCGTCGCTGAACACCTCGGCGGCGGCCGTGAGGTCGCCGTTCAGGTCGGGGTACTCCCCGTTCGAGCGGGCCGAGATGGCGTTCAGCGTGTCGGCGAGGGCGAAGTAGGCGTCGCCCTTCACGTCGCGGTCGAGCGGCGAGAAGCCGTCGAGCACGATGGCGTCGACGCCGGCGTTGTCGCGCTGCGCGGTGAGCTGCATGATCTTGGTCGACCAGGAGTCGCCGTACAAGGTCCAGGTGGGGTAGCCGAGCGAGGCGCGGAGGTCGACGAGGTCGGCCGAGTAGTCACCGCGGGTGTAGGCCGAGGTGTCCCCTCCGGCCTCCGCGAAAGCGGTCAGGCACGCCTGCATCGCCAGCCCGACCTCCGCCATCTCGCTCGAGGGCGGGTCGTCGGTGGTGAAGGTGTCGATGTAGGCCGAGGTCGCCGCCGGGCACGAGAACGGCGCGCTCGACTCCGAGCTGCCGCGCTGCGCAAGCACCACGATGTCGCGGCTGCCGCCGATGCGCGGGTCGGCGGCGAGGGCCTCGGCGGTGGACGTGGTGGTCTCGCCCGGGCCGCCCGCGAGGGTGACGATCGGGGTGCCCGTGGCCGGCTGCGTCTCGGCCGGAATCACGACGTACGGCAGGTCGAGGAAGCGCGACTCGGGGTTCGAGCGCCCCTCCGAGACGGTCAGGGTGCCGCACACCGCGCGGTCGGGCAGGCCCGGCTCGCACTCGCGCTCGGCGACGCCCGCGGCGTTCGCCGCGGCGCTCTGGCCGGCCATGAGAAGGGCCGCGATCACGACACCCCACGTGATCTGGGCGATGGTTCGACGGCCCACGTCTCCCTCTCGGCTTCGGGTCAGGATTTCACGCATTCGGGTTACGTGCCCCCCAACCTAACGCATCCCCCGCCTCGGACGGCGGAACTAGGATGGGGACATGCCAGAGCAGACACCGCCGTCGACCGACTCCGCGCCGAAGCGGGTGCGCACCCGGCATTTCCAGAACGCGAAAGACAACGGCATCCGCATCACCGGCCTCACCAGCTACGACATGCTCTCGGCCCAGATCTTCGACGAGGCGGGCATCGACTTCCTGCTGGTCGGCGACTCCGCGGGCAACAACGTGCTGGGCTACGACACCACCGTCCCGGTCACCGTCGACGAGCTCATCCCGCTCGCCCGCGGCGTGGCCGGAGCGGTCAAGCGCGCCTTCGTGGTCGCCGACATGCCGTTCGGCTCCTACGAGAACAGCGCCGAGGAGGCCCTGCACACCGCGGTGCGCTTCATGAAGGAGTCGCGGGCGCACGCGGTCAAGCTCGAGGGCGGCGTGCGCAGCGCCGACAAGATCAAGCGCATCGTCGACGCCGGCATCCCCGTGATGGCCCACGTGGGCTTCACGCCGCAGAGCGAGCACGGGCTCGGTGGCCACATCATCCAGGGCAAGGGCGACGCGGGCGAAGAGGCACTGCTCGCCGACGCGCTCGCCGTCGAAGAGGCGGGAGCGTTCTCGGTGGTGCTCGAGATGGTGCCCGCCCAGGCGGCGGCGCGGGTCACGAAGGCGCTGCGCATCCCCACCATCGGTGTGGGCGCCGGCCCGCACGTCGACGGCCAGCTCCTCGTCTGGACCGACTTCGCCGGGTTCTCCACCGGGCGCATCCCGAAGTTCGTCAAGCAGTACGCCGATCTGCGCGGCGTGCTCACCGACGCCGTCACCCGGTTCCGCGCCGACGTCGAGTCGGAGAGCTACCCGGGTCAGGAACACAGCTACTGAGACGGATGCGCGGCCTCGCCCGCGCATCCGTCACCATCCGCCATGATGGATGACGACCACCCAGCGACAACGGAGGAACCATGAGCGAAGACCCCTCGACCCAGTACTGGTACAACATGAAGACCGGAGAGGTCGAGAAGGGCTACCAGTCGTCGGTCGTCGACCGCGTCGGCCCCTTCGCCACCCACGAGGAGGCCGAGCACGCCCTCGAGAAGCTGCGCGCGAACAGCGCGAAGTGGGCCGAGGACGACGCGGCCGACAACCGCTGATGTCTGAGGGCACCCCCGCCCCGACGCCGGCGTCGGGCACGACCGTCGCGGTCGGCATCGACATCGGCGGCACGGGCATCAAGGGCGCGATCGTCGACGTCTCCACCGGCGAGCTGCTCACCGATCGCAAGAAGCTCAACACCCCCGACGGCGGCAAGCCCGACGACATCGCCCAGACCGTGAAGGAGCTCGTCGGGTCGCTCGGCGAGATCCCCGCCGAGGCGAGCGTGGGCATCTGCTTCCCGGCCGTGGTGCGGCACGGGGTGACCATGTCGGCGGCGAACGTGTCGAAGAAGTGGATCGGCTTCGAGGCCGAGAAGCTGTTCGAGAAGACGCTCGGCCGCGACATCGCCTTCGTCAACGACGCGGATGCTGCGGGCTTCGGCGAGGCCACATACGGGGAGGCCAAGGGCAAGGGCGGGCTCATCATCGTCACCACCCTCGGCACCGGCATCGGCTCGGCGCTCATCTACGACGGCGTGCTCATCCCGAACGCGGAGCTCGGCCACCTCGAGATCGGCGGGGTCGACTACGAGACCAAGGCCGCCTACTCCGCCAAGGAGCGGGAAGACCTGAGCTGGAAGAAGTGGGCCGAGCGGCTGCAGGTGTATTACGAGACGCTCGAGAAGCTGTTCTCCCCCGACCTGTTCATCGTGGGCGGGGGCGTGTCAAAGAACCACGAGCACTTCCTGCCGCTGCTCGACCTGGAGACCCCCATCGTGCCGGCGACGCTGCGCAACAATGCGGGCATCCTCGGGGCGGCGCTGCTGTCGACGAAGCGAACGTCTCTGGTGGGGTAGCGCACGTCCCTCGTGGAGTAGCGCACGTCTCTCGTGAAGTAGGCTGTCGGTCGTGAATGGGCCGGCAGACGGTCGCGTCACCCGCTACCGGCTTCGTGCCGGGTGGCGGGTGCCGAGGAACGTCCGGGCTCCACAGAGCAGGGCGGTGGGTAACACCCACCCGGGGTGACCCGCGAGACAGTGCCACAGAGAACAGACCGCCACGGGCTCCGGCCCGCGGTAAGGGTGAAACGGTGGTGTAAGAGACCACCAGAGGCCGCGGTGACGCGGTCGGCTCGGTAAACCTCGCCCGGAGCAAGGTCAGACAGGATGCGCCAAGGCTGCTCGCTCAGCATCCGGGTAGACCGCTCGAGGGCTGCGGTGACGCAGCTCCTAGATAGATGGCCGTCAGGGATCCGTCCCTACAGAACCCGGCGTATCGCCGGCCCATTCACCTTGTCGGCGGCTCGGCGCTACAGCCCCGACTCATCCGTTCGCACGAGGATGCAGCTCGACTCGGGGTCGATGATGACGTCGTCGGGGGCTGCGGCCCTGATCTGCGCGAGATCGGTGGCCGTGAACGCCACGTTGCTTCCCAGCGACACGCCGCGGTGCAGCATCGCCGCGCCGATGCCGTAGCGCTCGCGCTGCTTCTCGTAGAGGGCGAGCAGCTCAGGGCTCTGGATGCCCGAGGCCACCGTCTCCCGATCGCGGCGCGCCGCGGTGAGCTGCGCCTCGAGCCGCGCCTTCTGCTCGTCACGGGTGCCGGCGAGCAGGCGCTCCTCGACACCGATGTCGTCGCGACGGGCGGCGATCGCGCTGAGGCGCTGCTCGATCTCCTCCACCCGCTCCATCAGCTCCAGCTCGGTGTCCTCCAGCGCCGAGCGGCGCGCGGCGAGCGAGGTGAGCTCGTGCTCGAGGCCCTGGATGTCCTTCGACGACGAGCTCGCCTGCAGGCGCTCGCGGTCGCGCTTCTCGCGGGCCTCGACCGTGGCGATGTCGGCTTCGACGCGTGCGATCTCGCTCCGCGCATCCTCCAGCTCGCCGTTCACCCCGCCGTACTCCTGGCGGGCGGCGGCGGAGTCGCGCTGGAGCTCTGCCAGGCGCGCCTCCTGCGGGAGGGTGCGGAGCGAGTGCTGCAGCTGCGCGATGAGGTTGTCGGCCGCCTGCAGGTCGAGGAGCTTCAGCTGTTCGGATGCGGGAGCCTTCATGCGACGTCCTTCAGGTCGGGGGCGGTGGGGGTGACGGCTGCGGTGCTCGAGCTGCTGCTCATTGCGTGACCACGAAGTCCCACGGGTCGGTGTTGAGGTCGCTCACCGTCACCTCGAGCTCGGGCAGGGCATCCCGCAGCCGGCGGGCGGCGACGTCGAGCCAGAGCCATTCGCTGGCCCAGTGCGAGATGTCGATGAGGGCGGGGCCGCCGCCGGCGAAGCTCTGCTCGCGCGACTCCGAGGCGGGGTGGTGGCGGAGGTCGGAGGTGATGTAGAGGTCGGATGCGCGCACGGCCGGGTCGCCGAGCAGCGAGTCGCCCGCTCCCCCGCAGAGCGACACGGTCTCGACCCGCTGGTCGTAGTCGCCGGCGACCCGCACGCCGCCCGCGGTGGCGGGGAGCAGTTCGCCGAGGGCGAGGGCGATCCTGCCGAGCGGCGTGGGCTCGGGGAGCCGGCCGACGCGGCCGAGGCCGGTTCCGGGGCGCTCACCCGCGACGATGGGCCGCTGCTCGACGAGGCCGAGCGCGCGGGCGATCACGGCGGAGGTTCCGTCGTCGACGATGTCGGCGTTCGTGTGCGCGGCGATGAGAGCGCAACGCGAGCGGATGAGCTTCGCCAGCAGAGCGCCCTTGTACCCGGTCTCGGCGACGGTCGTGACCCCGCGGAGCAGCAGCGGGTGATGCACGAGCAGCACGTCGATGCCGTTCCCCACGGCCTGATCGACCGTCGCCGCCACCGCATCGACCGCGAGCAGCACGCGGCTCACCTCGTCGTCGGGTGCTCCGCTCACGAGCCCCGGCGCATCCCACCCCTCAGCGAACGCCGTCGGCCACAGCGACTCCACGACCGCGTTGAACTCCGAGACCGTTGTCGACACCCCTCAACCCTACCGACCCCACCCCACCCCGCGCGCCCTCATGGCCGGCAAGGGAACCATGCCCGCTCAGGGGTGTTGCCGCACAGCGGACGACGCCTGCGTAGTCGTCAGCGAAATCGTCAGCGAAGGAGCCGACGCAGGGGGGCCGAAGCACGACGCCACAGGCGCTTCTCCGGCGACCCGAACGGGTCTTCGGTGACCATGTAGGTCCACGTGCTGCCGGGGCGAAGGAAGCCGGACACATCGTCGTTCAGACGATCGGCTCCGGCCGCCGCGACGAGATCGGTCTCGAGCGCCGCTGCGACCGACGGCACGAATGCCTCGAACTCCCGCTGGGCAATGATGGTGTACTGCGCCAGCGGGTCATCGCGGGCCAGCGACCTGAGATGGATACCCTCCCGCGCCTCGGCGAGCACGGCAGCGTGCCCGCACCACGTCTCGTCGAGGTGGAACAGGGCCGCGCAGGTGGCGAAGCGCTCAGTTGACCCGCGACCGAAACGCGCGTCGAGGTCACCAAGCGCCTCGAGCGCCACCTCGGTGAGCAACGTTCGCGCTCCGCTGTCTTCCGCGCGACGACCTCGCAAGCCGGCATCGACGACGGCATCGCGCATCCGGAGCACAGCGGAACGTTGACGTGAAGGAATCTCGGCGTAGCGCACGGTGGAAGCCCGCAGCTGTTCGAGCGAGGCCTCGCCGACCCGTTGGGCATGATCGATGAGGCGACCCGCGCGACTATGCTCGCCCGGGGCGAGGGAGCCCGTCGGGGCGGCGTCCCGACGCGGGCGCTCGGCATGCTCCTCCGAAAGCAGGTCTAGATTCCTCGTCACGACGTCGTCGTCGAGGCTAACGAAGAAGATCGATGACCCGGGGTCGCCCTGACGCCCCGCTCTTCCACGGAGCTGCTGGTCGAGACGGCGCGTGTGGTAGCGCTCGGTTCCGATCACACTGAGCCCGCCGAGAGCGACGATGCGTTCCCGGTCGCGCTCGTCGGCGCCACCCAGGCGGATGTCTGTTCCGCGCCCTGCCATCTGCGTGGAGATCGTGACCCGCCCGAACTCGCCGGCCCTGGCGATGACCGACGCCTCGTCGGCGTCGTTCTTCGCATTGAGCACCACCGCATCCACACCCTGCTCGTACAGGGACTCCTGGAGGCGCTCCGATGCGGCGACACTCGTCGTGCCGATGAGCACGGGGCGACCGGTGGCGTGCTCGTCCCGCACATGGGCGAGCAGAGCCTCGTCGCGGTCGGCGGCATTACGGAAGACCCGGTCAGGATGGTCGACCCGCCTGGAGGGCAGGCGCGACGCGACCGTCCCGGTGGTGAAGCCGTATCCCTCCGACAGGAGTGGCGCCACCTCCGCGGCCGTGCCGCTCATACCGCAGACCGTACGGTGGAGAGTCATCAGATCGCGGATGGTGAGGGAGTCGAGCACCTCACTCGTCGCGCTCACGGCGATACCCTCCTTCACCTCGATCGCCTCCTGGAGTCCGTCGGGCCAGCGCTGCGCCGATGCGACTCGGCCGCGGTCGGGACTGACCAGCTCGACCCGGTCGTCACGCACCAGGTAATCGACATCCCGGTGCATGAGAGCGCGCGCGTGGAGGGCGAGGTTCACCGTCGTGAGGTGGTCGTGTGTGCGTGCATCGAAGAGGTTCGCGATGCCCATCCGGTGCTCGATCGCCGCGATACCGGCCTCGGTGAGCGAGACATTGCGGCGATCCGTGTCGATCTCGAAGTGCACGTCTTCGTGAAGGCCGGCGACGGCGATCGCCGCGAGCTCTCTGGAGGCGGCATCGTAGCCGCGGCCCGGCGCTCGCGACGCCGTCGCAAGGACGAGGGGTGTGGTCGCCTCGTCGATCAGCACCGCGTCGACCTCGTCGACGATGGCCACATCGGGTCGCACCAGAGGCCCGCGTGTCGGATCGGCCCTGAAGCGGTCGCGCAGTGCGTCGAAGCCGAGTTCAGAGGCCGACACGTGGAGGACGTCGCTGTCGTGAGCACGCCGCCGGGCATGCGTGCCACTCTCCGCCGACACCCACCCCGTCGAGACGCCGAAGGCCGCGTACAACGGAGCCATCCACTCGGAGTCGCGCCTGGCGAGGTAGTCATTGACAGACACCATATGGACCCGCCTCCCGTGCAAGGCGTACGCGTTGGCGGCGATGGCCCCCGCCAACGTCTTGCCTTCGCCCGTGGCGAGGTGCACCCCGTGCCCGGCTGCGAGCGCCATCGCAGTGACGAGCTGACCGGCGAACGGTCGTAGTCCGAGGGTCTCCTCCGCTGAGGCGCTCACCACGTGGCAGAACGCGATCCACTCGGCGTCGCTCCACGCTCGTCGACCGGATGCTCGAAGATCTGCCATCACCGACGCCTGAGCTGCAGCCGAACGGTCGGTAGCGCTGCCGGCGCCCGCGGCCGCGGCGATCCGCTCGAAGCGGTGAAAGCTCGCCACCCCACCCATGCCGAGGAATGCGCGCACTCGCGGGCTCGCAGACGTTCTCATTCGGCCTCCCTGATCGGGTCGTGGTGTCACCACGGCACATGACGAATCATCATCTTAGGTCGTCGCCACCCCACACGGCCTCCGCGATGGCCTGCGACGCAACCGACAACCGCTAGGATCGTTGTGCGCTGTCAGGCGTGGGGGCCTTTAGCTCAGCTGGTAGAGCGCCACGTTTACACCGTGGATGTCATCGGTTCGATCCCGGTAGGGCCCACCCGGTCGTGCGGCTCCGCCCTCGAGGTGGCCGAAGTAACTTGGGGCAGGGTTCAGAAGCGCGACTTCCGCTTCCGCAAGACGAAGACCACGGCGCCTCCCCCGGGCAGAGCATCCCGCATGCTTGGTAGCGGAACTATACTGAGTTATACTCAGTACATGCCACATCAAATCGAAATCACTGCAGCTCTTCTCGCTTCGACCCTCGGTCTTGCGAATCCGTTCGACACCGCTACCCCTCTCACGCCTCCGCCGCCCGTCAAGCGGTGACCCCCTCGCCACGACCATGCGGCATAGACTGCGGGCGTGGCTGAGGAGGATGCGCCGACGGCGCGGGAGGAGCGGGCGGAGGCGGAGCATCGGTGGCCGGCGGCCGTGGGGGCGCTCGTCATCCTGATCAGTTATGTGACTCTGTCGCCCGAGCTGTTCGGGGTCGTGCGGTACGGGGTGGCCGTGGTGTGCCTGGTGCTGCTCGTTCCCATCATCGTCATCAACCCGCACCGGTTGCGCCGCCAGACCACGTGGTCGCGACGCATCAGCGTGGCGCTGGTGCTCATCATCGGGGTCACCAACCAGGTGCTGCTCGTCGCCCTCGTGCAGCTGCTCGTGGCGAACACCGAGGACGGGCCGACCGTGCTGCTCGCGGCCCTGCAGGTGTGGCTGACGAACGTGATCGGCTTCGCCCTGCTCTACTGGGAGATCGACCGCGGCGGGCCCGTCGTGCGCACCCAGCGCCGCCGCTCGAAGCTCCCGCCCGCCGACTTCCGCTTCCCGCAGGACGAAGACCACGACGCCTCCCCCGAGGTCGCCGCACACTCGTCGAAGTCGAGCAACTGGCTGCCCGGCTTCGTCGACTACCTCTACTTCTCGCTCAGCAACTCGATGGCGTTTAGCCCCACCGATGTGATGCCGCTCACGCATCGCGCCAAACTGCTCATGGGCCTCGAGGCCTTTGCCGGCTTCGTCCTTCTCGCCCTGGTCATCGCCCGGGGCGTGAGCCTGCTCGGCTGAAAGCATAAGCCAGGGGCTTATATTGGGTCGATATCAGCTGTGGGCTGATATCCAGACGCCCCCGGCAAGGGCGAGAGCCAGCGACCAGCTGACGAGGCTGCCCACCAGGAAGTATTCGGCCTTCGACCCGCGAGCCCCGTCGGCCGAGATCTCGGGGAAGCGCACGATGCCTTTCGCGGCGAAGATGCCGGCCACGATCGGCAACGCCCCGGCGAGCGTCAGCGCCACGATCAGCAGCCGCTCGAGCGGCCCGATCAGCCTGCCGCCCTTCAAGTCGGGAACGGGCGCCGACACCGTCGCCACGACCGGAGGACGTGACCACCACCGCCTCCGCCCAGGAGTCGGCACGGCGTGCTCAGGCGCTCCAGACCCAGACCCGGCTACCCCCGGCCCCATCGCCGCAGCGTCAGCAGCATCCGACTCCTCCACCGCGGGCCGCAGCGCCGCCCTCACGATGATGTTCGAGCTCTCGATCAGGAACAGGAGCGCCCCGAGCGCGAAGACCAGGGTCGCCAGAGGCACGGCCGCCACCGCAGGCGGTGCCGACCCGTGCCAGTCGACGAGGAAGCCCTGCGCCGAGACCAGCGACGGCCGGCTCACCAGCGAGACCGCGACGACGACGAGCACACCGATGCCCGGGAGGATTCCCGAGGCCCGCCTCACGTCGGCCTTCGCCGAGGTCGTCGCCAGCCAGACCGCAGCGAACCCCGCCACGACCACCACCCACCACCAGGGCACGCCGACGCCGGCCACCACGACGACGACGAGCACCGCCCACACGACGACGACGGAGACCACGGTGGCGACCCGGCCGAGCCGCGCGACGCGCAGCAGGTCGGCCGAGCCCACCAGGAGCAGCAGGAGAGCACCGAGGATCACAGCGACTTCCCCAGCCTGTCGATCGTCGCGAGCAGACTCGCCCCGCCCGATCTCCGCAGCGCCTGCGACACCGCAGACTGCGTGATGCCCTCGTCGGCGGCGATGTCGCCCTGCAACCTGCCGGTCATGGTGGCGAAGGTCACCCGTCTGGCCCGGTCGTTCATCCCCCCGATGACGTGATCGCGCGCGAGCAGGTAGGCGTTCACTAGGGCCTCGAGCCCCGACTGCTCGTCGTCGGCTCTGAACCAGCTGCGGGCCGACGGCGTGCGCCCGTCTTCCCTCTCGTGCGCCTCGACGATCGCCTCGCGGGCGCGCCACCATCCGGGCCCGTCTTGGATGCTCGCGGCAGCCGCTCCCTCGCCGACCGCACTGACGGTGCCCTGCCCCAGGCCGAAGCGGCAGTCGACCTCGGCCGGAAGGACGAGCCGAGCCAGCAGCGTCGCCCGGAGCGCGCTGCCCAGTGAGGGATAGAGCGCCTGGAACTCGTCGCCGACCGTCGGCCGGATGGGCTGCGAGTGGAGCGACAGCCGGTCGATGCCGGAGAACGCCTCCTCGATCGCGAGCTGCGCGGCCCGGCGGTCGGCCAGCAGCCGCGACCCCACGATGTCGATGATGACGGCGACGGTCGTGTCGTTCATGGACATTAGCTTAGCGCTAATATCTGTCGAATATAAGCTCTGGGCTTATGTCAGACGCGGGCGCCGACCAGGTCTTCGAGCGCGGCGCGGTATGCGGCGATGGAGCGCGGCTCGCCGGGGGCGGTGATGAAGGATGCGCGGATGATGCGGTTCTCGTCGATGAGGAAGGTGGCGCGGTTCGCGAACCCCTTCTCCTCGAGGAACACGCCGTAGTCTTTCGCCACGTCGCCGTGCGGCCAGAAGTCGGCGACCAGGGTGAAGTCGTACTTCTCCTTCTCGGCCCAGGCGCGGAGCGTCGCCTTCGAGTCGACCGAGATGCCGATGAGCTCGACGTTCGCGTCTTTGAACAGGGCCAGGTTGTCTTCGAGGGCGCACAGCTCGCTGGTGCACACGCCCGAGAACGCGAGCGGGAAGAACACTAGGGCGACGAGCTTCTTCCCCTGGAACTGACTCAGCCGCACCCGCTCGCCGTACTGGTTCGGCAGATCGAAGTCGGGGGCGAGTGTGTCGTTCTCCAAAGCCATGATCGGCTTCCTTTCCGGCCGGTCCGTCCAACCGGCAAACGCGGCAATGGTAGTCCTCCTCCGCGAAAACGCCAAACACCGGGGCAGCGCACGCCCGGACGGCGCTCCTCCTAAAACTCACTAGGCTGGACGATGGCGTTCCGCCCATCATCCCGGGCCACGACGCACGACACGAAGAAGTCTGTCTACAACAGAGGAAGAGGTCGACGGTGACGGTCAACGACCAGGACCCATATTCGGCGGGACACGTCGATTCCGATCCCGAGGAGACTGCCGAGTGGAATGAATCCCTCGACGCCCTCGTCGCAGCCCAGGGCCACGGCCGGGCGCGCGACATCATGCTCAGCCTGTTGAAGCGGTCGAAGGAGCTGCACCTCGGTGTTCCGATGGTGCCGACCACCGACTACATCAACACCATCGCCCCCGAGAACGAAGCCGAGTTCCCGGGCGACGAGGCCCTCGAGCGCAAGTACCGTGCGTGGATCCGCTGGAACGCGGCGATGACCGTGCACCGCGCGCAGCGCCCCGGCATCGCCGTCGGCGGCCACATCTCCACCTACGCCTCGAGCGCGGCCCTCTACGAGGTGGGCTTCAACCACTTCTTCCGCGGCCAAGACCACCCGGGCGGCGGCGACCAGATCTTCATCCAGGGCCACGCCTCCCCCGGCACCTACGCCCGCGCCTTCCTCGAGGGCCGGCTCTCCGCCGACCAGCTCGACGGCTTCCGCCAGGAGAAGTCGCACGCGGGCGGCGGCCTCAGCTCCTACCCGCACCCGCGGCTCATGCCCGAGTTCTGGCAGTTCCCGACGGTGTCGATGGGCCTCGGCCCGATCAACGCCATCTACCAGGCGCAGCTCAACAAGTACCTCACCAACCGCGGCATCAAGGATGCGTCGGACCAGCAGGTCTGGGCCTTCCTCGGCGACGGCGAGATGGACGAGGTGGAGAGCCGCGGCCAGCTCCAGGTGGCGGCGAACGAGGGTCTCGACAACCTCAACTTCGTCATCAACTGCAACCTGCAGCGCCTCGACGGCCCGGTGCGCGGCAACGGCAAGATCATCCAGGAGCTCGAGAGCTTCTTCCGCGGCGCCGGCTGGAACGTCATCAAGGTCATCTGGGGCCGCGAGTGGGACGACCTACTCGCCCGCGACACCGAGGGCGCCCTGCTGAACCTCATGAACACGGTTCCGGATGGCGACTTCCAGACGTACAAGGCCGAGTCGGGCGCCTACGTGCGCGAGAACTTCTTCGGCCGCGACCCCCGCGCCCTCGAGCTCGTCAAGGACTACACCGACGACGACATCTGGAACCTCAAGCGCGGCGGCCACGACTACCGCAAGGTCTACGCGGCTTTCAAGAAGGCCTCGGAGCACAAGGGCCAGCCCACCGTCATCCTGGCGCACACCATCAAGGGCTATGGTCTCGGCCCCGCCTTCGAGGGTCGCAACGCGACGCACCAGATGAAGAAGATGACCCTCGACAACCTGAAGACCTTCCGCGACCAGATGCACATCCCGGTCTCGGATGCTCAGCTCGAGGAGAACCCCTACCTCCCGCCGTACTACCACCCGGGCGAGAACGACGAGGCGATCCAGTACCTGCACGAGCGCCGACGCGCGCTCGGCGGCTACGTGCCGGAGCGCCGCACGAAGCACACGGCCTTCACCCTCCCCGACGACTCCTCCTACCAGACCCTCAAGAAGGGCTCCGGCAACCAGGAGATCGCCACCACGATGGCCTTCGTGCGCCTTTTGAAAGACCTCACTCGGGCGAAGGACTTCGGCACCCGCGTGGTGCCGATCATCCCCGACGAGGCGCGCACCTTCGGTATGGACGCGTTCTTCCCGTCGAACAAGATCTACAACCCCAAGGGCCAGCACTACACCTCCGTCGACCGCGAGCTTCTGCTGGCGTACAAGGAGAGCCCGCAGGGTCAGATCATCCACGTCGGCATCAACGAGGCGGGCGCCCTCGCGGCATTCACCGCGGTGGGCACGAGCTACTCCACCCAGGGCGAGCCGCTCATCCCGATCTACGTGTTCTACTCGATGTTCGGCTTCCAGCGCACGGGCGACGCCCTGTGGGCGGCGGGCGACCAGATGGCGCGCGGCTTCGTGATCGGAGCCACCGCGGGCCGCACCACCCTGACGGGTGAGGGCCTGCAGCACGCCGATGGCCACTCGCACCTGCTCGCGGCGACGAACCCTGCCGTGATCTCGTACGACCCCGCCTACGGCTACGAGCTCAACCACATCGTGCGCTCGGGCCTCGAGCGGATGTACGGGGGCACGCACAGCGACCCGAACGTCATGTACTACCTCACGGTGTACAACGAGCCGCACGTGCAGCCCGCCGAGCCCGAGAACCTCGACGTCGATGGCCTGGTGCGCGGCATCTACAAGCTGAAGGGCGGTGCGATCGAGGGCCCGAAGGCCCAGATCCTCTCCTCCGGTGTGGCGGTGCCGTGGGCGCTCGAGGCGCAGCAGCTGCTCGCCGACGACTGGGGTGTGTCGGCCGACGTGTGGTCGGTCACCTCGTGGACGGAGCTCCGCCGCGACGGCCTCCGCGCCGAGGAGCACAACTTCCTGCACCCGAACGAGGAGCGCCACGTGCCCTACCTCACCTCGAAGCTGCAGGATGCTCCGGGCCCGTTCGTCGCCGTCAGCGACTACATGCACGCGGTCACCGACCAGATCCGGCAGTTCGTGCCGGGCGAGTACGCCACGCTCGGCGCCGACGACTTCGGCTTCTCCGACACCCGGCCGGCCGCCCGCCGCTACTTCAAGATCGACGGCCCCTCGGTCGTGGTGCGGGTGCTCGAGCAGCTCGCCGCCCGCGGCGAAGTCGACCAGAACGCCCCGGGCTGGGCGATCGAGAAGTACCGCCTCTACGACGTGACCGCGGGCACCAGCGGTTCCGCCGGCGGCGAGAGCTGAGTCGCGCCCGACTGATGACAGTGCTGATCGATCGCGGTCGGGGGCGATGATGCCCAAGACGAAAGCGCAGACCCTCGCATGGCTGCGCACCATCTCGGGTGAGCTCTCGACCGCGACGATCAAGAGGCTCGACGCCACGCTGCCCTGGTACGGCGACATGCCGCCGGGGCGGCGTTCGGCGGTCGGCCTCGTCGCCCAGGCCGGCATCAAATCGTTCATCCAGTGGTACGACGACCCGTCGACCACCACCTGGATCGCCGCCGACGTCTTCGGTTCCGCTCCGCGCGAACTCCTCCGCTCGGTGAGCCTGCAGCAGACGCTGCAGCTCATCCGCGTGGTGGTCGAGGTGGTCGAAGACCGCGTGGCGGGCGCCGACGCGTCGCTGCGCGAAGCCATCCTGCTCTACTCGCGCGAGATCGCGTTCGCCGCCGCCGACGTCTACGCCCGCGCCGCCGAGGCCAGGGGTCTGTGGGACGCGAGGCTCGAAGCGCTCGTCGTCGACAGCATCCTGAGCGGTGAGTACGACGACGAGCTGCCGAGCCGCATCGCGGCCCTCGGCTGGCACGGGCACGGCGAGGTGAGCGTGCTCGTGGGCACGACGCCCCGTCAGCTCGACGTCGATCAGCTGCGCCGCACCGCGAGGCACCTCAACGCCGACCTCCTCATCGGCGTGCAGGGCGGCCGGCTGGTGCTAGTGATCGGGCGCGCCATGCCCGTGAACGGCGGGGCACACGGCGACGGGACGGAGAGCAACGGACTCGCGCTCGCGTCGACGCCCGAGGAGGAGAACGGCGGCGGAGGTTCGGATGCCGAGCCGCTGTCGTTCCTCGACATCGCCACGCAGCTCGAGCCGGGCTTCGGCCCGGGCTACCTCGTGCTCGGCCACGAGGTGCCGAGCCTCGTCGACGCCTCGCGCAGCGCGAAGGCGGCGCTGGCGGGTTTCGCCGTGGCACGCGCCTGGCGCAACGCGCCGCGGCCGATGCTCGCCGACGACCTGCTGCCCGAACGCGCCCTGGCCGGCGACCCGCTCGCTCGCTCCACCCTAGTGAACCGCGTATACCGGCCGCTGCAAGACCAGTCGCCCGAGCTCATGGCCACGCTCTGGTGCTACCTCGACAACGGCCGCTCGCTCGAGGCGACGGCCCGCGAGCTCTTCGTGCACCCGAACACGGTGCGGTACCGGCTGAAGCGCGTCACCCAGGTGATCGGGTGGGATGCGACGGGGGCGCGGGAGGCGCTCATCCTGCAGTCGGCGCTCATCCTGGGGTCGATGAACGATCATGACGGCTCGGCGCCGCGGCGATGAGCCGACGGCGAGACCCGGGGGCTACTGTGAGGCTTGGACAACGAAATCACGAATCTCTTGGATGTGCCCGACACATCCTCTGACCGAACTCTTGGGAGACTGAAGCAATGATCGTCGTCGTATGCCCCGGCCAGGGGTCGCAGACCCCCGGATTCCTCGAACCCTGGATCGCCGACGCCGCCGTGCGGGCCCGTCTCGTCGAGCTGGGCGAGGCGGCAGGGGTCGACCTGGTGCAGCACGGCACCGTGAGCGACGCCGACACCATCCGCGACACCGCGGTCGCCCAGCCGCTCATCGTGGCGGCGGGCCTGCTCACCCTCGACGCCCTGCTCGCCGACGGCCGCGCTGAGCGCGTGGGCGGCATCGCCGGCCACTCCGTGGGCGAGATCACCGCGGCGGCCGGGGCGGGCATCCTGTCGGCCACCGATGCGATGCGCATCGTGGGCGAGCGCGGGCGGGCGATGGCGGATGCTGCGGCACTCACCCAGACCGGCATGAGCGCCGTCGTGGGCGGCGACCAGAGCGAGCTGCTCGCGCTGTTCGACGAGGTCGGCGTCATTCCCGCCAACTACAACGGCGGCGGGCAGATCGTCGTGGCCGGAGCACCCGACGCGCTCGCGGCACTCGCGGAGCGGGCGCCGCGCGGCGTGCGCGTCATCCCGCTGCAGGTGGCCGGGGCCTTCCACACCCACTACATGCAGCCCGCCGTGGAGCGGCTCGCCGCGGTGGCCGCCACGGTCACCCCCGCCGACCCGACGCTGCCCATCTGGACCAACAACGACGGCAGCCTCGTCTCGAGCGGTGCGCGCTTCGTCCACCTGCTCGTCGGCCAGGTGTCGTCGCCCGTGCGCTGGGACCTCGACATGGAGGCCTTCGCCGCCGCCGGGGTCACCGGCATCATCGAGGTCGCCCCCGCCGGCGCCCTCACGGGTCTCGCCAAGCGCGGTCTGAAGGGGGTTCCGGCGGTCGCCGTGAAGACCCCCGACGACCTCGCGGCAGCCTACGAGCTCCTCGACCAGGCCGCCTGAGCGACCGTCACCGACCACCCTCTACGCACGGAAGGCATCGCGGCAGCGCCATGACCCACCCCACCCTCAAGCAGGCCACCGGCCCCCAGTTCACCCGCATCTACGCGATCGGGGCCGCCCGCGGCGACCTCTCGGTGCCGAACGACGACCTGGTCGGCCCGATCGACTCCTCCGACGAGTGGATCCGCCAGCGCACCGGCATCGTCGAGCGCAAGCGCGCCTCGCACGACGTGTTCGCCGTCGATCTCGCCGAAGCCGCCGCGAAGGAGGCGATCGAAGGGGCGGGCATCGTGCCGTCGCAGATCGGCGCCATCCTGGTCTCGACCATCAGCAATCCGGTCATCACGCCCTCGCTCGCCACGCACGTGGCCGAGCGCATCGGCGCACCGCTCGCCGCCGCCTACGACATCAGTGCGGCCTGCGCGGGCTACGCCTACGGCATCGGGCAGGCCGACTCGCTCATCCGCTCCGGCATGGCCGAGTACGTGCTCGTCATCGGCGCCGAGAAGCTCTCGGAGTACGTGCACCCGGCCGACCGCTCCATTTCCTTCCTGCTCGGCGACGGCGCGGGTGCCGCGGTGGTGGGTCCGAGCGAGTTCCCCGGCATCGCCCCCACCATCTGGGGTTCGGATGCGACCAAGCGCGACGAGATCCATATGACCGGCACGTCCATCCAGTTCCGCGATCAGGAGGCCGAGTGGCCCACGCTGTGGCAGAACGGCCAGGCCGTGTTCCGCTGGGCGGTCTGGGAGATGGTGAAGGTGGCCAAGCAGGCCCTTGACGCCGCCGGAGTCACCGTCGACGACCTCGCAGCGTTCATCCCGCACCAGGCGAACATGCGCATCATCGACGAGTTCGCGAAGCAGCTGAAACTGCCCGAGGGGGTCGTGATCGGTCGCGACATCGAGACCACCGGCAACACCTCGGCCGCCTCGATCCCGTTGGCGACGCACCGGCTGCTCGCCGAGCATCCGGAACTCTCGGGCGGGCTCGCCCTGCAGATCGGCTTCGGCGCCGGCCTCGTCTACGGCGCCCAGGTCGTGGTGCTGCCCTGAACCGTGCTCTGCGGCGGCCCTGCCGTGCACGAACACCGCCCTGCGCCGCGACTACACTGAGTCTCGGTCACAAACACCCCCAAGGAGAGAACAATGGCATTGTCCACCGAAGAAGTACTGGCCGGACTGGCTGAGCTCATCAACGACGAGACCGGCATCGCGACCGACACTGTCGAGCTGGACAAGTCCTTCACCGACGACCTCGACATCGACTCCATCTCGATGATGACCATCGTCGTGAACGCCGAGGAGAAGTTCGACGTGAAGATCCCCGACGAAGAGGTCAAGAACCTCAAGACCGTCGGCGACGCCGTGACCTTCATCGTCGCGGCCCAGGGCTAGGCTCCGGCCCCTGCCCTCCCCCACGCGGATGGTCGGCGGGCTCGCTTCTGCGAGACCGCCGACCGAACTGCGCCATCCCGGCGCGCACTGGACTGACCACCCACAGAAAGTTTCACCATGAGCACGAAGAAGATCGTCGTCACCGGCATCGGTGCCACCTCTCCCATCGGCGGAACCGCCGAGGAGAGCTGGAAGAACCTGCTGGCCGGCCAGTCGGGAGCCACCCCCCTCGAGCAGGAGTGGGTCGCCGAGCGCGAGCTCCCCATCACCTTCGCCGCTCAGGCCCGGGTTCCCGCCTCGGAGGCGCTCGAGCGCATCGAGACCAAGCGCCTCGATCCGGGCAGCCAGTTCGCGCTCATCGCCGCCCGTGAGGCGTGGGCCGACGCGGGGGCACCGGATGTCGTTCCCGAGCGTTTCGGCGTCGACTGGGCGACCGGCATCGGCGGCGTGTGGACGCTCATCGACGCCTGGGACACCCTGCGCGAGAAGGGCCCGCGCCGCGTTCTGCCGATGACCGTGCCGATGCTCATGCCGAACGGCCCTGCTGCGGCCATCGAGATGTCGCTCGGCGCTCGTGCCGGAGCGCGCACCGTCGTCTCCGCGTGCGCCTCGAGCACCGAGTCGATCGTGAACGCCTACGAGCACCTGCAGGCCGGTTACGCCGACATCATCATCGCCGGTGGTTCCGAAGCCGCCATCCACCCGTTGCCGATCGCCGCCTTCGCCGCCATGCAGGCGCTGTCGAAGCGCAACGACGACCCGGCCACGGCATCCCGCCCCTACGACCTCACCCGCGACGGATTCGTGCTCGGCGAGGGCGCCGCCGCCCTCGTGCTGGAGACCGAGGAGCACGCGCTCGCCCGCGGCGCCCGCATCTACGCCGAGCTGCTCGGCGGTGCGGTCACGAGCGACGCGTACCACATCACCGCACCCGATCCCGAGGGTTCGGCTGCAGCCCGCGCCATGCTCGCCGCGGTGGAGAGCTCGGGGCTCACCCTCGACGACGTCGCGCACATCAACGCGCACGCCACGAGCACCCCGGTCGGCGACATCGCCGAGTACAAGGCGCTGCTGCACGTGTTCGGCGACCGCCTGCACTCGATCCCCGTCTCGGCCACCAAGGCCTCCACAGGTCACCTGCTGGGTGGCGCCGGCGCCATCGAGGCGATCTTCACGGTGAAAGCGCTGCAGGAGCGCACCGCTCCCCCCACCATCAACCTCAGCGAGCAAGACCCCGAGATCCCCCTCGATGTCGTGCGCGAACCCCGCCCCCTCGGCGACGGCGACCTCGTCGCCATCTCGAACTCCTTCGGGTTCGGGGGGCACAACGCGGTGGTGGCGTTTAGGACTGTGTGATCGCGGGGGCTCCCGGTAGCTCTTCGGCGGCGCTGTGCTGGCTGCCGGCAGGGCCGTGCTGCGCGCGGCTCTGCCGGGGCGCGCCGCCGCTTCTGCGGCGCGCCGCGACATGTGAGCACGCGGTCGCTTCGCGGCCACGCACTCACCCTGGCTCGTCAGGGAAGGGCCTGTTGCGTGGGGTTTCGTGGTGGCACCTCGCGGGTGGAATTGGTGCCAGTCGCGGGCGGAGTTGGTCGCGCAAAGTGTTCTTATTTTGGGGAATGAGAGCAGGTTGAGCGACTAAGTGTGGTGTGGGTGCCTCTCACCCCACGCGGTGGAGGTAGACCACGGGGTTGAAGTCGCTAGCGTAGCGGAAGGGTTCGAGTTCGTCGTCCCAGGCCTGGCCGAGGGCGAGGCGGAGTTCGCGGTGGAGTTCGAGGGCGTTGGTGCCGGCGGTCTCCATGGCGTCGCGGATGCGGTTCTCGGGGATGACGGTGTTGCCCGCCGAGTCGAGCTGGGCGTAGAACACGCCGAGGTCGGGGGTGTGCATCCAGCGCCCGCCGTCGCTGCCCTCGCTCGGGTCTTCGGTGACCTCGTAGCGGAGGTGCTCCCACCCGCGGAGCGCAGACGCGATGGCGGCCCCGGTGCCGGGTGCGCCCTCCCAGAAGAAGTCGGCGCGCTGGGAACCGCGCAGCACGGGCTGCTCGATCCAGTCGAAGTTCACTGCACGACCGATAGCGCGACCTGCGGCCCACTCGACGTGGGGGCAGAGCGCGCGGGGAGCGGAGTGGATGTAGACCACTCCGCGTGCGACGGTTGCCACCATAGCTCTCTCCATTCCTGAGGTGCGTCTTCCCCAACGACCTCGAACAGAAAACCTGATGGCGTGTGCAGTTGTGCTCACATTATGCCGGAGCCGCGGAGCGAATCACAACCGTGTCATCCCCGACACGCGCGACTCCCAGAACTATACTGAGCGGACAATTACGGGAGCGGATCGGAGGGCCCATGTCGGTGCGAGCGGGAATCCTCGCGCTGCTCTCCGAGGCCGATGCCTACGGGCTGCAGCTGCACGGGGAACTGGAGCAGCGCACCGATCGCGTCGGCCGGGTGAACGTGGGTCAGATCTACTCCACGCTCGAGCGCCTGAGCGTGGCCGAGCTCGTGCACGCCGCGGGAAGCACCTCAGACGGCCTCCCGCTCTACGGCATCACGCCGCGCGGCCGCGCCGAGGCCGACGCCTGGTTCACCGAGCTGGGCGTCGACTCCCCCACCGCCTGGCCCGACATGGTGTTCAAGGTGCTGCTCGCCACCAGCCTCGGCCGCCCGGAGTCGACCGCGCTCCTCGACGGCTACGCACGCGCGTGGCGCGCGGAGCTCGACGCCGCAGACCCGGCACCGCTCGCCGACGCCGGTACCGCGGCCGATACCGCGGCCGACGCCGCGGCCCTCGCCCGCGCCGAGCTCGCCGGAGCCGCCCTGCGCTGGCTCGACACCCTGTCGACCCTCCCGGGCGGGTTGCCCGCCCTCACCCGCGAACTACGGAGCGAACGCCCCCGCCGGGGCCGCCGACCGACGTCGGCGCAGGAGTGACACCGGGAGGAACCGGGCTCGATACCGTGCCCCCCGCTCCTCCCCCGCGTCGATGGCCGTGAGCAGCCGTCGCAGGTCGCTCTCGATCTCACCCCGCGCATCCGCCCCCACGCCACCCGGAACACCGTACTGCTCCCGCTCGACGGCACGACGCAAGCGCCCGAGAGCGGCCTCGGCCTCGTCGTCGAGCGGAAGTTCGTCGAGCAGGCGCCGCTCGAGGTCGTGCACCGTGTCGCCCTGTGAGCGCTGCACCCGGTGGTCGTCGAGCGTGTCCTCCCACTCCGCCCAGGCCAGCGTTCCCGGCAGCGGGTGGTGCAGCAGGCGGGCGAAGCGGTTGCGGCGGCGGAGGCGACGAATGGCCCACGGGGTGAGCACCACGACCGCGACGGCCGCCACGATGCCGATGAAGCCCGCCCAGCCGCGCAGCTGGCCGAGGGCGAGCTGCTCCGGACTCTGCCCGGCGCCCACGTCGAGGGCGTCGTCGGGGCGCTCGGCGGCCGAGGTGGAGGTGCTGCTGGGGGCCGGCGCCGCGGTGTCGCTGGTCGACGACTGCTGCGCGTAGTCGGGGAGGCTGTAGTCGGGTGGCGTGAAGTCGAGCCCGGGGGTGGGCTCGAAAGGCAGCCACCCGACCCCCTCGAAGTAGAGCTCGGGCCAGGCGTGCAGCTGGTCGGTGTAGACCTCGTAGACGGCACCGCCGGCCGCCGTGGAGTCGGGCGACTGGCCGGGCGCGTACCCCACGGCGATCCGCGACGGGATGCCCAGTGTGCGCGCCATGACGGCCATGGCCGCCGAGTAGTGCACGCAGTACCCCGACTTCACGTCGAGGAACACCGCGATGGCGTCGGCGGTGTCGCCGTCGAAACCACCCTCGACCGGGGTCTGCAGGGAGTAGCTGAACTGGTCGGAGCGGAAGTACTCCTGCAGCGCCACCGCACGCTCGTAGCCGGTCGTGGCTCCCGCGGTGACGGCGGCCGCGGTGTCGGCGATCACGGGGGGCAACCCGCCAGGCAGCTGCAGGTAGTCGAGCAGCGGATCGGGGACGACCGACCCCGCTGCCGCGAGCTGCTCGGCGGAGGGCTGCGGCGTCAGCGAGGTGACCTCGTAGGCCAGACCCCTGGTGTCGCCGCGCAGGTCGGTCATGGTGAAGGTCGACGGGGTGAGCAGCCAGCCGTCGTCGAGCCCGTCGACACGCTGCGTGGGGTACGGGAGGGGCAACCAGTCGCTGCGCAAGGCGGCGATCGACACGGAGGTGGAGGTCTCGACGACCGGCACGTCGGCGGCGAGTCCGGGCGGGCTGCCGAAGGGCTGGCCCGGGGAGTAGCCGTTGGCCGAATAGGGCTGCTCGGGCTCCCAGGCGCCGGTGGAGAAGTCACCGAGGGTGAGCATGCGCAGGTAGAGCCCCTCCTCCGAGTCGGTGGAGTAGCTCAGCGAGAGCACGGGTTCGCTGCGCCGCAGGTCGCGCCCCAGCTGGATGGAAGGGTCGACACCGGTGCTGTACACGGAGGGCAGCAGGTTGCCTCCCGGCTCGGTGAACGAGTCGGCGGTGAGGCCCGGGGTGACGGCGGGCACCACGAGCATCGTCGCGATCGCCGCCGCGCCGAGGCCCGTCGCGGCGAGCCCGTTGCGGCCCGCGCGGGTCGGGAGCGGTCGCCCGCGGGCGGGTGCCGAGACGGATGCTTCGGCCTCCGGTACACGGCCGATGCGCGAGCTGAACCACAACACGCCGAGCCATGCGACCGCGGTGCACACGTACACCACGAGGTTCGGGTCGTCACGGCGCACGAGCGGCGCGATGGAGAGCACGGCGATCGGGCCCACGCCGCTCAGCACGGGTGTGCGGAGGCCCGTGGCGAGCTCGTCGGAGACCACGGCGATGAGCCCCACCGACATGACGAGCAATTGCGTGATCGCGCCGTCGGCGACGGCGGGCGCCTCCTGCACGGCGATCGAGATGCGCGCCGCGTCGAGATCGGCGCCGAGATCGCTCAGGGTGCCCACGGTCGGGAAGACGATCCACAGCGACCCCGGTGCATAGAGCAGCACGACCAGTACCGCCCAGCCGAGCGCCGCCGACAGCACGACGACGAGCTCGGGCGCCCCGCGCCCGCGGATGACGGCCATGCCGCCGAGCAGCACCGTGACCATCGCCATGACGGCGAACCACCAGCCGACGCCCTGCAGCAGCGGGCTCAGGGCGAACAGGGCGGCGCCGAGCGCCGCCGCGACGCAGAGGGTGCTGCGCCAGGCGCCGCGCCGCTCGAGCCGACGGAGGGCGGCGGCACTCTGACGCGGCCCTCCGTCGGCTCGAGCGGCGCCTGAGCGTCCGCCCCGGGCAGAGCCTGCACGCGCGGAATCGTGCGGCTGAGTCCCGCCCGCGCCGCTCCGCGCCTCCACGCCGCCGGCCCGTGGTGCCGCAGCCGTGCCGGCCGCCCCGGCGTTCACGACAGGCCTCGCGCGGCGCCGAGCGACTTCCAGAGCGCCGGCAGGTCGTCTCCCGGCCGGCACGGCACCACGGCCCAGCCGGCGCCGCGCAGCGCGACGGCTTCGCTCGACTCGTTCGGCGCCTGCTCCGACGGGCGACGACCCGCTCCGCGCGGGCGCCGCGCACCGATGGTCGAGCCGGGCGACGTCGCTGCCGCCCCGCCCACGAGGAACACCACGGGGTGCGAGGAGAGGGTGGCGAGATCCCGGATGCGGTCGCCGGCCCCCGGGGCGTCGGCGACGACGGCGAACACCGGAGGGGCGTCGGGCGAGGTGAGCGACGCCTGATCGACCGCCTCGCGGAACTCCGCGGCGTCGTTCAGCGACTCGGGCTCGACGACCGCCAGGTCGCGCAGCACACGCGCGGCGCCAAAGGGCGCCACGTAGACCTCGTCGGCCGAGGTCGCGCCTGATTCCCCCACGGCGCCGACCACACGAACCCCGAAGCCCTCGTTCATGAGGTGCACGGCGATCGAGGCGACCGCCGAGACGGCCCACTCGAAGGCCACCTCGTCGGCGTCGAGACCGCCCGTGCCTCCGGCCAGCAGTTCGTCGAGACCGTCCACGCCTGACGCGCCCGCACCAGCGCCCGCTCCCGCTCCGGCGCTCGCGCCCGCGCCGGCACCGCGACCCGCCCGGCCCGTCGACGCGCCCGCCGCATCGAACCACGACAGCTCGTCGAACGACGCGGCGTCGAGGAGCACGACCGCGTCTTGATCGTTGCGCTGGTCGTCTTGCCGCACCATCAGCTCGCCATGCTTCGCGGTGGCGGGCCAGTGCACGCGACGCATCGAGTCGCCCGGCAGGTACTTGCGGGCGATCACGTCCTGCTCGCCGCCGCCGACGAGGCGGCGCGACACCTGCTCGGCCCCGTCGCCCGTGGCCAGCCGCAGGTCGATGCGGGCGAGCTCGAGGGCGACCGGTGTGACCAGCACGCTGTCGGTGGAGCCGACCCGCAGGAGGCGCCGCGCGCATCCGAACGGATCGGTGATGGAGACGGTGAACGGGCCCACACGGTGGGCGCCGCGGGAGCGGGTGTCGAGCCGGTAGCGCAGCGGGGTGGAGACCGGCGTATCGAGCGCGGAGGAGGCGAAGCCCGGCAGCGGCGGCAGCACGGCCGGGGTGCTCGGCAGGAGGGGCGCGCCCGCCTCGTCCGACCAGAGCATCGTGGGGGTGCGGAGACTCCCCCAGTTCTGCACGAGGAGGGTGACCGTGATGTTCTGACCGACGGAGCCCGACTCGGGGGTGAAGATGCGCTGCACGCTGAGCGGAGCCCGCCGCAGCACGACCCAGAGGTAGGAGAAGAGCGGCACCGCGAGGAGGAAGCAGGCGAGGTAGACCAGTTCGTGCCGGTGCAACACCTCGGCCAGCACGAAAGCAGCGACCGACGCGACGACGAGACCCCAGCCCCTGACGGTCGGGAGCGGGATGCGGTGGTCGGTGGTGGGCCTGGCCATGAGACGAGCCGTCAGGCGCCGCGCGACCGCGTGAGCGGCACGGGCGTCGAGGCGACGATGGCTCGGAGGGCGGTGGCGATGGCCTGAAGGCCGCCCCCGCGGGCGTCGCCGGCGGCGCGCCGGGTGGCGACGATGCGGTGGGCGAGAATGGGCACGACGAGCTGGTTCACGTCGTCGGGCACCACGAACTCGCGGCCGTTCAGCGCCGCGAGCACCTTGGCGGCGCGCACGAGGTGCAGGGTGCCGCGCGGGCTCGCCCCCAGCCTGAACTCGGGGTGGCTGCGGGTCGCCTGCACGATCGACACCACGTACGACTCGACGGCGCGGCTGACGTAGATGGCGCGGGCCGTCTCGATCATCTCGGCGAGCTGCGCCTTGTCGACGACGGCGGTCAGCTGGTCGAGGGGGCTCGTCGTCTCGCGGTGGTGCAGCATCGAGAGCTCGGCCGCGGCGTCGGGGTAGCCCATCGAGATGCGCGCCATGAAGCGGTCGCGCTGGGCCTCGGGCAGGGCGTAGGTGCCCTCCATCTCGATCGGGTTCTGGGTCGCCACGACGATGAACGGGGGGTCGAGCGGATGCGTCGCGCCGTCGAGCGAGACCTGCTGCTCCTCCATGCACTCCAGCAGGGCCGACTGGGTCTTCGGCGAGGCACGGTTGATCTCGTCGGCGATGACGATGTTGGCGAAGATCGCCCCCCGCTTGAACTCGAAGGCGTGGTCGACCTGGTTGTAGATCGACACCCCGGTGACGTCGGAGGGCAGGAGGTCGGGAGTGAACTGGATGCGGCTCACCGTGCATCCGACGCTCGTGGCGAGGGCCTTGGCGAGAGTGGTCTTGCCGACGCCCGGCACGTCTTCGACCAGCAGATGCCCCTCGGCGATGAGCACGATGAGGGCGAGGGTCGCGGCCTCGGTCTTGCCGTCGATGACCCGCTCGAGGTTCGCCATGATGGCGCCTGTGTAGTTGTTGAACTCGGTGAGCGACAGCGGTGCACCGGTGGTCTCGGCGGGCAGGGCGTGGTTCGGCTCGAGGGTCATGAGCGGGCATCCCATCGGGTGGCGAGCAGGAAGACAGTGCCGATGAGTGTGGCGAGCCCGAGCAGGGACAACCAGGGCGACAACTGGAACATCATCATGAGCATCGGGTAGTTCTGTGTGAATCCGCTGGACGAGTAGATCGCCTCGTTGAGCGCGGTGAGCACGACCGCGCCCCCGGCCAGCAGGGCGGCGCCCACCACCCAGAGGGCCACCACGAAACCGTCGACCAGACGGCGTGGTCGCACGAAGCGGGCGCCGGCCCCGTCGAACGCCGCGCCGTCGCCGTGCGGGCCCGGATCGTCGAAAAGTGCTGCCGCGTCGGCGTCGACCTGATCGGCGCGCGCCGATGAGGAGGAGGGGTCTGGCTCGTCGAAACCGGGCTGGAAGGCGCGGTCGAATCGTGAGTCGTATGTTCTCTCAGGGGTGCTGTCTCGCACTCTGCTCCTCGGGTCTGCGCCGCTGCCGTGCCTCAACGATAGGCACAGCGACCGACATTGGCGAGTGCGCCCTCTCGACCGGCAGGATCGCCGTCGGCACCCCGTGCCCGATGACGAGTTGCACGGTGCTGCGCTCCCTGGCGTCGCCGACGTAGCCGTAGAGCGTGTGCACGGCGGTCCGGCGCCGTCGGCAGAGCTGGTGGATGTGCCCGGCCAGCAGCTGCGACTGCGTCTCGTCGACGTCGATGGTGGCGCGACCGTAGTGCACCCGCTTCATCGTCGTGCTGTCGCTGTCGGTCTCTCGTGCATCCGTCTTCATACCCCGAGCGTAGGCAACCTCGTGAGCCGTCACGATGGGGAGCGCTCCCCGTGCAACGCGCCCGCAATGCCGACTCGGGCACGGTATCGTGGTGTCGCGGTCGGCTCGTGCCGGCCGACGGGGCGGTAGCTCAGCTGGTCAGAGCAGTGGACTCATAATCCATCGGTCACGGGTTCAAGTCCCGTCCGCCCTACGCAGGAGCGCCGTCGGGCTCGCGGGTCGGGGGAATGACGACCGGGTCGGTGACGGGCTCGCCGCGGTAGAGGTGCTCGAAGGTGGTGAGGGTGCGCTGGATGTCGTGCGCCGACACGATGCGCAGCGACTCGCGCTTGAACGCCTCGAGCTCGGCCTCGGGCATGCGGAGCACCTTCTCGAGCTTCGCCGCCAGGTCGCCGGCGTCGCTCGGCCGGAACAGGTAGCCGTTCTCGCCGTCGTGGACGAGGTGTGGCAGCGCCATCGCGTCGGCGGCGACCACGGGCAGCCCGCTCGCGAGCGCCTCCATGGTCGCGATGCTCTGCAGCTCGGCGATGGAGGGCATCGCGAACACGGTCGAGCGCGTGTACGCCTTGCGGAGGTCTTCTTCGGAAAGGTACCCCGTGAACGTCGTGCGGTCGCCGATGCCCAGCTGCTGGGCCATGGCCTGCAGGTTCTTCAGCTGGTCGCCGCCGCCCACGATCTCGAGCTTCACGTCGAGGTCGGCGGGCAGCTGCTGCACCGCCTTGAGCAGCACGTCGATCTGCTTCTCCCCGGCGACGCGGCCGACGAACAGGATGCGGTTCTCGGTGCGCGGGCTGAAGTCGGGCACGTAGCTGTCGGCGTTGATGCCGCAGGAGATGGCGTAGACGTCGTGGATGCCCGTCTCCCGCTCGAAGAAGTCGGCGGCACGGCGGGTGGGGGCCGTCACCGCATCCGCCCGGATGAAGGAGCGACGCGCCGCAGCCCACTGCAGACGGATCGCCCAGGCCTGCAGGAACTTCGGGATGCCGCTGAACTGCAGCATGTTCTCGGGCATGACGTGGTTCGTGCCCACGATGCGGATGCCGCGCTTCTCGGCCTCGCCGGAGAGCCCGCGGCCGACGACGATGTGCGACTGGAAGTGCACCACGTCGGGCTTGACCTCGTCGATGATGCGGGCCGAGTTCTGACGGATGCGCCACGGCAGGGCGAAGCGCAGCCAGTCGTGCGGGTACCAGCGCCAGCTGCGCAGGCGGTGCGCGGTGACGACCTGCCCGTCGTAGACCTCTTTCCAGGTGCCGTGCTTGCGGCTCGCCGCAGGGACGACCACGTGCACGTCGTGCCCGCGGGAGGCGAGCCCCGAGGCGAGGTGCTCGGCGAACCGGGCCGAGCCGTTCACGTCGGGAGAGAAGGTGTCGGCGCCGATCACGATCCTCAGCGGCCGTGCCTCCTCGCCCTGCGCTTCTGGCGCATCCGCTCGGGTGCTCGGTACTCGGGAGTCAGTCAAACCGTCGTCTTTCTTGCTCGTGATGGAAGGTTCGTCTTCGCAAAAATGTACCCTAGCGCTTGGCCTGAGGGTGGTAGCGCGCGAGGCCGAAGACTCCCATGATGGCCACGGCGCCGAAGACCACGAAGGCGAAGAGCGCCCAGAGCGGCGCCTGCGACGCCTCGCCGAGCACCGTGATGCCGATGGCCACCGCGACGAGGGGGTCGATGACCGTGAGACCCGCGATCACGAGGTCGGGCGGCCCGGAGGAGTAGGCGTTCTGCACGAAGTAGCCGCCGAGCGCCGCCGCGGCCAGCAGCCCGGCCAGGGCGAGCACGGTGAGCCACTCGAAGTGCGCTTGGAAGATGCGGCTGATGACGACCTTCGCCAGCGTGGCGACGAAGCCGTAGAGCACGCCGGCGCCCACGATGTAGGCGATCGCCTTGAACCGCCTGCGGAGCACCACGAAGCCGAAGGCGAACAGGAGGAGCACGATCGCCAGGATGATGAGGATGACGATGAGGTCACGCGTGGTGACGGGCTTGTCGACAGCGGTGAACGCCGCCACCAGCACGAACAGCCCCACGCCGCCGACGCAGAGCACGATCGAGATGACCGAGCTGCGGTTGAGCTTCACCTTGCTCACACGGGAGTTCAGCACCGCGGTGATGACGAGCGCCACCGCGCCGAGCGGCTGCACCACGATGATGGGCGAGAAGCCGAGGCTGGTGAGCTGGAAGACGATGGCGAGACCCAGCATGAGCGTGCCGATCACCCACGACGGGCGGGCCAGCAGAGCCATCAGCTGCTTCGCGCTCAGGCCCTTGTCGACGCCGTGCGTGCGCGCCTCGACCTTGGCCACCCCGCGGTGCTGGAACTGCGCCCCGAGGCTGAGGAAGACCGCTCCGACCAGGGCGATCGGAATGCCGATGAACTGCTTCGGGTCGAGAGCGATGGTGGCGGAGAGCTCGCTGAGGACGGGGGGCACCCGTAGACACTACCCCGCAGGGCCCGCCGTTAGGCTTAGCGAATGGCCGTTCTCCCGATCCGGATCTCCGGAGACCCCGTGCTGCACTCCCCCGCCCGAGCGGTGGAGCAGATCGACGACGAGCTGCGCACGCTGGTCGCCGACATGTTCGAGACGATGGATGCGGCGCCCGGCGTCGGACTCGCCGCCCCACAGGTGGGTGTGCCGCTGCGCCTGTTCGTCTACGGCTGGACCGACGACGACGAGGTCGAGCACCGCGGCGTCGCCGTGAACCCCGAGCTGTTCATCACGCCGACCTCGACCGAGCCTGCCGACCCCGACGCCGAGTCGGAGGGCTGCCTCTCCTTCCCGGGCGAGCGCTTCCCGCTCGCGCGTGGCGCTCGCGCCGTGCTGCGCGCCACCGACCTCGAGGGCGCCCACTACGAGCTGGAGGTCGACGGCTGGCTCGCCCGCATCTTCCAGCACGAGTTCGACCACCTGGAGGGCCGCCTCTACGTCGACCGCTTGGGGCGCCCGTTCGACCGGGTGGCGCAGAAGATCGAGCGCAAGCGCGGCTGGGGCGTCGCGGGGCTGAGCTGGCTGCCGGGACGCGACGACCTCGACGCCTGAGCCGGGCGGGCCGGGCCGGGCCGGCCACCGCATCCGGATGCTGTGCCCTCGACGTCAGAAGACGGCGCGGAGGAGCGCTGCGACCGCCGCTGCCGCGATCACGACCACCACGAACGGCACGCGCAGCGCGTAGAGCACCGCCGCCACAGCGACGGCGGGCACCCGCGCATCGAGCTGCACGCTCTGACCGGCGCCGAGCGTTTGCACCGCGATGAGCGCCGCGAGGAGCGCCACCGTGAGCAGGTTCGCGATGCGGGCGATGGTGGGGTGCTCGAACGCCTTCGCCGGAATGAGGTAGCCCGCCACTTTGAGGCCCACGCAGATGATCGAGGCCAGCAGCACGATGTTCCAGGCGCTCACGACTCGCGCCTCGCTCCCAGCAGGTTGAAGGCGCCGACGACCACGGCGACGGACGCGGCCACCAGCACGGGAAGACCCGGCACCAGCACCGGCGTGAGCAGCGTGGCCACGACGGCGGCGCCCACGGCCACGGCCTGGGTCTGCCGTTCCTTCAGCCGAGGCCACAGCAGCCCCAGGAAGGCTGCGGCGGCCGCCGCGTCGAGACCGTAGGCACTGACATCGCCGAGCAGGTCGCCGATGAGCGCCCCGATGAGGGTGGTGAGGTTCCAGCCCAGATAGATGGCGATGCCCGTCACCCAGAAGCCGAGCCGCTGGCTGCGCAGGGTGGGTTGCGCCGTCGCCACCGCCACCGACTCGTCGATGGTGAGCTGGGCGGCGGCAGCTCGCCGCAGGAAGCCGGGGCCGATGAGCGGCGACATGCGGATGGAGTAGAACACGTTGCGCGTGCCGAGCAGCGCCGCGCTCGTGATGGCCGCCGGCCCGGCGGCGAGCCCTCCCGAGGCGAGCACGCCGATGAGGGCGAACTGCGAGCCACCGGTGAACATGACGAGGCTGAGGAAGCAGGTCTGCCACACGTCGAGGCCCGACAGGGTGGCCAGCGCACCGAACGAGACGCCGTACACGGCGGTGGCGAGCCCCACGGCCAGCCCCGCCCGCACGGCGGCGCGTTCCTCGGGCGATCGGGCGGCCATCGGTGCCCTCCCCTCTCGCCACGGCAACGAAAAAGGCCCCGCGGGTGGAGCCGCGAGGCCTTCGCTCCCCGACTTGGACTCGAACCAAGAACCTGCCGGTTAACAGCCGGCTGCTCTGCCAATTGAGCTATCGAGGATTATCGCTGTCGAAACAGCGATGGAAACACTATCACCCTTTCGGGAGAGCTTTCGCCACCCCTCCCCTCAATAGCCCTGTCGAGGGTCGACGACGCCCGTGAATCCGCCTCCGGAGAGGTAGGCGCGCACGTTGTCGCGCACGCGTTCGGCCAGGAGCGGCCTCGTCATCTCGGGCGTGTCAGCCGTGTGCGGGGTCATGACGACGCGCTCGTGGCGCCAGAGGGGGTGCCCGGTCGGGAGCGGTTCGGGATCGGTCACGTCGAGGCCCGCTCCGGAGAGGTGGCCGGCGTCGAGAGCGGCGAGCAGCGCCCCCGTGTCGAGGAGGCCGCCACGGGCGACATTCACGACATATGCCCCGGGCTTCATATGCGCGAGTCGCGCGGCGTCGAGCAGGCCCGACGTGGCCTCGGTGAGCGGTGCGGCGAGAACGACGACGTCGGCAGCCGGCAGAACCTCGTCGAGGCGGTCGACGGTCACCGTGGTGGTCGCACCCGGCACGGGGGCCGCCGTGCGGCGCACGATCGTGACGTCGACCTCGAAGGGCCGGAGCAGGCGGAGGAGCTCCCTTGCGATTCCCCCCGCGCCCACGACGAGCACGCGGCGGCCGTACAGCGACGCCCCGCCCTTGGCTCCCCACGAGTCGGCACGGATGCGCGTCGGCAGCAGGCGCAGCACGCCCAGCAGCAGGGTGAGGGCGTGCTCGGCCACCGGGCGCGCGTAGGCGCCCTTCGCGCTCGTCCAGATGCGCCCGGGGCGGTCGTGCTGTCGGAGGACTTCGGCGAAGGAGTCGACGCCGGCCCAGGGCAGCTGCACCCAATTGACATCAGGATGCGCGGCCAGCACCTCGCCGAGGCTGTCGCCGCCCGCGTTGTCGAGCCACACGATGCCGCGGGTCGACGCGGAGAGGGGTGCGACGGCGCCGCCCGCAGCGCGCACGGCGTCGACGAAGAGCGGGTCGGCGACGGGGAGGACGGCGAGGGGGCCGGGCTCCGGGGTCATCGGCGGTCGGCGTCGGTGTCGTTGAAGTCGGTGTCGTCGAACTCGGATTCGTCGAACTCGGATTCGTCGAAGTCTTCGTCGGCGGACTCGTCGTCGCCGGGCTCGACGTCATCGCCTTCGGCCTCGGGTTCCTCGGCCTCGGGGAGCACCTCGCGGGCGAGACTCGCCACGTAGGGGTGTCTCGGGTCGCCGAGCACCTCGTCGATGTGGCCGAGACCCACGACGACGCCTTCGTGGATGATCGCGATGCGGTCGACCGAACGGCGCAGCGCGTCGAGGTCGTGGCTGACGATGAGCGCCGCGGCTCCGCGTCGCCGCTGCAGCGCCGCGATCACGTCGATGACGGCGCCGCGCACCGACACGTCGACGCCGGCGGTGGGCTCGTCGGCGATGAGCAGCGGCGGTTCGAGGATGAGCCCGCGCGCCACGGCCACGCGCTGGCGCTGACCGCTCGAGAGCTCGTGCGGCTGCTTGAGCATCGTGCCGACGGGCAGCAGCAGCGCGTCGACGAGGGTGGCGGCCCGCAGCCCGGCCTCGTGCCGGTCGAACCGCTTGTCGCGCAGGAAGAGGGGTTCGGCGACCAGTTCGGCGACCGTCATGTTGGAGGTGAGCCGCGAGCCCGCATCCTGGGCCACGTAGCCCACACCCATGGCGAGCTTTCCCGCCTTCGAGCGGCGCATGCCGCGCACCCGGTAGCCCAGCACCTCGAGTTCGCCGCCGACGATGCGGGGCGAACCGTCGCCCGCGGTGCGGAGAGCGGCCTGGCCGGAGGCGAGCTGGGCGAGGGTCGACTTGCCCGAGCCGCTCGAGCCGACGAGCCCCACGATCTCGCCGGGCGCGATGTCGAGCGTGAAGCCCTTCACGGCGGTGTAGGCGGGGCTCACGCTGTGCGACGGGTACTCGATCGTCACATCGGAGGCGGACAGGACCTTGGGCTCACTCATCGCTTCGAGCCTATGCCGACGACCTCATTCCGCCAGGAAGGCGCGTCGGTCGGCCTCGAGTTGCACGAGTTGCACCTGCAGCTCGCGGTAGCCGACGGGATCGGCGACGGCGTCGGTGCGCTGCAGTCGGCCGATGAGGTCGTCTTTGCGGCGCTGGAGGTGCCGGGTGACCAGGTCGCGCACGATGCTGCGAAGGTAGCCCTCGGGCTGTCGCTCGGGGCGTTCGGGGATGGGGGCGACCGCAAGCTCCTCCACGAGCGTGCGGTACTCCTCAGGCACGTCTCCCTGCACGGTGGCGACCCAGTTCGGGCTGTCGAAGGCGTCGAGGTTGCGCCCGATGGAGTCGCGCACGGCGGCGAGGGGCGCGTTGCTGAAACCGCAGACGGTCGCGTGGGCGATGAGGTCACGGCCCACGATGACGGGGGTCTGCAGGATCGCCACGAGGGCGTCGCGCTCGGTGCGCATGGCGGTGGTGACCGGGAGCTGGGTGAGGGTGACGCGCGGGCGCACGGCCGGCTCGGGTGCGAGGCTCGTGACCGAGGGCACCGCCGACTGCTGCATCACCAGGGTTCCGGATGCCGTGGGGTCGATGCGCCCGCCGTCGGCCGGGTGCGGGCCGCCGGAGGTGCGTTCTCCCCCGCGGGTGAGGGCTCCACGGTCGCCGCGGTCTCCCCGGTCGCCCCGGTCTCCCCCGCGCTCGCCTCCGCCCGAGCGAGTGCCGGAGCGCTCGACGACCTGGCTCACCTCGCCGAGCTCCATCGCGAGCATCTTCGCGAGCTCGCGGGTGTAGGCGGGGCGCAGCGCGCTGTCGCGGATGTCGGCGACGACAGGGGCGGCGTCGCGCAAGGCGGCGACCCTGCCCTCCACCGAGTCGAGGTCGTAGGCGGCGAGCTTCTGCTTGATGACGAACTCGAACATCGGCTTCTTGCTCTTCACGAGCCGGCGCACGGCGTCGTCACCCTTCGCCAGGCGCAGGTCGCAGGGGTCGAGGCCGTCGGGCGCCACCGCCACGTAGGTCTGCGCGGCGAACCGCTGCTCCTCGCTGAACGCGCGGAGCGCTGCCTTCTGGCCCGCAGCATCCGGGTCGAAGGTGAACACGACCTCGCCGAGACCCGAGCTGTCGTCGGAGAGCACTCGCCGCATGATCTTGATGTGGTCGACGCCGAAGGAGGTGCCGCAGGTGGCGACCGCCGTGGTGACCCCCGCGAGGTGGCAGGCCATCACGTCGGTGTAGCCCTCGACGACCACCACCTGGCGCGTGCGCGAGATGTCGCGCTTGGCGAGGTCGAGCCCATAGAGCACCTGTGCCTTGTGGTAGACCGCCGTCTCGGGCGTGTTGAGGTACTTCGGGCCTTTGTCGTCGTCGAACAGCCGGCGCGCTCCGAACCCGACGGTCTGGCCCGTCTGGTCGCGGATGGGCCACACCAGCCGGCCGCGAAACCTGTCGTAGCTGCCGCGGTCGCCCTGGCTCACGAGGCCCGCCGCCGAGAGCTCCGCCTCGGTGAAGCCTCGCCCGCGCAGGTGCTTGCCCAGGTTGTCCCACCCCTGGGGTGCGTAGCCCACGCCGAAGCGTGCGGCCGCCGAGGCGTCGAAGCCGCGCTCACCGAGGAAGGCGCGGCCGGCGTCGGCCCCGGGCGCCGTGAGCTGCTCGGCGAAGTACTCTCTGGCCGCCTCGTTGGCCGCCAGCAGTCGTGCCCGGTTGCCGTGATCGACCGCGGCGCCGCCGTCTTCGTAGTGCAGCTGGTAGCCGATCGTGGCGGCGAGGCGCTCGACGGCCTCCGAGAAGGTGACGTGGTCGATCTTCTGCAGGAAGGTGAAGACGTCGCCGCCCTCGCCGCACCCGAAGCAGTGGTAGTAGCCCACCTGGGGTCGCACGTGGAAGCTCGGCGACCGCTCGTCGTGGAACGGGCAGAGACCTTTCATCGAGCCGACGCCGGCGCTCTTCAAGGTGACGAAGTCGCCGACGACGTCGGCGATGTTGATGCGCGAACGCACCTCGTCGATGTCGCTGCGGCGGATCAGACCTGCCATGGGCTCACGACACGTTCCGCACGGGGAGCGCGAGCCGCGGCCGGGAACCGCCGCAGAGCCGCTCGTACCAGGCCACGGCGGTCTGGTCGGTGAGGCTCGCCACCTGGTCGACCACCACGCGTCGGCGCGCGGTGTCGTCGGTCGCCTCGCGCCAGTCGGCGGCGAAGGCGGTGTCGAGGGCAGCGCCCTCCGACTCGAGCAGCGCGTCGGCGAGCTCGCTCAGCAGTTCGCGTTGGTCGACGTAGAGGGGCTGGCGGGCGTCGGTGCTCATCACGAACACCGAGACGATGCCTTTCAGGGTGGCGATCTCGGCCGCCACCCAGTCGGGCACCACGACGTCGGCGCCGTAGCGGGTGATACTCGGGGTGGGGAACGCCTCGCGGGTGGCACGGGTCGCCGCACCGGCGAAGCGGCCGATGAGCTGGCTAGTGAGGTTCTTGAGCGAGGCGTGGGCGGCCCGCGAGTCGTCCCATTCCGAGAGCCACACCTTGAGCGAGTCGAGCCGCTCGAAAGCCTCGGCCAGCTCGTCAAGCTCGAACCCGCCGCCCGCGCGCAGGTGGATGCGGCGGACCAGGTCGGCGTGGTCGACTCGGTCGCCGAGCACCGAGACGTCGATGTACCCGTTCAGCACGGCGTCTTCGAAGTCGTGCACGGAGTAGGCGATGTCGTCGGAGAGATCCATCACCTGCGCCTCGACGCAGAGCCTCCGCGCGGGCGCGTCGGCCCTGAACCAGTCGAAGACCTCGACGTCGTCGTCGTAGACCCCGTACTTCAGGCGACCGCTCGGGTCTTGCACGGGGTCGCTGGCCGTCCACGGGTACTTGCAGCTGGCGTCGAGGCTCGCCCGGGTGAGGTTGAGGCCGTAGCTGCGGCCGGTCTCACCGACCACCTTCGGCTCGAGGCGGCTCAGAATGCGCAGGCTCTGGGCGTTGCCCTCGAAGCCCCCGATCTCCCGCGCCCAGTCGTTGAGTGCACGCTCGCCGTTGTGACCGAAGGGCGGATGCCCGAGGTCGTGGGCGAGGCAGGCGGTGTCGACGACGTCGGGGTCGAGATCGAGGCTCGCCGCGAGCTCCCGGCCCACCTGGGCCACCTCGAGCGAGTGGGTGAGCCGGTTGCGGGCGAAGTCGGCGACCACGGCAGGGCTCAGCACCTGCGTCTTGGCCGCGAGTCGGCGCAGCGACGAGGAGTGCAGCACACGGGCTCGGTCGCGCGCGAAGTCGCTGCGCCTCGTGTAGTGCTCCTCGGGCAGCAGGCGCTCGGCGTCGGACTCGGCGTAGCCCTTGGTGGGCGCGTAGGTGGCGAGGTTGAGGAGGGGTTCAGCCACCGCTGTGGTCCAGTTCGGCTTCGGCGAGATCGGCGCGGCCGGCGCCGCCGAGGGCGCGGGAGTCGAGCCAGTGCTCGGGCAGGGCGGGCTTCTTCGGGCTGCCGGCCCGGCCACGCGGGCCTTCGGCGTCGGCACCCGGGTAGGGCATCGACCAGTCGAGGGTGGCGAGGATCTCGTCCATCGCCTCCAGCGTCTTCACGGTGCTGAGGGCGGCGCGCACCTCGTGCCCGGCCGGGTAGCCCTTGAGGTACCAGGCGACGTGCTTGCGGATGTCACGGCAGGCGCGGTCTTCGTCGCCGAAGAACTCGGTGAGCAGCTCGGCGTGCCGGCGCAGGGTGCGGGCGACGTCACCGAGCGAGGGGGCCGCGCGGAGGGCGACGGCCTCCTCGGCGGAGAGGTCGCCGGAGCGCACCCGGAACGCCGCGGAGAGGTCGCCGAACAGCCACGGCCGACCGAGGCAGCCCCGACCCACCACGACCCCGTCGCAGCCGGTCTCGTCGACCATGCGCACCGCGTCTTCGCCCGACCAGATGTCGCCGTTGCCGAGCACGGGGACACTCGTGATGGTCTCCTTGAGCGTCGCGATGGCACCCCAATCGGCCGTGCCGCTGTAGAAGTCGCCGGCGGTGCGGGCGTGCAGCGCGATGGCCGCCACCCCCGCGCCCTCGGCCGCGCGGGCGGCTTCGAGGTAGGTGAGGTGGTCGGAGTCGATGCCCTTGCGCATCTTGACCGTCACCGGGATGTCGCCGGCCGCGTCGACCACCGACTCCACGATCTCGCGGAACAGGTCGAGCTTCCAGGGCAGCGCCGCCCCGCCTCCCTTGCGGGTGACCTTGGGCACCGGGCAGCCGAAGTTCATGTCGATGTGGTCGGTACGGTCTTCGTCGACGAGGATGCGCGCGGCGTCGGCCATCGTCTTCGGGTCGACGCCGTAGAGCTGGATCGACCGCGGCGTCTCGCTCGGGTGGTGGGTGATGAGGCGCATCGTCTCGGGCGTGCGCTCGACCAGGGCGCGACTCGTGATCATCTCACTCACGTACAGCCCCGCACCGAACTCGCGGCACAGGCGGCGGAACGCCGTGTTCGTGATGCCGGCCATGGGTGCGAGCACGACGGGGACGTCGAGCTCGATGGGGCCGATGGCGAGCTTGGAGCCGCCGGCGAGGAGAGTGGAGGAAGTCATCGGGGTCAATTCTTCCAGACGGATGCGGTGAGCGTGTCGCCGACGGGAATCCTGTGCACGAGCATCCGGTTCAATGGTGCTGTGAACAACTCATCTGACGCCGCGCCCGCCCCCGAGGGAACCGAGAGGGTGCGCGCCGACGCCGCCCGCCTCGGACTCGACGTCGAGATCGTCGAGCGGCCCGCCGCCGACTCGCTCGAGACCGCGGCAGCCCTGCTCGGGCTCGAGCCGGCCGACATCATGAAGAGCCTCGTCGTGAAGCGGCACGACGGCGGGTTCCTGTTCGCCCTCATCCCGGGCGACCGCCAGATCAGCTGGCCGAAGCTGCGGGCGCTGGTGGGGGTCAACCGGCTGTCGATGCCGCACCAGGACGTGGCGCTGGAGGCCACGGGGTACGAGCGGGGCACCATCACGCCGCTCGGCAGCAGCACGGCGTGGCCCGTGTACCTCGACGCGGCGTTCGCCGGGCGCCCCCGCGTGGCGATGGGGGCGGGAGCGCACGGCCACAGCGCCTTCGTCGACGCCGACGCGCTGGCGACCGCGCTCGGCGCCACGGTCGCCGACATCTCCGACCCGATCGCGCCGCGCTCCTGAGCCAGGCGGCTGCCTGAGCTCAGAAAGAGCAGGAGTCGCCCTCGCACGTCGCGCCGGCGGGGCCGAGGAACGCCAAGGGAGTCAGGGCCCGATTCTCGACGGACTCGGTCGCATCGGTCGATGCGGCCCCGTCCATCCGCACGGCGACCGGTGCGTCAGCCCGCACGGCGACCGGTGCGTCAGCGTCAGCGGGAGCCGCCGCACCGCCGAGGGGGCCGGTCACGCCCCCACCTCGCGTCGGTCGCCCGCCACCTGCGACAGCACCTGCACGAACGCCGCGGCAGCCTGGGCGCCCGACACGCCGTACTTGCCGTCGATGACGAAGAACGGCACGCCCTGGATGCCGTAGGCCACAGCCTGACGCTGGTCGGCGTGCACGTCGGCGAGGTACTCGTCGGCCTCGAGCGAGCGCACCACGTCGTCGCGGTCGAGGCCGATCTCGGCGGCGAGATCGGCCAGGTCGCCGACGCGACCCACGTGCTGACCGTCGACGAAGTACGCCTTGAGCAGGCGCTCCTTCGCCTCCAGCTGCTTGCCGCGCGCCTTGGCGTAGTGGATGAGCTGGTGCGCCTTCACCGTGTTGGTGTGCTTCACCGCGTCGAAGTCGTAGTCGAGACCCACCGACGACGCGATGCCCGTCACCCGGTCGAGCATCTGCTCGACCTGTGCGACCGGCATGCCCTTGCGTGCGGCGAGGTAGTCGGTGGTGCTGCCCTCGAAGTCGACCGGGGTGTCGGGCGACAGCTCGAAGGAGTGGTATTCGATCTCGACCGGCAGGGCGTCGGCCGACTGCGCGTACTCCTCGAGGCCGTTCTCGAGCTTGCGCTTGCCGATGTAGCACCAGGGGCAGGCGACGTCTGACCAGATGTCGATCTTGATGGGTTCGGAATCACTCACCTGAAGAGCAACGCGCGGCGGGCGCGACTATTCCGCAGCCGACTCCGCCGGCTCCTCCACAGCGGCGGATGCGGACGGCTTGTCCACAGCTCCGCCGAAGCGCCGCGCACGGCCGGTGTAGCGCTCGATAGCCTCCCACAGGTCGACCCGGGTGAAGTCGGGCCACAACCTGTCCAAGAAGACCATCTCGGCGTACGCCGACTGCCAGGGAAGGAAGTTCGAGGTGCGCTGCTCTCCAGAACTCCGCACGAACAGATCGACGTCGGGAAGCTCTGGCACGTACAGATGCCGCTGGATGAGCTTCTCCGACACCGCTGAGGGGCGGATGCGCCCGGCGGCCACGTCGTCGGCGATCGCCCTCACGGCGTCGGCGATCTCGGTGCGCCCTCCGTAGTTGACGCACATGGTGAGGGTGAGGGTGGAGTTCGCGGCGGTCAGCTGCTCGGCGAACTGCAGCTCCTTGATCACGCTCGCCCAGAGCTTGGGCTTGCGCCCCGCCCAGCGGATGCGCACACCCCACTCGTTCAGCTGGTCGCGACGGCGGTGCAGCACCTCGCGGTTGAAGCCCATGAGGAAGCGCACCTCGTCGGGTGACCGCTTCCAGTTCTCTGTGGAGAAGGCGTAGACGCTCACGTGCTTCACGCCGATCTGGATGGCACCGGCGACCACGTCGAGGAGTGCGGCCTCGCCGGCGCGGTGACCCTCGATACGGGTGAGCCCGCGCTGGTTCGCCCAGCGCCCGTTGCCGTCCATCACGATCGCCACGTGCTTCGGCACGGAGCCCGCGGGGATCGCGGGCGGCTGCAGCCCCGTCCAATCCAGCGGCCGGAACGGCTCGGCGTAGCGGGAGGTGGTGCGGGGCGGCTCGGCGCCGGAGCGTCTGAGGGGGCTCACGGGGAGGGGACCTTCTTCGTCGTCTGCGACCGTTCGACGTGCTCGAGAGAACGGAGCCCGCGTTCCAGGTGCCATTGGGTGTAAGCCGCCACGATACCGCTCGCCCGCGAGCGGGTCGGTGCTTCGGAGGCGTCTGCGGTCTGCCAGTCTCCTGTGAGCAGGGCGGCGAGCAGCTGCAGGGTGCCCGGGTCGAGGCGCGGGGTGCCGGGAGGCGCGACGCCGTCGCTCACCACCCCGCCGAGCTGCACGACGAACGCCGAGTGCGGGCCGGCCTCGCCCGTCACCGCGCAGTCGTGGAAGCTGGGCGCCCAGCCGGCCATCGACAGCGCGCGCAGGAGGTAGGAGTCGAGCGTGAGGGCGGGCCCGTGCTCGCCTCGGGCGAGGGAACGGAGGGCACCCACGAGCAGGAGGTACTGCTGCAGCGACGGTTCGGTCTCGGTGAGCTTGTCGGCGGTCTCGACCATGGCGTTGGCCGCCGTGTAGCTGGCGTAGTCGGCGGTGATCTCGGCGCCGTAGGAGCCGAGGGTCACGGCCTGGGTGATGGTGTCGAGAGTGCGGCCCTCGTAGAACTGCACGTCGGCCACCATGAAGGGCTCGAGCCGGGCGCCGAACTTCGAACCGGTGCGGCGCACGCCCCGCGCCACGGCGCGCACCTTGCCGTGCTGACGGGTCAGCAGGGTGACGATACGGTCGGCCTCGCCCAGCTTGTGGGTGCGCAGCACGACGCCTTCATCTCGGTAGACGGGCACCCTTCAAGTATCCCCCGCCCCGGCACCCGCACGGCCGGCCCGCGCCGGGCACGCGCCGCACGCTCGGAGCCGGACACGCGCCGCGCGTTCGGAGTGGGGCACGCGCCACGCGCTCGGAGCCACGCACGCGCCGCACGCTCGCCTAGAACGACTCGAACGCCTTGCCCAGCTGAATCGCCCCGAGCAGCACGAACAGCACCGCCATGATGAGCGCGTTGTGCCTGATCAGCCCTGCCTTGGCCGAGTGCAGTCCAGAGGAGACGGTCTTCGACCCCGAGCCGCCCACGACGCACAGGGCGATGAGCCCGAGCGACGACACACCTGCGAACACCGCACTCGCCACGACCACGAGCGACCAGTCGAGATGTTCGCCGCCGATGACCGCACCGGCAGCCACGGCGACAGGGATGTTCTTGAGGTTCACGAGCCCGAGCAGGAGACCGAGACCCGCCGACCTCGCCACCCCGAAGGAGTCGATCGACGCCAGCCACTTGGGCTCCGCCGGCTTCTGGTCTTTCTTCGGCCGCTTCTGCCAGCTGCGGAAGGCCAGATAGAAGAACAGGGCAGCGAACGCGAACCCCAGCACGATGTGGAACACGCGCGCGAAGAACGCGTCGTTCTCGGTCGTGCCCTTGAGCCCCGACGACAAGCCCAGGGTGAGGGCGAAGAAGGCGACCGCGAACGCCACCGTGAACACGACGGCGTTGCCGCGGCCGCGCGGACCGAGCGAGAGGGTGATCACCGCCACCAGGGGCAGCGGTGAGATGATCACCGCGAACGCGAGCGGGAGCGTCTCCCCCAGCACCTGCCAGAACATGTGCTCACCCTAGTGGGCGGGCCCACCGCTCCAGGGCAGGCGCTGCTGGGAGACACTCCCCGCCGGGTCAGACCCCGGCCAGCTCGCGGTCGGCGTCGCGCACCCGGATGGCGCGGTTCACCGCGCTCACCACGGCCTTCAGCGAGGCCGTCGAGATGTCGGCGTCGATTCCGACGCCCCAGAGGCGCGTGCCGTCGACCTGCAGCTCGACGTACGCGGCAGCCAGCGCGTCGCCCGAGGCGCTCAGGGCGTGCTCGACGTAGTCGTAGAGCTTGATGTCGATGCCCTGCTCGCTCATCACCTTGAGGAAGGCGTCGATCGGGCCGTTGCCGACGGCGCCGGTGTCGATGACCTCCTCGCCGATGCGCAGCTCGACGTCGAGCGACACCGATCCGCCCAGGTCGCTCGCCGTGCGCGTGCGGGTGAGCTCGAACCGGCCCCACTTCTCCTCGGCACGGTCGGCGGGAGCCGGCAGGTACTCGTCGTTGAAGATCGCCCAGATCTGGTCGCTGGTGACCTCGCCGCCCTCGGCGTCGGTCTTCGCCTGCACGACCCCGGAGAACTCGATCTGCAGCTTGCGCGGCAGGTCGAGGGCGTGGTCGGTCTTCAGCAGGTAGGCGACACCGCCCTTGCCCGACTGGGAGTTCACGCGGATGACCGCTTCGTAGGAACGCCCGAGGTCTTTCGGGTCGATGGGCAGGTAGGGCACGGCCCAGACCAGCTGGTCGACGTCGACGCCCTGCTCGGCCGCATCGGCGGCCATCGCCTCGAAGCCCTTCTTGATCGCGTCCTGGTGCGATCCGCTGAACGCGGTGTAGACCAGGTCGCCCGCCCACGGGCTCCGCTCGTGCACCTTCAGCTGGTTGCAGTACTCGGCGGTGCGCCGCACGTGGTCGAGGTCGGAGAAGTCGATCTGCGGGTCGATGCCCTGCGTGAACAGGTTGATACCGAGCGCCACCAGGTCGACGTTGCCCGTGCGCTCGCCGTTGCCGAACAGGCACCCCTCGATGCGGTCGGCACCGGCCAGGTAGCCGAGCTCCGCGGCGGCGACCGCCGTGCCGCGGTCGTTGTGCGGGTGCAGCGAGATGATGACGTTCTCGCGGTGGTTGAGGTGCCGGCCCATCCACTCGATGGAATCGGCGTAGACGTTCGGCGTCGCCATCTCGACGGTCGAGGGCAGGTTGATGATGACCTTCCGCTCGGGCGTCGGCTCGAACACCTCCAGCACCTGGTTGCAGACGTCGACGGCGAACTCGAGCTCGGTGCCGGTGTAGCTCTCGGGCGAGTACTCGTAGTAGACGGTGGTCTCGGGCACGGTCTTCTCGAACTCGCGGCACAGCCGTGCGCCCTCGAGGGCGATGTCGATGATGCCCTGCTTGTCGGTGCGGAACACCACGTCGCGCTGCAGCACGCTGGTGGAGTTGTAGAGGTGAACGATGGCTTGCTTGGCCCCCGCGATCGACTCGTAGGTGCGCTTGATGAGGTGCTCCCTGGCCTGCGTCAGCACCTGGATGGTGACGTCGTCGGGGATGGCGTTCTCCTCGATGAGCGAGCGCACGAAGTCGAAGTCGGTCTGCGAGGCGCTCGGGAAGCCGACCTCGATCTCCTTGTAGCCCATCTGCACCAGCAGGTCGAACATGATGCGCTTGCGCTCGGGGCTCATCGGGTCGATGAGGGCCTGGTTGCCGTCGCGCAGGTCGACCGCGCACCAGCGTGGCGCCTCGGTGATGACCTTCGACGGCCAGGTGCGGTCGGGCAGCTCGACGGCGATCTGCTCGTGGTACGGGCGGTACTTGTGGATCGGCATGGCCGACGGAGCCTGATTGTTCTTCATGACGTGCGTTTCCCTCTGCGTTCTCGGCGAGATGTGTGGTCAGCCCATGGCGAACTCCGCGACGAGGGAGGCCTGAAGATTAGGACTCGTCGCGGCAGCTAAGAAGGAGCAGACCGAACAGCACGGCACCAGGGTATCACTACGGCCGTCACAAACGTCACACTCGCCCGGTGGCGGGCCCGGGCGCTCTAGTCTTCCCTCATCATGAGCTGGATCGCCCCCGTCGCCGTCATCGTCGCGCTGATCGCGGTGTCGAGCGTGCTCGGCCTCGTCTGGCGCTCTCGCCAGGGGCGGGCGACACCCGCCCGTCCGCGAGCCGGAGACGGCGGCGACCCGGTCGACGACCCCGCCCTCGACCCCGCCCTGTTCGCGGCGGGCGGCTTCGGCTCCCGCGCCACGCTGGTGCAGTTCTCCACCGACCACTGCGCCTCGTGCCCCTCGACCCGGCGCCTCCTGCGGGAGATCTCGGCCGGCACCGACGACGTCGCCTACCTCGACGTCGACGTCACGAACCGGGCCGACCTGGTGCGGCGCTTCGCCATCCTGCAGACCCCCACCACACTCGTGCTCGACCGCCACGGCGTCGTGCGCACCCGCATCGGCGGCGCCGTGCGGCGCACGGTCGTCGAGACGACCATCCAGGAGCTCCGATGATCGATCCCCGCGCACCCCGCTTCGCCGCCGGCATCACCGCGCTGCTGCTCCTCGTCGTCGTCGCGCTCGGCTTCGCCTTCCCCACCGGGCCCGAGATGCCGCTCGAGGCGCGCATCCTCAACCCGGCGTTCGCGCTGCTCACCGCGATCGCCCTGCTCTTCCTCTGGGGCGCAGCAGCCGGGGTCAAGCGCCACCCCTTCGGTGTGCTGTTCCGCGAGCTGGTGCGACCGCGGCTCGCTCCCCCGGCCGAGCTCGAAGACCCGCGTCCGCCGACCTTCGCCCAGCTCGTCGGCCTCGTCGTCACCGGGGCCGGCCTGCTGCTCGCCGCCGTCGGGGTGCCGTGGGCGCTCGTCGTGGCGGCGTCGCTCGCCTTCGTGGCCGCGTTCCTCAACGCCGTGTTCGGCTACTGCCTCGGCTGCCAGATCTACCTGCTGCTGGTGCGGTTGCGCCCGGTGCGCGCCTGAACGACCGCCAGGAGCCCCGCGTGGCGACCACCGCATCCGGTGTCTCGGAGCGGCCGAACGCATAGTCTGGGAGCTACCGAGAGGGAGGTTGCCCATGGCCATCACGAGTGAAGCGACGACGGTGTGGCACGGAGACCTCCTCTCCGGGGCCGGCACCACCACCCTCGACAGCTCGGGGGCCGGAGCGTTCGCGGTGAACTGGAAGGCCCGCTCCGCCGGGGCCGCGAGCACCACGACGCCCGAAGAGCTGCTGGGCGCCGCCCACGCCTCCTGCTTCTCGATGGCGTTCTCGCACGCTCTCGCCGAGTTCGGCACCGTGCCCGAGTCGCTGCAGACCACCGCCGCCGTCACCTTCGACCCGGCCGAGGGCATCACGGGCAGCCACCTGCTGGTGAGCGCCGTCGTGCCGGGCATCGAGGAGGCCGACTTCCAGCGCATCGCCGAGGAGGCGAAGGCCGGTTGCCCGGTGTCGAGAGCCCTGGCCGGCGTGCCCATCACCCTCGAGGCGAGCCTGGCATGAGGCGCGAGTCGAGCGCCCAGGCTCCACTGGCGGTTGACGGATGCGCGCGGCCGCCCCTCCAGGAGACCGCACGATGAACGCGTCGAAGACCGTGCTCATCGCCGGCGCATCCGGCTTCATCGGCACCGAGCTCACCCACCAGCTGGAGGATGCGGGCCACACCGTGCTGCGCTTGGTGCGGCGCCCCGCCCGCACCGCCCTCGAACGCACCTGGGACCCGGAGGCGCGCTGGATCAAGACCGTACACCTCGACGACGCCGATGCCGTGGTGAACCTCTCCGGCGCCTCGATCTCGCGGCTGCCCTGGACGTTCCAGTACAAGAAGGAGATCCTGCAGTCGCGCATTGCGGCGACCACCACCCTCACCGAGGCGATCCTGCGCTCGGAGAACCCGCCCGAGGTCTTCGTGAGCGGCTCGGCGGTCGGCTTCTACGGCGACCGACCCGGCGAGCTGCTCACCGAGTCGTCGCCGATGGGCACCGGGTTCCTCGCGAAGGTCGCCGCCGCCTGGGAGCGCGCGGCCGAACCGGCCCGGGCGCGCACCCGGCTCGTGACGGCCCGCACCGGGATCGTGGTCGGTCAGGGCGGCGGAGCGCTGAAGCCCCTCGCACTCCTCACCAAGCTCGGGCTCGCGGGGCCGCTCGGCGACGGAACGCAGATCTGGCCCTGGATCAGCCTGCACGACGAGGCGGCAGCCATCCGTCACCTGCTGTTCGGCACCGAGGTCGCCGGGCCGGTCGACCTGGTCGGTCCGCAGCCGGTGTCGGCGGGCGAGATCGCGCGCAAGCTCGCGGAGCGCCTGCACCGGCCGTACTGGCTGCCAGCGCCCGCCTGGGCGATCAAGGCAGCGCTCGCCGACGCCGGCCGCGACCTGCTGCTGTCGAACCAGAACGTGTCGGCGCAGAAACTCGTGGCGTCGGGGTTCGGGTTCCGCGAGCAGACGATCGACGAGGCGCTCGCGCGGCTCTGACGCTCGGGGAGCGCGCGGGCTTCGGGAAACGCGCGGGCGCAGGGGAAACGCGCGGGAGCAGGCGAACGCGCGAGCGCAGGGGCGCCAGCCCCACCACGTTGTCGCGCTCAGGCCGATGCCGGCTTGCCGGCGCCGCCGCCCTTGCGCTCGTCGCGCTCCAACGCGATCGCGGTGCGCAGCGCCGCACGGGCGCGACGGCGGTCGCCAGAAGCGTCGTAGGCGAGCCCGAGCCGGAACCACGCCCGCCAGCTCGACTCGTCGCCCTCGACGTCGAGGCGGTACTGCTCGAACTCCGCGTCGGCGGCGGCCCGCTCCGGCCTGCCGCTCGGGCGCTTCGGCAGGTCATCGACGGGCAGCTCGTCTTCGCGCTCGAGCCGCTCGACCAGCTGCTGCGTGCGCACCCCGAACATGAGCTCGCGCACGAGCGCCCAGGCGCCCACGATCGGCAGCACGATGAGGAAGACGCCGATGGCGATGCCGATCGGCTCGCCGGTCAGGACGAACATCACGGCCCGCTGGCCCACCAGCACGAGGTAGACCGCGAGCAGCACCGCCATCAGGACGGCGGCGGCGCGACCTCTCACGGGGTCACGCTCGTGGCCGAGGCGGCCTGGCCCGAGACGTTCTCGGGGGCCGCCTCCGGAACGGCACCGCCGGAGCCCGCGGCATCGGCGGCGCCCGCATCCGCGGCGCCCGCACCCTCGGTCGCGCTCGCGCCCGCAGCATCCGATGCCGCCCGACCGCTCGCCGCATCGAGATCGAGCACCTGGTCGAGCCCCACGATCACCCCGCGCGCCGAGACCGCTGCGGCCAGCGCCACCCGGATGCCCGACTCGTAAGCCGTCGACGAGATCGTCTCGTGGCTGATGGTGAGCACCTCGCCGGTGCCGCCGAACACCACGTCCTGCTTGGCCACGATGCCGTTCAGCCGCAGGCTGTGCACCGGGATGCTCGCCACCTGCTGCCCTCGCGCCCGCTGGTCGCTGTGCGGCGCCGACACCGGCCCCTGGGCGGCCCGCGCCGCCTGCATGAGCTCGGCCGTGCGCACCGCGGTGCCCGAGGGCGAGTCGACCTTCGAGGCGGAGTGCGCCTCGATCACCTCGATCGAGTCGAAGAAGCGTGCGGCGAGGGCGGCGAACGACGTGGCGAGCACCGAGCCGAGGGAGAAGTTCGGAATGACGACGACACCCGTCTCGGGCGCGTCGCCCAGGGTGCGGCGGAGCGCTGTGATGCGCTCGTTCGACCAGCCCGAGGTGCCGATGAGCACGTTGCGCCCGTGCGCGAGGGCGAACTCGACGACACCCTGGCTCACCCCGGGAACCGTGACGTCGACCACCACGTCGCCGGCGAGCATCTCGGAGAGCTCGCTGCGCGAGTCGAGAGCCGCGGCCAGCTCGTACTCCTCCGACTCCTCGACGATGGCCGTGACGACCCGTCCCAACTTTCCCGTCGCGCCGACGACCGCCACCTTCGTTGTCATGCCTCCAATCTACCCGGGGTCGCTCTCGGCCCCGCGTCGCCGGGGCACGCCTGGCCGGGCTTCCGGCGGCGCGTGCCTTTGTACAGTGAAGTCATGCGCATCCGCACCGGCGACGTCTCGGCCCCCGCCGAGCGCGTCCTCCTCGACGACTACTTCGCCTACCGCGCCGCGGCGTTCCCGACCGCGGGCGCCTACTCCGTGACGATGCCCGACCCCGCGGCCTTCGAACCGCCGGCGGGCGTATTCCTCGTCGTGGAGGGCGACGACGGCGCGGCGGTGGGGTGCGGCGGCATCCGGATGCTGCCCTCACCCGAGACGGAGACCGTGCGCTACGAGGTCAAGCACGTCTGGATCGACCCGGCAGCCCGCTCGCACGGCTGGGCGACCGAGCTGCTGCTCGAGCTGGAGCGGCGGGCGCTCGAGCTGGGCGCGACCGAGCTGGTGCTCGACACCCACCACACCCTGGAGTCGGCGGGCCGCCTCTACGCACGACTCGGCTACCTGCCGACCGCGCCCTACAACAGCAACCCCAACGCCACGCGCTGGTATCGCAAGCCGCTGCGCTAGTACGGCTGCGGCTCGTTCACGCCGGTGCGCAGTTCGACCGGTAGGTGGCCGAGGTCGTTGTAGGCCACGAGCTCGGGCATGCGCCCCGACTTCGAGCGGATGATGGTGAGGCCGCAGTGCGCCTGGTTGAGGCCGACCCAGCGCCAGTCGGGCGCATCCATCGCCTCGCGCACGAACCAGGCGATCACGAAGTTGTGGGTGATGAGCAGCTCGTGGGTGGTGCCGCGCCCGGGGGTGAGGAACTCGGCGGTGGCATCGGCCATCTGCGCCCGCCCCGCCTCAACCTGGTCGTCGGTGACGGAGTTGAAGAACGGTTCGAAGCTGTGCGGCATCTGGGGCGAGTACCCCGTCGGCACGCAGTCGAACAGCAGCGCCGAGGGCTGCGGGTCGAGCGCCGGGAGGTGCTCGGCCATGATGGTCGCGGTCTCCTCGGCGCGCTGCAGGGGCGAGTGCCACACGGCGTCGAACGGCACCCCGCCGAGCCGATCGGCGAGGGCGCGGGCCTGCCGCTGGCCGCGGGGCGAGAGCGGGCCGTCGTCGACGCCGTGCTCGGCGTCGAGCTGCTCGCCGTGGCGCACGAGGTAGAGGGTGTGCGCCATCAGACCGGTGCCACCTGACGGAAGGCGTCGTCGTCGATCGGGCCGACCGCGGCGACGCTCAGCGGGCCGGCGGCGAGCTCGCGGGCGAGCTCCTGCACGTCGTCGGCCGACACCGCCATGAGGCGGCGCACGCTCTCGTCGAGGTCGACGAACTCGCCGAGCGTGAGCTCGGAGCGGCCGAGGCGCGACATGCGCGTGTCGCTGTCTTCGAGCGCGAGCGCTGCCGAGCCCGAGAGCTGGCCGTGGGCACGGTCGAGCTCGTCGGCGGTGATGCCGTCGGAGGCGAGGCGGCCCAGCTCGGCCAGCATGAGTTCGCTGACGTCTCCTTCGCGGCCCGGCGTGCATCCGGCGAACATGGCGAACACGCCGGCGTCGGAGTAGCTGGGGGCGTAGGAGTAGACCGAGTAGGCGAGGCCGCGCTTCTCGCGCACCTCCTGGAACAGGCGCGACGACATACCGCCGCCCAGCACCGAGTTGAGCACGGCCATGGTGGTGCGGCGCTCGTCGGCGGCGACGATGCCCGGGAAGCCGAGCATGAGGCTGACCTGCTCGGTGGGCTTGCCGACGACCCGAAGCGGCGTGGCACCCGACAGCGTGGCGGGGGTCGAGGAGCGGCGGGGGCGGGGTGCGGCGGAGACGCTGAGATCCCAGCCCGCTGCGACCAGCGCAGTGGTCACCTGGGCGACGAGCACGTCGTGCTCGACGGCGCCTGCGGCCGCCACGACGAGGTCGTTGGCCCGGTACTGCGCGCGGTAGTGCTCCCAGACGGCGTCGCGAGTCGCCGCGCGGATGGTGTCGGGGGTTCCGCCGACGGGCCGGCCGAGCGGATGCGCGCCCAGCACGGCCTCGAACAGCCGCTCCCCCACGACGTCGCCCGGGTCGTCTTCGGCCATGGCGAGCTCTTCGAGTATGACGCCCCGCTCGGTCTCGAACTCGCCGTTGTCGAGCAGCGAGGAGGTGAGCATGTCGGCGATGACCTCGACCGCCATGGGCAGGTCGGCGTCGCGCACCTTGGCGTAGTAGCAGGTGTACTCCTTGCTCGTCACCGCGTTGTGCTCGCCGCCGACCGAGTCGAAGGCGATCGCGATGTCGAGCGCGGAGCGGCTCGGGGTGCCCTTGAACAGCAGGTGCTCGAGGAAGTGCGTCGAGCCGAAGTGCGAGGGCGAAGCACCCTCGGCGCCGGTCTCGTCGCGCGAGCCCGCCGCCACCCAGTAGCCGATCGTGGCGCTGCGCGCCCCCGGGATGTGCTCGGTGAGGATGCGCACCCCGCTCGGCAGGATGGTTCGACGCACCAACCCTTCGGCGACGTCACCGATAGTGAGCTCGGGCAGATCGAGAGGGAATGGTACGGCGCCGTTCATCACCCCAACCCTATCCGCCGCACCCCCTCCCCCACCTGTGCGTTACGCCCGTGGCGTACCCCCGGCCACCACGCTCCACCCGTCACTCCACCCGAGTGCGAGCCCGTCAGCTCCGGCATCGACACTGACGGGAGGGTCACAGATGATCAGATAACCGGAACGCATCCAGTAGTGGTCGATCAGAGCTGCGGCTTCGATGAAGGGCCGCCACTGCTCGAACTCCGCCGCGCCGAGCTCGATCATCACCTCTGCGAAGCACGCATCGACCGCGCCTTCGATCGACACCAGGTCGCGAAAGAAATACCACCCGTCGGGCGCTGCCCCCTCGAGCTCATCGACGACTGCGTCGGAGTGTCAGGTGGCGCCCCCTCCTCAGGCCGAGAGTCCAGCACCGATCGCTCAAGCCCCAGCGAGTCGTTGTAGAGGAGTGGGGCGAGTCCGCACGCGAGCATCCCGGCGCGCGGTGACTCTCCATGCACGACGAACGTCGCCTCGCAATCGTAGGCCGTGCGGTAGGCCGCCCTGAGGGCGTGTTCCCGCGCGGGTCGCGAGCCGGGCTGAGGGCGACGCGGCCAGTTCGCGAGGCGGTGTCGCACGCGTTCTCGGACGGCGCTTGGATCGAGATCGGGCAGAGATGCCATTTGCTCAATTTAAGGCCGAGTCGGGTGGTGCTGGAACGACGGATGCCCGCCCCACCGGAGTGGGACGGGCATCGGTCGTGCGACTAGCTCGGGGTTCAGCCCTCGGCGGGAGCCTCGGGGCCCTCGCTGTGGGCGGCGGAACCCTCGGTGTCGGCGGGGTCGGCCTCGGCGAGCACCGGGGCGAGCGAGAGCTTTCCGCGGTCGTCGATCTTGGTGATCTCGACCAGGATCTTCTGGCCCACGCCGAGCACGTCTTCGACGTTCTCGACCCGCTTGCCGCCGGCGAGCTTGCGCACCTCGGAGATGTGCAGCAGTCCGTCCTTGCCCGGGAGCAGCGACACGAACGCGCCGAAGGTCGCGATCTTCACGACGGTGCCGAGGAACTGCTCGCCCACCTCGGGGTTCTGCGGGTTCGCGATGGCGTTGACCTGGGCGCGGGCGGCCTCGGCCGAGGGGCCGTCGACGGCGCCGATGTACACGGTGCCGTCTTCCTCGATCGAGATGTCGGCGCCGGTCTCGTCTTGAATGGCGTTGATGGTCTTGCCCTTCGGGCCGATCAGCTCGCCGATCTTGTCGACGGGGATCTGCACCGAGATGACGCGAGGCGCCGTGGGGGCCATCTCGTCGGGCTGGTCGATCGCCGCGTTCAGCACGTTGAGGATTGCCTCGCGGGCGGCCTTGGCCTGCTTGAGCGCACCGTCGAGCACCGACGAGGGGATGCCGTCGAGCTTCGTGTCGAGCTGGATGGCGGTGACGAACTCCGAGGTGCCGGCGACCTTGAAGTCCATGTCGCCGAGCGCATCCTCAGCACCCAGGATGTCGGTGAGCGCCGCGTAGCGGGTCTCACCGTCGACCTCGTCGGAGACGAGGCCCATCGCGATGCCGGCGACCGGGGCGCGCAGCGGCACACCGGCGTTCAGCAGGGACAGGGTGCTGGCGCAGACCGAGCCCATCGAGGTGGAGCCGTTCGAGCCGAGGGCCTCCGACACCTGACGGATGGCGTAGGGGAACTCCTCGCGGGAGGGCAGCACCGGCACGAGGGCGCGCTCGGCGAGGAAGCCGTGCCCGATCTCGCGACGCTTCGGCGAGCCCACGCGGCCGGTCTCACCGGTCGAGTAGGGCGGGAAGTTGTAGTGGTGCAGGTAGCGCTTGTGCGTGATCGGGCTCAGCGAGTCGATCTGCTGCTCCATCTTCAGCATGTTGAGCGTGGTGACACCCAGGATCTGGGTCTCGCCGCGCTGGAAGATGGCCGAGCCGTGCACGCGCGGGATGACCGCGACCTCGGCGTCGAGCGGACGGATGTCGGCGAGGCCGCGCCCGTCGATGCGCACGCCGTCGCGCAGGATGCGCCCGCGCACGACCACCTTGGTGACCGACTTGTAGGCGGCCGAGACCATCGGCGGCACGTCGCCACCCAGCTCGCCGGCCTCGACCTTGGCCTGGATGGCGGCCTTGACGCGCTCCTTGAGGGCGTCGTCGGCGTTCTGGCGCTCGATCTTGTCGGCGATCTGGTAGATGCCGACGAGCTCGTCGTAGGCGAGCTCGGCCACGGCGTCGTAGGCCTGCTGCGAGTACGCGAGGAAGATCGGGTACTCCTGGATGGCCTTCGCGGCCTGGTCGGCGAGCGACTTCTGCGCCTCGACCAGCTGCTTGATGAACGGCTTCGCCGCCTCGAGACCCTCGGCCACGACTGCCTCGTTGGGCTTCGTGGCGCCCGCCTTGATGAGGTTCCACGAACCCTCGGTCGCCTCGGCCTCCACCATCATGATGGCGACGTCGGACGAGCCGTCGCCGTTCTCCACCACGCGGCCGGCGACGACGAGGTCGAACACGGCCTCCTCGAGCTGCGAGTGCTTCGGGAACACGACCCACTGATCGGGCTCGGTGCCGTAGCCGGGCATGAGCGCGAGGCGCACACCGCCGATGGGGCCGGAGAACGGCACACCGGAGATCTGCGACGAAGCGGAGGCCGCGTTGATGGCGAGCGAGTCGTAGAACTCGTCGGGCGCGATCGACAGCACCGTGATGACGACCTGCACCTCGTTGCGGAGGCCGTTGACGAACGACGGGCGCAGCGGGCGGTCGATGAGACGGCAGACCAGGATCGCCTCGGTCGAGGGGCGGCCCTCACGACGGAAGAACGAGCCGGGGATCTTGCCGGCGGCGTAGGAACGCTCTTCGACGTCGATGGTCAGCGGGAAGAAGTCGAAGTTGTCTTTGGGGTGCTTCGACACGCTCGTCGCGGAGAGCAGCATCGTCTCCTCGTCGAGGTACGCGGCGACGGCTCCCTGGGCCTGCTGCGCGAGACGGCCGGTCTCGAACCGGACCGTGCGGGTGCCGTACTTGCCGTTGTCGAGAACGGCTTCGGCGAACTTGATCTCAGGACCTTCCAAGAGGTCTTTCTCCTTTGTTTAGCGTCGCGGCCCCGTGTGGGCGCGCGACTCCTCGCGTGGGAGCAGGCGGAATAGCAGGGATTTCAAACGTTCCCTGAACGTGTCGAGGGGCGTGTGCTGGCCACCAGTAGACAATCTCCGAACGAGGTTCGGAAACCAACCACCGAGGACCAGCTTCCTGCCGGCCTGCTCTCAACCCCTCCATTCTAGCAGCCCCGGGCGCCAGAACCGAGGATGGCTCGCGCCGACTACGCGACGATCTCCACGGTGAACGGCCGTGCCGTGCCGACGAGCTGCACCGGAACCTCGGCGACCCGCCCCTCGGCAGCCAGCAGATGCACGAGCCGGTTCAGCCGCGCATCCACGTGCCGGGGCACGAAACCCGCCCGGTACACCCGCCCGTCGTCGCCGACCAGGTCGACGGCCACCCGCAGCTCCCTGCCCAGCCAGCGGCTCGCATCCGGAGTCAGCACGGCGCGGAGCGTCCGCGAGGTCGCCTGAGCGGCGTCGATGGAGGTCTGCCGGCGCTCGGAGCCCTCGAGCTCCATGCGGTGCACCGGCGTGTCGTCGCCCGCCGCTGCGGCGACCTCGGCGAGCGGCACGGGTTCGAGCGAGCCGATGGTGCGGAGGGTGTTCTCGCTGTCGCGCCCCGACCCGCGCAGCAGCGGCACGACGAGCGCCGCAGCGAAACCGAGGGCGATCGCGAGCAGCAGCACGGCGAGCACCGGGGTCCACACCGGCCAGTCGGCGCGAGTGACCACGTTGGCGGCCATCGCCGAGACCAGCACCATCGCGAAGAGGAAGACCTCCCAGCGCCAGAACGGCTTGAAGCGTCTGTTCTCCTGCATGCCCCTAGTCTGCCGTGCCCGAGGGCTCGGTCTCGCGCGCGGCGGCACTTGCGGCATAGGTGAGGAGGTTGCGGAACGGCGCCTGCGACTCCACGTTCCACTCGCGTCGGGCCGCCACCCGGAGCTCCGGCGTGGTGTAGCTGCGCCTGATGGAGGTGAGCCCGTCTTCCCGCACGAACGACCCGCGGAAGAGCACCAGCGTGGCCGCCCAGTACTCCAGGTACGCCAGGCGGCTGCGCCTGATGTCGCTGTGGATCGACAACCCACGGCAGAGCAGCTCGCAGTCGATGAGCAGATCGGTGAGCTGTTGGGGGCTGAGGTGGTGCAGCACGTGGTTCGAGATGACGAAGTCGAAGCGGAAGGCCCGGTCGACGAGCTCGCTGCTGTCGAGGGTGAGGAAGGTGACGCCGTTGGGGTTCGGCGCCCGGTTGGCCGCGGCGATGGCGCGCGGGTCGGGGTCGATGCCCGTCACGTCGAGCAGCAGCCCGTCGCGCTTCGCCCAACGCGCCAGGTCGCGCGCGATGTCGCCGCCGCCGCAGCCCACGTCGATGAGCGTCGAGGGTGTCGTCGCCGAGAGCAGGGGCCGGATGCGCTCCCGGTACGTTCCCTTCCAACCGGCCACGAGACGGTTGACCCCCTGGAACTGCTCGAAGGTGCGGGCGAGCAGCTGCGGGTCGCAGTTCGGGTCGTCCATGAGCTCCCGGGCGGCGACCGCACGCTTCCGCAGATCGGGGAGGATCGGCATCAGCGCGCCTCCGCACCCGCGTCGGCGATGGTGAACCGGCCGGCCTCGACCGTGAGACCAGGCCCGAATGCCATCGCGCACACCCGTTCCCCCGCCGCCGCCGTCCCCGATTCGAGGATGCGACGGAGCACGAAGAGCACCGTCGCGCTCGAGAGGTTGCCCACCGTGCGCAGCGTCTCCCGCGAGGGCGCCATCTGCGCGTCGCCGAGCCGCAGCGCACCCTGCACGCGGTCGAGCACGCTGCGCCCGCCCGGATGCACGGCCCAGTGCTCGGCGAGGGTGCCCGGCTCGGCCGACGCCTCCGTCTGCAACGGGTGCAGGGCCCCGGCGATGTGCTCGTCGATGATCTTCGGCACGTAGCTGCTCAGCACCATCTCGAAGCCCTCGTCGCCGATGGTCCAGGCCATCGCCTCCTCGCCGGTGGGCGTGAGGGTGGTGGTGAACTCGTCGAGACGGAGCGCGAGGGGCGCGCCGTCGCCGTCGCCGCCCGACGCGCGCGCGGTGGCCACAGCGGCAGCGGCGCCGTCGCCGAACACCGAGGAGGCGACGATCTGGTCGCTCTCGTTCGAGGAGCGCATGTGCAGGGTGCAGAGTTCGACGCTCACCACCAGCACCACAGCATCCGGATCGGCCTCGCAGAACGCCTTCGCCGCACGCAGGGCGGGGAAGACGCCGTAGCAGCCCATGAAGCCGACGTGCAGGCGCTGGGTGGTGGGTGCGAGCCCGAGCTCGCGAACCAGCACGTAGTCGGGCCCGGGGGCGAAGAAGCCGGTGCAGGAGACGGTGATGACGTGGGTGACGTCGGAGGCGTCGAGGCCGGGTGCCGCGGCGAGGGCCTCGCGGGCGGCCTCGAGGGCCAACTCAGGGGCGCGCTCGATGTAGCGCTCGTTGCGGATGCGGGTGGAGGGGGCGAGGAAGACGCCGTCGTCGGCGACGAAGACGGGCTCGCCCGCGGTGCCGGGCGACTGCTCGCCCAGCTCGTCGACCACGGTGTAGCGGGTGTCGATGGCGGAGGCGTCGAACGACGCGGTGACGAGCCGGGCGCCGAGCTTCGAGAGGCCGGGCTGAGCGGCGAAGAGGTCGCGTGCGCGCTGCTGCGGGAGGGCGGTGGGCGGCACCGCCGTTCCGATGCTGCGCAGGTACACGGCCATAGCCCCATGTAAGCACGATCGTCTGACGGCGGAGCGCAGACGCCGACAACTCCGACGGCATCGACGCGCCGTCGGAGTTGTGCTAATGGCTACTGCGGGGCCACTGCGCGCGGCCAGCGCGCTCGGCTACTGCGCGCCGAACCCGCCGACCGGGCTGAAGCCGGCGTCGAGGGCGAACGGGTCCTTGATCTCGCCGGAGCGGGTCGAGGTCTCGACCGCTTTGGCGAGCTCGCCGGCCGCACGGTGGATGCGGTCGGGCAAGGTGGGGAAGCCGTCGGCGGCGGCGCCGCTCCCCCAGTCTTCGGCGGCGGCGAAGACGCTCGTCGGGAGCACGGTAGCCCTGAGGTAGCCGAACAGGGGCCGCATCGCGTGGTCGAGCACCAGGGAATGGCGCGGGGTGCCGCCGGTGGCGGCGATCAGCACCGGCAGGCCGGTGAGGGCGGTGTTGTCGATGACGTCGAAGAACGACTTGAACAGGCCCGAGTAGCTCGCCGTGAAGACGGGGCTGACGGCGATGAGTCCGTCGGCACCCGCCACCGCGTCGAGCGCCGCCTGCAGCTTCGCGCTCGGGAACCCGGTGAGCAGGTTGTTCGTGATGTCCTGTGCGAGATCGCGCAGCTCGATCACCGTGAGCTCGACGTCGACCCCGCGCTGGGTGAGGTCAGCGACGGTGGCCTCGGCCAGCCGGTCGGCGAGGAGCCTCGTCGACGACGGCTGGCTGAGCCCGGCCGAGAGCTCGACCAGGTGCTTCGTGGTGGCGCTCATCAGGCACCGACCCGGGCGGCCTCGGCGGCCACGGCCGACTGGGTCTCCGCATCCTGAGCCTGCTTCGCGGCCTCGCGGGCGCGCATCCGCTCGATCTGCGACTGGTGGGTCGGGCCGTCGGGCACGTGGGCGGGGCGCTTGGCGTCGAGCTCCTTGCGGAGCACGGGCACCACGAGTTCACCGAGCATGTCGAGCTGCTCGAGCACGGTCTTCAGCGGCAGGCCGGCGTGGTCCATGAGGAAGAGCTGGCGCTGGTAGTCGCCGAAGGTCTCGCGGAAGGTGAGGGTGCGGTCGATCACCTGCTGCGGGCTGCCGACGGTGAGCGGAGTCTGCTCGGTGAAGTCCTCGAGGCTCGGGCCGTGGCCGTACACCGGCGCGTTGTCGAAGTAGGGGCGGAACTGGTTCACCGCATCCTGCGAGTTCTTCGCCATGAAGACCTGGCCGCCGAGGCCCAAGTAGGCCTGGTCGGCCTGGCCGTGACCGTAGTGCTCGAAGCGCTGGCGGTAGAAGGCGATGAGGCGCTGGAAGTGCTCCTTCGGCCAGAAGATGTGGTTCGCGAAGAAGCCGTCTCCGTAATAGGCGGCCTGCTCGGCGATCTCAGGGCTGCGGATGCTGCCGTGCCACACGAAGGGAGCCACGCCGTCGAGGGGGCGGGGGGTGCTCGTGAAGCCCTGCAGCGGGGTGCGGAACTGGCCCTCCCAGTCGACGGTGTGCTCGGTCCAGAGGCGGTGCAGCAGCGCGTAGTTCTCGATGGCGAGCGGGATGCCCTGGCGGATGTCCTTGCCGAACCAGGGGTAGACCGGCCCGGTGTTGCCGCGGCCCATCATCATGTCGACGCGGCCGTCGGCGATGTGCTGGAGCATCGCGTAGTCTTCGGCGATCTTCACCGGGTCGTTCGTGGTGATGAGCGTGGTGCTGGTGCTCAACAGGATGTTCTCGGTCTTGGCGGCGACATATCCGAGCATGGTCGTGGGGCTCGACGGCACGAAGGGCTCGTTGTGGTGCTCACCCAGGGCGAAGACGTCGAGGCCGACCTCCTCGGCCTTCTGTGCGATGGCGAGGATCGCCTTGATGCGCTCGTGCTCGGTGGGGGTGGTGTTGTTCGTCGGGTCGGTCGTGACGTCTCCGACGGTGAAGATTCCGAACTGCATGTCGACCTCTCAAGTCGCTCTGCCGCCTGTCGCGGGTTTCAATGCGTTTGCATGAACATCCTACTCAACGCAGCATCCGCGAATCTATTCCCGGCCCCCTCCTGGCATGCGAAAAGGCCGCCACCCCGGAGGGTGACGGCCTTCTACGACGTCTGAGACGACCCGGTCGCGTCAGCGGCGGAGGCCGAGACGCTCGATCAGCGAGCGGTAGCGCTCGATGTCGATGTCCTGGAGGTAGCCGAGGAGGCGACGACGCTGACCCACGAGGATGAGGAGGCCACGACGCGAGTGGTGGTCGTGCTTGTGCTCCTTCAGGTGCTCCGTGAGGTCCTTGATGCGCTTGGTCAGGATGGCGACCTGCACCTCAGGGGATCCGGTGTCACCGGGGTGGGTAGCGTACTCGTCGATGATCGCCTTCTTGACGTCTGCTTCGAGTGCCATAGATGGGATCCCCTTTCTCTCGTTGCGCGGTGCCAGTCAGCCGGATGCTGTGGCTCTCTTTATCCGCGGCCGTTCACACGGCAACCTGAAGAGCTTAGCAGAAACCCGCCCGTAACATTCCGGTTCCCAGTTCGACTCGGAACCGGGAACACAGGATAGTTAGTGTGCGTTAGTAGTTCGCGGAACGGACGGAAAATGACACTCGACATCCCCAGCACCAGCACCCTCGACTCGGCGAACCTGCCGGTACTCGACCTCAGCCGCCTCGCGAAGGGCGACGCCGAGGCGGAGGCCTTCCGGGTCGACCTGCGCGAGGCCACCCACGACTACGGCTTCTTCTACCTCACCGGGCACGGCGTGCCCCAGCAGCTCATCGACGACGTCATGGCCGTCTCGCGCCGCTTCTTCGACCTGCCCGAGGCCGACAAGCTGGCCATCGAGAACCTCAAGAGCCCGCACTTCCGCGGCTACACGCGCGTCGGCGGCGAGCTCACCCAGGGCAAGGTCGACTGGCGCGAGCAGATCGACATCGGCACCGAGCGCGAGCCCGTGACCGACCCCGACGCCCCCGACTTCATGCGACTCGACGGCCCCAACCAGTGGCCGGATGCGCTCCCCGAGCTCCAGACGACGGTCTCCGAGTGGTACGACGAGCTCAGCCGCGTCGCCCTCACGCTGCTGCGCGCCTGGGCCGTCTCGCTCGGCGCCGCGGAGGACGTCTTCGACGAGGCCTTCGCCGACCGCCCCTCCACGCTCATCAAGATCGTGCGCTACCCCGGGAAGAGCGACCCGGAGCCCAAGCAGGGCGTCGGCGCCCACAAAGACAGCGGCGTGCTCACCCTCCTCCTCGTCGAGCCCGGCAAGGGCGGCCTGCAGGTGGAGAAGGACGGCGAGTGGATCGACGCTCCCCCGATCGACGGCGCCTTCGTGGTGAACATCGGCGAACTGCTCGAGGTCGCCACCGACGGCTACCTCAAGGCCACCGTGCACCGCGTCATCTCGCCGCGCATCGGCACCGACCGCATCTCCATCCCGTTCTTCTACGCCCCGGCGCTCGACTCGACCATCCCGGTGCTCACCCTCCCCGAGGAGCTCGCGGCCCAGGCGCGCGGCATCACGGTCGACCCGGGCAACCCGATCTTCACCACCTACGGTGAGAACGCGTTCAAGAGCCGACTGCGCGCCCACCCCGACGTGGCGGCGATCCACCACTCCGACCTCGTGGAGAAGAACGCGGCTGCTGCCGCGCAGAACAGCATCGCGTGAGCGGGGACACCCCCGCACCCGACGAACGCACGGCCGCCGACCCCGAGGCGGCGGCGGCCGGCGCCGGGCGGGCCGCCGAAGCGGCCGCCACGGGCGCCATCGCGGCCGGCACCGGGGCCCCAGCCGGCGAGGCCGGCGAGCCCGCGCGCCGCCGCAACCCCTTCGCCGACCTCACGCCCCTGCGGGCGAGCCCGGCGTTCGCCCGCCTCTGGGCGGGCCAGGCCATCTCAGGCATCGGCAGCCAGATGACGATCGTGGCCGTGGGCCTCGACATCTACCGCCTCACCGAGTCGACCCTCGCGGTCTCGGGCGTCGCCCTGTTCGCGCTGCTGCCCATGATCATCGCGGGGCTCTACGGCGGGATGCTCGCCGACGCCTTCGACCGCCGCAAGGTCGCCCTCCTCGCCGCGATCGTCGCCTGGGGCTCGACCGCCCTGCTCGCCACCCTCGCCTGGACGGGCGCCGACAGCGTCGCCGCCCTCTACGCCCTCGCCACCGTGAACGCCGTGGCGGCGACGGTCATCCAGACCACGCGCTCGGCGATCTACCCGCGCATCCTCCCCCGCGAGCTGCTGCCGGCCGCCGCCGCCCTCAACGGCATCACGATCGGCGTGATGGTGACGGTCGGACCCGCTCTCGCGGGTGTGCTCGTGGCCTCGGTCGGCTACGGGTGGACGTACACGATCGACGTCATCCTGTTCGTGTCGGCGTTCGTCGGCATCCTCGGTCTCCCGCGCATCCTTCCCGAGGGCGACATCCACCGCCCGGGGCTCGATTCTCTGAAGCACGGATTCGCGTTCCTGAAGCGCGCTCCGAACATCCGTGCATCCTTCCTCATCGACATCGCGGCGATGACGTTCGGGCAGCCGCGCGTGCTGTTCCCCGCCATCGGCGTACTCGTCATCGGCGGCGGGCCGATCACGGTCGGCATCCTCACCGCGGCCTCGGCCGTCGGCACGATGCTCGCGAGCATCTTCTCGGGTCGGCTCGGCGGGGTGCGCTGGCAGGGCAGGGCGATCGCGCGCGCCGTGCAGTCGTACGGAGTGAGCATCGCGCTGTTCGGGCTGGTGCTGATCGTCACGACGCTCACGGGTTCGCCGGTGAACGACGACTTCTCCGACGTGAACCTCTTCGCCTTGGCGCTGGCGTCGATCGCCCTCGCAGCGTCGGGCGCCTCCGACGAGGTGAGCGCGATCTTCCGGTCGACGATGCTGCAGACCGCGGTGCCCGACAACATGCGCGGGCGCCTGCAGGGCGTGTTCACCGTCGTCGTGGCGGGCGGACCGCGCATCGGCGACATGTACGTGGGGCTGCTGTCGGTGTTCGCGGCGCTGTGGTTCCCGCCGCTGCTCGGCGGGCTCGTGATCGTGGTGGCGGCGGCGCTCATCCTGCGCTTCGTGCACACGTTCCGCGCCTATGACGCGCTGAACCCGCTGCCCTGATACCGGCGGGTGCAGGCGGCGCGCGCTTCGGGGCGGCGCCGACTCCTGCGCCGCTTCCGCTCAAGCGGTCTCAGAGCCCGGCCGGGGGCGCCTCTCCCGGGGCGAGCACGAGCACGAGCCGCTGCGTCGGGCGGGTCATCGCGACGTAGAGAGCGGATGCGCCACGCGCGTTCTGCTCCACGATGGCAGCCGGTGAGACCAGCATCACGTTGTCGAACTCGAGACCCTTGGCTTCCGCCGGGGTGATCACGGCGACCGGGCGGGAGAGTCCCGCCGCGCCCACACCGACCTGGTCACCGAGGGCCTCCGTGAGTGCGTCGGCCGTGGCAGCCACGGCCGAGTCGGCAGCGATGACGGCGGTGGTGCCACCGGCGGTGACCATCTCGGCGACAGTGCGTTCGATCTGGGCGGTGAGGGCCGCATCCGTCGTCGCCGATAGGGCCTCGACGGGCCAGTCGGTGGTGCGCACGGAGCGGGAGCGGGTGACCTCGAGGCCGCCCGCCACCGCCACGCGCTCGGCGGCGTCGACGATCTGGGCGGGGGTGCGGTAGTTGACCGTGAGCTCCTCGAGGCGCCAGGAGTCGCCGAGCAGCGGGTCGAGGGTCGAGCTCCAGCTCGTGGCCGACGCCGCGGAGCTCGCCTGGGCGATGTCGCCGACGATGGTGAAGGAGCGGAGCGGGGCGCGGCGGAGGAGGAGCCGCCACTGCATGGGCGAGAGCTCCTGCGCCTCGTCGACGACGATGTGGCCGTAGGTCCAGCTGCGGTCGGAGGCGGCGCGCTCGGCGGTGGTGAGGTTCGCGGTGCTCTCGGCGAAGCCCGCCACGACGGTCTCGGCAGAGACGAGGCCCGCGACGTCCATGTTGCGGATGGCGTTCTTCGCGTTCTCGAGGTCGCGCTTGTGCTGCGCCTTCTCGGCACGCTTGCGGGCGCTGTCGCCCTCGTCGTACTCGCCGAGGAGCTCGGCGGCCTCGTCGAGGAGCGGCACGTCGGAGACGGTGAAGGCCGAGCCGCGCTCGCGACGCAGCAGCTCGCGCTTCGCCTTCGACCAGTGGCCGGTGAGCGTGGTGAGCCATTGCGGGCGGGCGTAGAGGTCTTCGAGGAGCTTCTCGGGGGTGAGCGGGATCCAGGCCGTGTTCAGCGCGACGCGCACGTCGTAGGCGGTGCGGATGTCTTCGCGCAGGTACGCGAGATCGGCGTCGTCGACGGTGCCGCCGCGGCGGCGGAGCTGCTCGGCGAGCTGCTTCGTGAGCTGGCCGAGCATCGTCTTCACGAACGAGACGCGGGCCTCGTTGTAGGGTTTGCCCGACTCGCGCGCCTTCGCGATGGCGTCGGCGATGGCCTGCGGCAGCAGCTCGATGCGTTCGCCGTTGACCTCGAGCGTCTGGGGTTCGGCGGGCACCCGCTGCCGGGAGCGCACGGCGCGACGGATGAGCGCGGCCATCTCCGCCGAGCCCTTCAGAGCGGCGACGGCGGGCTCGTCGTCGGCGACGGCCTCCACCCCAGGGTAGAGCTGGCCCAGGCTCGCCAGCACCACGCCGGTCTCGCCGAGGCTCGGGAGCACGGCGTTGATGTACTGGAGGAAGGCGCGGCTCGGGCCGACGACGAGAACACCGCTCGAGCCGAGGCGTTCGCGGTGCGTGTAGAGCAGGTAGGCGGCGCGGTGGAGGGCCACGGCGGTCTTGCCGGTGCCGGGGCCGCCCTGCACGACGAGCACGCCCGAGAGCTCGGAGCGGATGATGCGGTCTTGCTCGGCCTGGATGGTCGACACGATGTCGTGCATGCGTCCGGTGCGCTGCGCGGAGAGGGCGGCGAGCAGGGCGCCCTCGCCCTGGAGGCGGGTTCCCTCCTCGTCGAGGAGGGCGGTGTCGAAGACCTCGTCTTCGATGTGCACCACCTCGCGGCCTCGGGTGGTGAGGTGGCGGCGGGCACGGGCCCCGAGCGGGGTGGCTGCGGTGGCCTGGTAGAACGCTGCGGCCTGCGGTGCGCGCCAGTCGAGCAGCAGAGGCTCGAGGTTCTCGTCGCGCAGCCCTATGCGCCCGATGTACCGCAGGCGCGAGCCTCCGGGGGCCGTGCCGTCGGGGGTGTCTGCGGCCTCCGCGTTCTGCGCGGGTGCGTCGCCGTCGTCGGTGGTGCCACGAGCATCCGGGCTGCTGCCGTCGTCGGGGGTGTCGGCGGCCTGCGCGGGTGCGTCGCCGTCGTCGGTGGCGCCACGAGCATCCGCAGTGCTGCCGTCGTCAGCGAGTTCGAGGCGGCCGAAGGCGAGCCGCTCACCCACGTCGCGCAGCTGCCGAATGCGGTCTTCGTAGACCCGGGCGAACGCGTCGCGCTCGGAGCGCGACTGGTGGTTGCCGCCCACGCTCTCGCGCCGCACCGAGGCGAGCTCCCGCTCCGCCTCCGCCCGCAGCCCGTCGAGCCGCGCGTACAGCCCCGCCACGTACTCCCGCTCCCCCGCGAGTTCGGAATCCGCCACGCCCGCACCTCTCATCACCCGAGCCCGAAAAAACCCGGCAGATAAGTCTAGCTGTGCAAACGACCCCCTACGTTGGTCGCGCAAAATGCTCGCATCCCAGAAGGTAGGAGCACTTCGCGCGACCAACGCGCACATCTCCGAAGCAAGCACCACGAGAACCGATGCGACGGGCCGTTCTCGACGACCCAAGGTGAAGGGGTGGCCGCGCGAGCGACCACCCCTTCACATCCCGCGTCGCGCCGCAGTAGCGGCGGCGCGACAGGCCGGAGCCGCGCGAAGCACGGCCCCGGCCGCAGTATCACGGCACCGAGATGAGGTCGATGACGAAGATGAGGGTCTTGCCGGCGAGGAAGTGGCCGGAGCCGGCGGGGCCGTAGGCGAGGTGGGGCGGGATGGTGAGCTTGCGGCGGCCGCCTGCCTTCATGCCGGGGATGCCCTCCTGCCAGCCGGCGATGAGGCCGTTGAGGGGGAAGCTGATGGTCTCGCCGCGGTTCCAGGAGGAGTCGAACTCTTCGCCGGTCTCGTACTCGACGCCGAGGTAGTGCACCTCGACGGTGCCGCCGGGAACGGCTTCGGCGCCGGTGCCCTCGACGATGTCGACGATCTCGAGCGTGGTGGGGGCGGGGCCTTCGGGGAATTCGATCTCGGGCTTGGAACCGGTGGAATCTGTCATGACTCCATCCAAGCCCACCCGGCGGGGCAGGTCAAAAGACCCGCCCGCCCGCGCAGCTCAGACGCCCCACCCGACCAGGCAGGTCACACCCCGCGCGCCTGCAGCACCGCACCGAGCGCGGCCCTGTCGGCGAGCAGCTCGTCGAGCAGCTGTGCCTCGTCGTGGCGGGGGCCGATGGCCGAGCGGCCGACGAGCATCCGTTGCCGCACGAAGGCGAGCCGGGTGGCGTGCTTCATGAACGACTTCATGGCGGCCGACCCCCCGGGCGGCAGCGTGCGCGCCCAGGTCTTCGCCTGCCGTCGCCCGGTGCCGGTGGAGAGCATGTCGACCTCCGCGGGGCTGAACCACCCCGCCGCCGCGTACTCCTGCAGCCGTGCCCGCGTCAATCTCGTCTCGGCCCTGCGCAACAGCACGACGAACACCACCGCCAGCGCGAACAGCGGCACCTGCACCACGAGGTACAGCAGGAAGAACCCGCCGAGCCCCTCGACCAGGTAGGTCGACCCGTTCCACAGCGCGTGCAACCCGATGGCGAGCAGCAGTCCGAGCACGAAGATGCCGGCGCCGGCCAGCCAGTTGCGCCGCCGCACCGCGAAGCCGAGTGCCACGCCCGTGCAGGCGGTGAACATCACGTGGGCGAACGGCGACATGATGCCGCGCAGCACGAAGGTGAAGCCGAGCCCGATGCCGCCCGACTCGATGAGCGACTGCCCGAAGTACAGGATGTTCTCGGTGAACGCGAACCCGGCGGCGATGGTGGCGCCATATACGAGCCCGTCGACCGGCCCGTCGAACTGCTTGCGGAAGAACAGCAGCAGGATGAGGATGCCCGCCGCCTTCGCCCCCTCCTCCACAACGGGCGCCTGGATGACCGAACCCCACAGCTCGCTCGTGGTGTTGAGCCCGTCGCTCGCGGCGTACACGATGAGCTGGATGCTGAAGTCGGCGATGAGCGCGATGGCGACGGATGCCGCAGCGCCCCAGAGGAAGGCGAACCACAGCGCGGGCCGCGGCTCGGGCTCCCACCGGTCGATGAGGGTGATGGCCGTGATGACGACGGCGAGCGGCACCAGCGCGACGATCGCGCAGATGACGAAGGCCACCGGCCCGAGCCCCAGCACCAGGTACGCGATGACCGCGAGGAAGACGAAGCCGAGCACGAGGATGCCGATGATGCCGAACACGAGCGACGAGGTCGACGCCCCGCGCGGTCGCGTGGCGACGGGCATCATGGGCGTGGCGGGCAGGGCCGCCGCGGGCGCCTGGGGAGCGGGCGACTGCACGGCGGCGGGCGCAGACGCGCCGGAGGCGCCACCGGCAGAAGCACCACCGGCGGGAGCGCCATCAGCGGGAGCACCACCGGAGGCACCCCCGGTGGGCACGCCGGACGGGTCGAAAGCACTCAAGAGCATTCCTCACTTCGCAGGGACGACACCCAGCGTAGCCGCCCTCAGTAGACCTTGCCAGGGTTCATCACGCCGCGCGGGTCGAACACCGCCTTGACACGCTTCTGCAACTCCAGCTGCTCGGCCCCGAGCTCGCCCTCGAGCCAGCGCTTCTTGAGCAGCCCCACCCCGTGCTCCCCGGTGAGGGTGCCGCCGAGCGCCACGCAGGTCTCGAACAGCTCGTCGGCGGCGGCCCAGACGTGGTCGGGCACCACGAGAGGGGCGCCCGGCGGGCGCGCGACCCCTTCGCGGGGGATCACGAAGTTCGGGTGCAGGTTCCCGTCGCCCGCGTGCGAGACAGTCGGGATGCTCAGCCCGTACGCCGCCCCGATGCGCTCGATCGCGGCGAACATCTCGGCGAGCCGCGACCGGGGCACGCACACGTCTTCGACCAGCACGTCGCCGTCGGCCTCGAGCGCGGCGTGGAAGCTCCGGCGAAAGGCCAGCTCGGCCTCCCCCTCCGCCGCATCGGCGGTCGAGCGCAGGCCGAGCGCCCCCGCGGCACCCAGCACTTCCGCGATCTCCGCGGCCTCGATCTCCGCCCCCGCACCGTCGGTCTGCACCAGCACGTAGGCGGCGCCCGCCGCGGCGGCAGGCCGGCCGAGCAGCAGGTTCACGGCGGCGACCGCCGCGGCATCCATCAGCTCCATCACCGCGGGCCGGAGCCGTGCCGCCGTCACCGCGGCGCACGCGGCAGCGGCCTCCGTCACGCTGCCGAAGAACGCCCCGAGGGTGACGACGGGGCCGGCAGGCAGGGGGCGGATGCGCACGGTCGCCTCCACGATCACCCCCAGTGTTCCTTCCGACCCGGTGAACAGGGCGGTGAGGTCGTAGCCCGTCACGCCCTTCACCGTGCGCCGGCCGGTGTGCAGCAGCGAGCCGTCGGCGAGCACCACGGTGAGACCGAGCACCGCCTCCCGGGTCACCCCGTACTTCGCGCAGAGCAGGCCGCCGGCGTTCGTGGCGATGTTGCCGCCGATGGTCGAGATGGCCTTGCTGGCGGGGTCGGGCGAGTAGACGTACCCGTGCGGCAGCAGGGCGTCGCTCAGGTGCTGGTTGATGACGCCGGCCTGCACCACGGCGAGCTCGTCGTCGAGCGAGATCTCGACGATGCGGTCGAGCCGGTCGAGGGCGAGCACCACCGAGCCCTCGGTCGAGGTGGCACCGCCCGCGAGCCCCGTGCCGGTGCCGCGCGGCACGATGGCGACGCCTGCCGAAGCGGCGAGCCGCACCGCCGTCTGCACGTCGGCGACCGACTCGGCGGCCACCACGCAGAGCGCACCCTCCTCCGACCGCCACCCCGACTTGTCGCTGCGCACCTGTTCGAGCGTCGCGGCATCCGTCGTCACCCGGTCGCCGAGTTCGGCCCGCAGCCGCTCGAGAAGCCCCGCCGCGGTCACTCCGGCGCCCCGGCGCCGCCCCGGCCGGCAGCGGCCGCCCGCGCCTCAGCCGCCCGAGCCTCCTCCGCCTCCAGGTCGATGATCGGCATCGCCGCCGTGATCGCCTCGATGCCCGACAGCCGCGCGGGCGACGTGAGCTTCGTCACCTGCTCACGGCTCATCAGGTCGGCCTCCACCACGAGGTCGGCGATGTTCCGGTGCGTCAGCAGCGCGGTCTTGGCCAGTGCCGAGGCTGCCGCGTAACCGATGTAGGGCGTGAGCGCCGTGACGACCCCCACCGAGGTCGACACCATGGTGTCGAGCCGGTCGAGGTTCGCGGTGATGCCGTCTACGCAGTTCTCGCGCAGGGTGCGGCAGCCCGCGGTCATCCAGGCGAGGCTCTGCAGCAGCGAATGCGCCATCACGGGCTCGAAGGCGTTGAGCTGCAGCTGACCGGCCTCGGCGGCCATGGTGATGGTGACGTCGGCCCCCGCGACGGCGAACGCCACCTGGTTCACGACTTCGGGGATGACGGGGTTCACCTTCCCCGGCATGATGCTCGAGCCCGCCTGCCGCGGGGGCAGGTTGATCTCGCCGAACCCCGCCTGCGGCCCGCTCGAGAGCAGGCGCAGGTCGTTGCAGATCTTCGACAGCTTGATGGCCGACCGCTTCAGCACCCCCGACAGCGTCATGAACACGCCCGTGTCGCTGGTGGCCTCGACCAGGTCGGCGGCGGTGACGAGGTCGAGCCCGGTGAGCTCGCGCAGGTGACGGCAGACGGTCGCCGCGTAGTTCGGGTCGGCGGTGATGCCCGTGCCGATCGCGGTCGCGCCGAGGTTGATCTCGCACAGGAGCGGCACCGTGTAGCCGAGCCGGTCGGTGTCTTCGGTGAGGGTGGTGGCGAAGCCGTGGAACTCCTGGCCGAGGGTCATCGGCACCGCATCCTGCAGCTGCGTGCGACCCACCTTGAGCACGTGCTCGAACTGGACGCCCTTGGCGGCGAAGGAGTCGCGCAGCAGCCCGTGCTCGACGAGCAGCCGCTGCAGCGAGAACACCGCGGCGAGCTTCACCGCCGTCGGGTACACGTCGTTGGTGCTCTGGCTGCGGTTCACGTCGTCGAGCGGATGCAGCACCCCGTAGTCTCCGGGGGCGTGGCCGTTGGCCACCAGGGCGACGTTGGCGATGACCTCGTTGGCGTTCATGTTGGTCGAGGTGCCCGCCCCGCCCTGGATCACCCCCACCACGAACTCGTCGTGGAACTCCCCCGCCTTGATGCGCTCGCAGGCCGCGTCGATCCACTCGGCCTTCCACGCATCCAGCACACCGATCTCACGGTTGGCTCGCGCGGCGGCCTGCTTCACCAGGGCGAGCGCGTTCACGAGGTCGGGGTAGACGGAGATGGGGCGGCGCGAGATGGCGAAGTTCTCCAGCGCGCGGGCGGTGTGGATGCCCCACAGCGCGTCGCGGGGGATCTCGATGCTGCCCAGACTGTCGGTCTCGGTGCGGGTGGGCGACGGCGTGGGCGACGGCTCGGCGGGCGACGGCGTGGTGGTCACGGTGGTTCCTCTCGGTGCGACCGCACTCGTGGTGCGGCTGTGGCTCGGCGCTCGTGGCGCCCTTCTACCGCAGCCGTCGCATGAGGCCGCGGATGAAGTTTTCCTTCTTCGCCGTGAACGGCGGGTACACCAGCTTCAGGGTGTCGGGCGCGAGCCGCTTCGACAGCACCGACTTGGTGTGGCTGAAGATCTCGATGCTGCTACGCCCGTGGTACGAGCCCATGCCGCTCTCGCCCACGCCGCCGAAGGGCAGCCCGGGCACCGTGAGGTGCGCCACGGGTACTCCAAAGCCCACGGCGCCCGAGGAGGTCTCGGTGAGGATGCGCCGGGCCGCCTCCTTCGACGAGGTGAAGGCGTAGAGCGCCAGCGGCTTCTCCCCCGAACGGATGAACGCGATGGCGTCGTCGAGACCCGTCACCCGCACGATCGGCAGGATGGGCCCGAAGATCTCCTGCGCCATCACCGGTGCGTCGCGCGGCACCTCGTCGAGCACGGTCGGCGCGAAGTAGCGGGTGCGCTCGTCGCGCTTGCCGCCGGTGCGCACCGTCTGGCCCTCGAGCAAACCGGAGAGCCTCGTGAACTGCTTGTCGTTGATGATGCGGCCGTAGCTCGAGCTGGTGCGCGGATCGCCGTCGTAGAGCTCGCTGATGGCGTCGACGAGGTGCGGCACGAGCTGCTCGGCCACGGCGTCGGTGGCCAGCAGGTAGTCGGGGGCGACGCAGGTCTGGCCGGCGTTCATGAACTTGCCCCAGGCGATGCGGCGCGCGGTCGCGGCGAGGTCGACGGTGTCGTCGACGTAGACAGGCGACTTGCCGCCGAGCTCGAGGGTGACGGGCGTGAGGTGCTTCGCCGCCGCCTCCATGACGATGCGGCCCACGGTGCCGTTGCCGGTGTAGAAGATGTGGTCGAAGCGCTGAGCGAGCAGCGCGGTGGTCTCTTCGACCCCGCCCTCGACCACCGCGACGGCCCGGCTGTCGAGGTAGAGCGGGATGAGCTCGGCCATCACCGCCGAGGTCGCCGGCGCGAGCTCACTCGGCTTCATGACCACCGCGTTGCCGGCGGCGAGGGCTCCGGCGACGGGTGCGAGCAGCAGCTGCAGCGGGTAGTTCCAGGGGGCGATGACGAGCACCACCCCGAGCGGCTCGAGCATGGTCGCCGCCGACGCCGGGGCGAGGGCGAGCGGAACCGGCACACGCCGCGGCCGCAGCCAGCGGCGCAGATGCGTGAGGGTGTGCTCGATCTCCCCGGCCACCACGCCGATCTCGGTGAGCTGCGACTCGGCCGGGTTCTTGCCGAGGTCGGCGAACAGCGCGTCTTCGATCTCGGCCGAGCGCTCCTCGAGCATCGACTTCAGCGCCTTGAGCTGCCGCACCCTCCAGGCGTAGGAGCGGGTGACACCGCGCTCGAACGACGACCTCAGGATCGGGACGACGGGCGGATCGGCGACGGTGCTCTGCGCTGTCATCCCCTCATCGTAGGAGGAGCCGCCCGGCGGCGGTAGCGCATCAGCCGTGGAAGAAGGGGACGATCAGGTAGATGCCGAACAGCACCGCGCATCCGCTCAGGGCGAAGCAGAGGTACGACAGCGCGGTGGCCCAGGCGGGGCGGGAGCTCTCGCCGGTGGTGGAATCGGTGCGGGTGAGGAAGCGGAATCGCAGCCCGAAGGAGTACAGGCTCACCACGGCCGCCGTGGCCACCAGGGATGCGGCGGCGACCACCAGGAAGGCGCCCCAGTCGATCATCGTTCGGCCTTCCTCTTGCGGCGGGTCGCCTTGGGACTGCGCACGGCGATGGTGGCGGCGTCGACCTCGCTGATGGCGTTGCCGGAGTCGACGCGGTTGCGCCGCGACAGCAGGAAGATGGTGCCGATGATGGCGAGACCCACCACCAGGTCGATGATGATGCCCACCGTGCCGAAGGTCGCCACGAAGGCGGCGAGGGCGCCCACCAGGGCGGAGGCGGGCAGGGTGACGACCCAGCCGAGGCCGATGCGGCCGGCCGTGCGCCAGCGCACCGAGGAGCCCTTGCGGCCGAGGCCGGAGCCGATGACGGAGCCGGAGGCGACCTGGGTGGTGGAGAGCGCGAAGCCGAGGTGGCTGGAGGCGAGGATGGTGGCGGCGGTGCTGGTCTCGGCGGCGAAGCCCTGGGCGGGCTTGACCTCGGTGAGACCGGAGCCGAGGGTGCGGATGATGCGCCAGCCGCCCATGTAGGTGCCGAAGGCGATGGCGAACGCGCAGGTGACGATGATCCACAGGTCGGGTCCGCTGCCGGCGGGCAGCAGCCCCGCCGAGATGAGGGTGAGGGTGATGACGCCCATCGTCTTCTGCGCGTCGTTGGTGCCGTGGGCGAGCGCGACGAGCGACGAGGAGAAGATCTGGCCGTAGCGGAAGCGGCCGCGCACCCCCGACTGGGCGCTCGAGCTCGGCATGTTCGTGATGGCGTAGGCCAGACGGGTGGCGACGAAGGCCACGACACCGGCGACGACCGGGGCCACCAGCGCGGGCAGCACCACCTTGCTGAGCAGCACGGAGTAGTCGACCACGCCGAAGCCCGCTCCCACGATGGCGGCGCCGATGAGGCCGCCGAACAGGGCGTGCGAGGAGCTCGAGGGCAGGCCGAACAGCCAGGTCACGAGGTTCCAGACGATGGCGCCGATGAGGCCGGCGAAGATCATCTCGGGGAGGATCTGCACTCCCCCGTCGCCCTCCTTGATGAGGCCGCCCGAGATGGTCTTGGCCACCTCGGTGCTGAGGAACGCGCCGACGAGGTTGAGCACGGCGGCCAGGGCGACCGCGACCTTCGGCTTCAGCGCGCCCGTCGCGATGGGCGTGGCCATGGCGTTGGCGGTGTCGTGGAAGCCGTTGGTGAAGTCGAAGAACAGGGCGAGGGCGATCACCAGCACGACGATGACGGTGATATCCACCAGGGGGCTGCTCCAGACTGTCGCGCGGGTGTGCAGCCACCGGATGTTCACTCCGAGTTCGTCTGTTCGCGGTAGCCGGAGGATGGCGCGTGTCGATAATCGCATCCGCCTCTGCCGAGGTCAACTCGGGCGGGCCGTACGCTGGAGCCATGGCATCCGTTCCTCCCCGCGCCCCGCGAGTCCCGACCGAACGCGTGCACCACGGAGACGTCGTGATCGACGCCTTCGAGTGGCTGCGCGACAAGGACGACCCGGAGGTGATCGCCTACCTCGAGGCCGAGAACGCCTACACCGAGGAGCAGACGGCGCACCTCGACGCGCTCCGCGGGAAGCTGTTCGACGAGATCAAGTCGCGCACCCTCGAGACCGACCTCTCGGTGCCGGTGCGCGACGGCGACCACTGGTACTACACCCGCACGATCGAGGGCTCGCAGTACGGGGTGCACTGCCGCGCAGCCGTGGCCGGGCCGGGCGACTGGACCCCGCCGAAGCTCGTCGCCGGCGAGCCCGTGCCCGGGGAGCAGATCGTGCTCGACGACAACGTCGAGGCCGAGGGCCACGACTTCTTCTCGCTCGGCTCCTTCGACGTGAGCCCCGACGGGAACCTGCTCGCCTACGCCGTCGACGTCGTGGGCGACGAGCGCTACACCTTGCGCATCCGTGACCTCCGCACCGGCGAGAACCTACCCGACGAGGTGGGCAACACCTTCCCGGGTGCCGTGTTCTCGGGCGACGGGGAGTCGGTGTTCTACCCCACGGTCGACGACGCCTGGCGGCCCGACACCATCTGGCGGCACCGGCTCGGCACCGACGCCGCCGACGACGAGAAGGTGTTCACCGAGCCCGACGACCGCTACTGGGTGGGCATCGGCCTCACCCGCAGCAAGCGGTACCTCGAGATCGCCCTGGGGTCGAAGATCACGAGCGAGGTGCACCTGCTCGACACCACCGAGGCCGACGCGAGCTTCGAGGTCGTGTGGCCCCGCCGCGAGGGCGTCGAGTACAGCGTCGAGCACGCGGTCGTGGGCGGCGAAGACCGGCTGCTCATCCTGCACAACGACGGTGCGCTGAACTTCGAGCTCATCTCGGTGGCTCCGGATGCGCCACTCGACCGTTCCCGCTGGGAGGTGGTGCGGGCGCACGACCCCGCCGTGCGGCTCGAAGACGTCGACGCCTTCGCCAACCACCTCACCCTCGACTCCCGGCGCGACGGACTCACGCGGGTGTCGGTGCTGCAGCTCGGCGCCGACGTCACGTCGCTCGAGAACGCGCCCTTCGCCGAGCTGGAGTTCGGGGAGCCGCTGTTCTCGGTGGGCACCTCGGGCAACCCCGAGTGGCAGCAGCCCACCATCCGCTACGGCTTCGGGTCGTTCGTCACGCCGTCGTCGGTGTTCGACTACGACATCGCCTCGGGCACCTCGACGCTGCTCAAGCAGGCGCCGGTGCTCGGCGGCTACGACCCGGCGCGCTACGAGCAGCGTCGCGACTGGGCAACCGCCGCCGACGGCACGCGGGTGCCGATCTCGCTCGTGGCGGCGCGGGGCGTGTTCGACTCCGGCGCTCCCGCTCCCCTGGTGCTGTACGGCTACGGCTCGTACGAGGCGTCGATCGACCCGTCGTTCTCGATCTCGAGGCTGTCGCTGCTCGACCGCGGCGTCGTGTTCGCCATCGCGCACGTGCGCGGCGGCGGCGAAATGGGGCGGCAGTGGTACGAGGAGGGCAAGACGCTCACCAAGAAGAACACCTTCACCGACTTCGTGGCGTGCGCCTCGCACCTCGTCGCCTCGGGAGTGACCTCGCCCGAGCGGCTCGTGGCGCAGGGCGGGAGCGCCGGCGGGCTGCTCATGGGTGCCGTCGCGAACCTGGCGCCCGAGCTGTTCGCCGGGGTGCTGGCGCAGGTGCCTTTCGTCGACGCGCTCACCTCCATCCTCGACCCCGAGCTGCCGCTCACGGTGATCGAGTGGGACGAGTGGGGCGACCCGCTGCACGACCCCGAGGTGTACTTCTACATGAAGGAGTACTCGCCCTACGAGAACGTGACCGAGCAACGCTACCCGCGCATCCTCGCCGTCACGAGCCTCAACGACACCCGCGTGCTCTACGTCGAGCCCGCCAAGTGGACGGCCCGCCTCCGCGAGGTCGACGCCCCCGTGCTCCTCAAGACCGAGATGTCCGCCGGCCACGGCGGCGTCTCCGGCCGCTACGAACGCTGGCGTGAGGTCTCCTACGAATCCGCCTGGATCCTCGACGTCCTGGGCCTCGCCGACTGACCATGGGCGGAGGTCGGCGGAGCTCGCTGTGATCGACGCGAGCCTGTACCTCGTCCTGGCGGTCGGCGGCGGGCTGGCCGCGATCGTGCTGCTGGTCACGGCGTGGGTCGCCGCGCGCATCGCCCGTCGCCTGCCGCCGTCGCCGGTCGTCGAGTTCGGTCCGCCGCCGGGTGAGCTGATCGACCACGCGATCGCGGCGCGGGCCGATCGTCGGGTGCTGGCCGCCGGCGTGATCGATCTCGCGGTGCGCGGCCGGGTGCGGGTGCTCTCATCGCGCGACTCGTCGGGGCCGGTGGCGATCCAGCGTGTTCCTGCAGCGCCCTTCAGCGAGTGGGAGTCGAGCCTGTTCGCGGCGCTCGTCGGCCCCGACACCACAGGCGGGCAGCGCCGTCGGCGTCAGCGGGCGCTCACCCGGCTCGGCGTCTCCGACGACAACCGCGACGTGGCGTTCCTCACCGGCCCGGCGTCGTTCCCGGTGGCACGCGCGCGGGCGCTCGCACTCCTCGTCGAGGAGAGGCGTCAGCTGCTGGGGCGGCGCGGCCTGACGAAGGGGCGGCCGGTCGGAATCCATCTCGTGCTGCTCGCCCTCGCGTTCCTCGCAGCACTAGGCGTCGGAGTGGTGCTCGGCCTCGTCGCTCTCGTCGACGGCCTCTGGCCGATCACCGTGCTCGTGCCCGTGGTGCTTGCAGCGCTCATCTGGGTGATCGCGGTCACCCCACCTCCGATCCAGCGATTCACGGCGACGGGGAACGAGCTGCGGCAGCAACTCTCCGGACTCCGCGACTACCTGAAGTTCGCCGAGCGCGACCGCCTGCGGATGCTCCAGGGGCCCGACACCGCACTCCGCGACTACGCCGACCGTCTCGTGCTCACCGAGAAGCTGCTCCCCTACGCCAACGTCCTCGGCGAGGAGCGCGCCTGGCGCCGAGAGCTAGCCCAGCTCGCCGACCTCCAGTCCTCCGACGGCCTCATCGCCCTCGGCACGACCGTCGACGCCCTGGTCACCATCATGGACGCGATCTCCACGATCGCCGCCCTCGCCCGGGCCGCCGGCTCGGTCATCGGGGCGATGCTTCGCCTGTTCGACTGAGAGCGGTCGCGGAGGCGGATGCCGTGACGGGCAGGGTCAGCGCTCGAGGGCGGAGCGGAGGAGGGAGACGAGGGCGTCGAGTTGCACGCTGTCGGAGGAGGTGACGTCGACGTCGGAGCCGTCGAGGGCGCGGGCGGCGAGGCCCTGCTTGGAGTCGATGAGCTCGGCGATGCGGGTGTCGATGGTCTGCGCCGCGACGATGCGCCACGCGGTGACCGGCTCCTCCTGACCGATGCGGTGCACGCGGTCGATGGCCTGAGTCTGCTCGGCCGCGGTCCACGACAGCTCGGCGAGCACCACGTTCGACGCCGCCTGCAGGTTCACGCCCACTCCGGCCGCGGTGAGCGAGCACACCGCCACCGAGACCTCGGGGTCGCTGTTGAACGCGTCGATCTCGCGCTGGCGCAGCAGCGCCGACTGGTCGCCGCGGATCGACACCGTCTTGAGCTCGCGTTTCGCGAACAGCTCCTCGGCCTGGTTCATCACGTCGATGTGCTTGGCGAAGAACACCACCTTGCCCACCGAGCGCGCGAGCTGGGCCGCGTAGTCGGCGGCGAGGCCGGCCTTGGCCGTACCGATGCGCCGCACCATGGTGAACACGTTGAGGCCGTCTTCGGTGGTCTTGGTGTCATCGAGCTCCTGCCGGGCGACGAGCCGCATGAGGTCGTCGTCGGGCAGCTCGTCGGGCTCGTCGCCGCGCGACGCCGCCCGGGCAGCAACCAGCCGCCGGTAGCGCGTGACCAGCCGAGCACCGAGCTCGCGCTCCGCCTCGCGGATCGACTTGCCCATCTCGTCGTCGAGCTCCACCGGCAGGTCGACGATGCGCTTCGCCGGCAGGTCGGCGGCCACGTCGATCTTGCGCCGCCGCACGATGCCCATGTCGATCACGGCCTCGCGCGCCTCGGCGAAGAACCCGGTGTCGGCGGGCGTGAGCCCGACCTCCTCGAGCCGCTCCATGAGCACGGGCGTCGGCTTCTGGCCGTCGATCCAGCCGAGGAACTGCCAGATCGCCCTGAAGTCGTCGACGTCGTTGATGAGCGGCGTTCCGGTGAGCGCCATCATGAGCGGGTTCCCGCCGGGCGCGGTACGACGGATGCGGTCGGCCAGCGCCAGCACGTTGCGCGAGCGCAGCGAGGTCATGTTCTTGATGAAGTGCGCCTCGTCGACCACCATGCCGCGGAAGCCCATGGTGCCGAGCCACGACAGGTGCCGGTCGAGCACCTCGTAGTTCACCACCACGACGTCGGCGAAGGCGTCGAGGTTCTCGCCGTCGCCGTGCACCACGGTGGCGCGGCGGTGCGGCGTCCAGATCTCGACCTCGCGGGCCCAGTTCATCTTCACCACGTTCGGCACCACGGCCAGCAGCGGGTAGGCGTCGGCGACGGATGCGGCAAGCAGCGACTGCGCCGTCTTGCCGAGACCGGGCTCGTCGGCGAGGAGGAAGGTGCGGTGGCCCGCCTGCACGCTCTGCAGGAAGCGCGACTGGTGCACCATGAGCTCGCGCCCGGCGGGCGAGAGCCGGTCGATGGTGGGGGCGGGCGGCAGCTCCATGCTCGCCGCGTTGCCGCCGGCACCGTACTCGAACGCGCGGTAGAGCGGCCCGAGCAGCTCCCAGTTGGAGAGCCTGCCCACGCCGTGCGGCTTCGCCGGCGTGAGGTCGGGCGCCATGAACGGGTTGGCGAGCTGACGCGACTTCACCGAGGTGGGCACCACCTGGCGCTCGGCCAGCTCGGGCGGCACGACGGTGGCGGCGGGCGCCGGCACGTCGGGCTCCTCGTCGGGAACGTCGTAGCCGGCGTCTTCGAGGTACTCGCGGCGCAGCTTCTTCGCGGCGGGCGAGACCGCGGCGTCGTTCTCGAGCAGGGCGATGAGCGAGGTGTCGCGCGCCGCCGTGCGGGCGAGGATGGAGGCGATGCCGTCGAGCCGTTTCAGCTGCTCGGCGCGTTCGCCGTCGCCGAGCGACGCATCCGCCTTGATTGAGGCGCGCTCCTCGCGCATGAGGAGGGCCACGACGAGGAACTTGGTGCGGTTCGAGGGCGCCACCTTGCCTCGCTGCGCGGCGGCTTCGACCTCGCGCACCTTGCGGGCGAGGATGGGGATCAGACCGGTGTTGTCTGCGGTTCGCGTTCGGCGGTTGCCGGACCTTGACATCGTTCTCCTGGGGAGTCTGCGGAACACCACGGGAGCCTGGGCACCTGAGCAACGTGACGGGGGTCACGGTCGGCGCGAAGAGCGGGTTGACCCGCGGCGACGCCTAGTCTACGCGATGCACCTTGATGAGGAGTCCACTCGCCACGAACACGATGGCTCCGACAAGGTGACAGATCTGCCAGGCCACGAGCGGCAGGTCGAGCGGGAACACCGGGTTCCAGAGCACGGCGACGGCCAGGAGCGGCGGAATCCACCACCACTGCTTGGCCTGACCGGCGAACACGCACATGATGAGGGCGAGGATGCTCACCACATATCGCGCGATGGTGAACCAGTCGGTGTCGATCACGGCGACGAAGGCCACCATGGCGATCGCTCCGAGGAGACCTGGCGCGAGGGCGGGGCGGGTGAAGGCCGGCTGGGTCTGTCGAGAGCTCATGTCTCGCCAATCCTACGCGTCGATGGCTAGTCTGATTTCATGACATTCTCGACGCCGTCGTCCGGTTCCGTGTTCTCCGGCCCGGAGGGCCTCTGGACCGCCGACCCCGAAGAGCTGGCGGCCCGGTTGTTCGTCACGGTGTTCGCCGGCCAGGGTGCCGTGCCCCTGCCGCAGAAGGATGTCTCGGAGGTCTACTCCACCCTCGCCGGCCTCGGCGGCTACTCCCTTCCCGACGTGCGCTCCGGCAACACGCAGCCGCTCGGGCTCACCGTGCAGCTGGCTCAGGAGGCCATCCTCATCTGGGAGCGGGCGACCGTCGCGACGCGCCTCAGCGCGGGCGCGGGGCCGGTGTCGCACACCATCACGATGCTCCGTTTCGGGCCGGGTGTGCTGAACGCCTCCGACCCCGTGGCCGCGCTCAAAGCCCGCCTCCACTGAGCGGGGTGCGCAGCGTGTCGCGAGCCTCCCGGCCCTTCCACGTCTCGGCCGAGGTCGCCGAGGCCCTCGACTCCGGTCGCCCCGTGGTGGCGCTGGAGTCGACGATCATCTCCCACGGGCTGCCGAGGCCGCGCAACCTCGAGGCGGCGCAGGAGTTCGAGGAGATCCTCCGTTCGGCGGGCGTGACCCCGGCCACGATCGCCGTGCTCGACGGCGTGCCGCGCATCGGTCTCGACGCCGAGGGCGTGCGCCGCATCGCCGGCGAGGAGATGGCGAAGGCCAGCGTGCGCGACCTGCCTATCCTCGCCGCCAAGGGCGCGAGCGGCGCGACCACCGTCGCCGCCACCGCCTACCTCGCCGGGCGCGCCGGCGTGCGCGTATTCGCCACCGGCGGTCTCGGCGGCGTGCACCGCGGCGCCTCGGAGTCGTTCGACGAGTCGGCCGACCTCAGCGCCCTTGCGCTCTCGGGCGTCACGGTGGTGTCGGCCGGTGTGAAGTCGGTGCTCGACATCCCAGCCACCCTCGAGCGTCTCGAGACCCTCAGCGTTCCCGTGGTGGGCTACCGCACCACCGACTTCCCGAGCTTCTGGCTGAGCGGCTCGGGGTACACCATCGACTGGAGCGTGGACGACGCCCCCGAGATCGCCCGCGTGATGCGCAGCCAGGACGAGCTGGGCCACGGCCAGGGAATCGTCGTGGCGAACCCGCTGCCCGTCGAGCTGCAATGGGATCCGGCCGAGCACGATCGCGTGCTCGCCACCGCGTTCGCCGCCGCCGACGAAGCGGGGGTGACGGGCAAGGCGGTCACCCCCTTCCTGCTCGGCTACATCGTCGAGGCCTCGGGCGGCAAGAGCCTCGAGGTGAACCTCGACATCGCGCGCAACAACGTGCGGCTGGCCGGCGAGATCGCCATCGCGTGGAGCTCACTCGTCTCCGACGCCTCCGACGACTCGGCCGACTGAGACGGAGAGCGCCATGCCCGCCGCCTCCGCCGCTCCGATCGTCGTCGTGGGCGACGTCTTCGACGACCTCATCGTCACCCCGCTCGGCGAGGTGCGGCCCGACACCGACACCACGGCGAGCATCGAGCGGCGCGACGGCGGCTCGGCGGCCAATGCCGCGGCGTGGTTCGCGGCGTCGGGCCATCCGGTGCACTTCTTCGGCACGGTCAACCGCGTCGACGTGCCCCGGCACGCTGCAGCCCTCGCCGAAGCCGGCGTGACCGCCGAGCTCGCGCCGTCGGAGCTGCCCACCGGCACCATCGTCGTCATCCTGCAAGACGAACGCACCCGCACGATGCTCACCGAGCGCGGCGCGAACGCGGTCACGTCGGCCGCCCAGGTCGATCGCGCCCTCGTCGTCGAGGGTGCCCACCTGCACCTCACCGGGTACACCCTCTTCAACGGGGCCGACCAGGCGGCGCTCGACCGCGAGGTGGGCGAGTTCGCGTCACTGATCGGATGCGCGGGTGCGGCACGCGCATCCGTCTCGGTCAATCCCGGCTCGGCGGGGTTCCTCCTCGACCACGGCGTCGACGCCCTGCTCGAGGCGACCGCCGGGGCCACCGTGGTGCTGCCGAACCTCGACGAGGGGCGGGTGCTCACGGGCGAGGAGGAGCCGGAGCGGATCGTCGCAGCACTGCTCGACCGCTACGAGATCGTCGCCCTCACCCAGGGTCGCCACGGCGTGCTCGCGGCTGCCCGCTCGGGTGCGCGGGCCGAGGTGCCGGCGATCCTCGTCGACCCCGTCGACACGACCGGTGCGGGAGACGCCTTCGGCGCCGCCTTCGTGAGCACCCTGCTCGGCGACGGCACACGCCGCCTCGCAGGGCGCGCCCTCGACGAGAGTGAGCTGCGTGCAGCGGCCGAAGCGGGCGTGACGGCGTCGTCGAGGGCGGTGACGCGGCTGGGCGCTCGCCCGCCCGCGGCAGCGACGCAGGCCGGGGCCGCGCGATGAGCGCGACTCCCCCGTCGACGCCGCAGCCCGAGGGCCGGGGCGCGAGCGCACGCCGCCCCAGCGCCGAGCTCGACGAGCACGCAGCGCTCGAGCGGTTCCGCACGCTGCTGCGCATCCCCACCATCTCGAGGCTCGAGGTCGACGAGGTCGAGTGGGAGCACTTCCAGCGCTTCGCGGCGACCGTCGAACAGCTCTACCCCGCCCTGCACGCCGCCCTCGAACGCGAACTGGTCGCGGGCCACACCCTCCTCTACCGCTGGCGTGGCCTCGACGAGGGCGCGGCCTCCGTGCTCATGGCCCACTACGACGTGGTCGCGGCGACCGACGAGGGGTGGAAGCATCCGCCGTTCTCCGCCGAGCTCACGGGCGTCGGCGCCGAGCGGCTGCTCTGGGGGCGCGGAACGCTCGACGACAAGGGCTCGGTGGTGAGCATCCTCGAGGCGGTGGAGCGGTCCGTCGCCGCGGGCTTCACCCCCGCGCACGACGTGTACCTGCTGTTCGGGCACGACGAGGAGACGCTCGGTACCGGCGCCGAGACCGCGGCGCGCCTGCTGCGCGAGCGCGGTGTCGAGATCGGGCTGGTGCTCGACGAGGGCGGCGCGGTGGTCGAGGGTGTCATCCCCACCGTCGAGCGCCCGATCGCGGTCGTGGGCGTGAGCGAGAAGGGCACGACGAGCTTCACGCTCACCGTCGAGCAGAGCGGCGGGCACGCCTCGACTCCCCCGCGGGTGACCGCGAGCGACCGGCTCGCGCGGGCGATCGTGCGCATCAACGCGCATCCGTTCCCGGCGCGGCTGAACAGCGTGACGGAGACGATGATCCGCACGGTGGGTGCTCACGCGCGCAACCCGCTGCGCTTCGTGTTCGTGCGGGCGCGGCTATTCCGCCCGCTGCTCGTCGCCGTGTTCGGGCGGCTGGGCGTCGAGACCGCGGCGATGGTGCGCACGACCACCGCGGTCACCCAGCTCTCGGGCGGGCTCGCCGCCAACGCCCTGCCCGAGCGGGTGCAGGCGACGGTGAACGTGCGCATCGCCATCGGCTCGTCGGTAAAGGCGACGAAGGCGCGGCTCGCCCGCATCGTCGACGACCCCGCCGTGGTGATCGGCGTGCTGTCGAGCGGCGAGCCCGCGCGTGTCTCGCGCATGAACGGGCCGCGCTGGGAGCTGCTCAAGGCGGCGATCGAGTCGAGCTACCCCGACGCCATCGTCACCCCGTACGTGCAGACGGGCGCGACCGATTCGCGCCAGTTCTCCCCCGTGAGCCGGTCGGTCTACCGGTTCAGCCCGTTCGAGATGTCGGGCGAGGAGCGCTCGACGCTGCACGCGAAGAACGAGCGGATGCGCGTGGAGACCTGGTTCACGGGCATCCGGTTCTTCGACGGCCTGCTGCGGCGGCTTTGAGCCTCACGCGTTCCGCTGCGCGCCGCGCCTCAGCCCTTCAGCTCACCCAGCTCGGGCAGCCTGATCGGCCGGCTCGACGGCGGGAGCCCCTGCACCCGCTCGAGGGCGGGCTCCAGCTCGGAGAGCCACGCCTCGTATCCCGCCGCGTTCAGGTGCAGCCGGTCTTCGGTGTAGGCGGGGTTGAGCTCGCCGTCCTCCTCGGCCATCACGGGCCACAGGTCGAGGTAGTGTGCCTTCACGGTGGCGGCGAACTGCCAGACGTGCCGGTTGATCTCCTTGACGAACTCGGCGTACTCCCGCCCGCGCGGCAGCACCGACTGCACCAGGATGCGCGCATCCGGCAGGTCTTGCCTGAGGTTCACCAGAATGGTCTCGATGTTGCGCACGACCTGCTCCACGGCGCGGCGGTTGGCCACGTCGTTGGTGCCGATGAGCAGCACCACGGTGTCGGGCTCGTGCTCCGCCACCTCGCCGAGGCGCTCGATGAGCCCCTCCGTGGTGTCGCCGCCGACGCCGAGGTTGACCGCCTCGATGTCGGGGAACCACTCCTGCCAGGAACCGCCCTCGGTGAGGCTGTCTCCGATGAACACGGTCGTCGATCGTTTCTCGGTCATGAGGTCCTCCCGGATTCTTCGCTGTCAAGTCTAGGGGCGGGCTCGCCGGAGGCCAGTGCGGTCTCGGTGATGCGGTTGGCCATGCCGTTGAAGATCACGCCGTGGAACGGCAGGATCGCGAACCAGTACAGCCGCCCGCCGAGGCCGCGGGGGAAGAAGATGGCGCGCTGGTCGTAGACCGAGCCACCGCCCGGCGCCGGCGTGGCGCGCATCTCGAGCCAGGCGCGGCCCGGCACCCGCATCTCGGCGCGCAGGCGCAGGAACGAGCCCCGGTCGATCTGCTCCACCCGCCAGAAGTCGAGGGCGTCGCCGGTGTTGAGGCGCGTCGCGCTGCGCCGGCCGCGGCGGAGGCCGACGCCGCCGACGAGCTTGTCCATCCAGCCGCGCACCGCCCAGGCGAGCGGGAAGGAGTACCAGCCGTTCTGGCCGCCGATGCCCTCGATCACCGTCCAGAGGGCCTCGGCAGGAGCATCCGTCTTGCGCTGCTTGATGTCGAGGTACACGGTGTGACCGGCCCAGTCGGGGTCGCTCGGCAGGGGGTCGCTGGCGGCGCCCTCGACGAAGCCGTCCTGCCAGCTGGTCTCGACCTCGCCGGCCTTCATCTTGCCGAGCGCGAGGCGTACCGCGCGCCGGTAGGGCGTGAGGCCGCCCTCGGGGTCGGGCACGTAGTCGCGGATGTCGTGCTCGTGCGTCACGCAGTCGAACTGCAGCGAGGCGATGATCGGCATGGCGAGGGCACGTGGGATGGGCGTGACGAGGTTCACCCACTGCGAGGCGAGCCACGGCGTGAGCACGGGCAGCGCCGCGATGGGGCGCTGCTTGAGGCCGGCCTCGAGGGCGTAGCCGTTCATCATCTGGCCGTAGCGGAGCACGTCGGGGCCGCCGATGTCGAAGGTGCGGTTGACGTCGTCGGGCAGCTCGGCGGAGCCGATGAGGTAGTGCAGCACGTCGCGCACGGCGATGGGCTGGATGTGGTTGCGCACCCACTTGGGCGCCGGCATGTACGGGAGCACCTCGGTGAGGTGGCGGATCATCTCGAACGAGGTCGACCCCGAGCCGATCACCACGCCCGCCTGCAGCGCCGCCGTCGGCACGCCCGAGTCGAGCAGGATGCGGCCCACTTCGACCCGCGACCTGAGGTGCGGCGAGAGCTCGCCCTGCTGGGGGTGCAGGCCGCCGAGGTAGACGATGCGCTTCACGCCGGCCGCTGCCGCCGCATCCGCCACGTTCTGGGCCGACTCACGTTCGATCTGCTCGAAGTCGCCCTTGCCGCCCATGGAGTGCACGAGGTAGTAGAGCACGTCGACGCCCTCGGTGGCGGCGCGCAGCGACTCGGGGTCGCCGAGGTCGCCCTGAGCGACCTCCACCCGGTCGGCCCACGGCACGTCGCGCAGCTTGTCGGGGTTTCTCACCAGCACCCGCACCTGGAACCCCGCGTCGAGCAGTCTCGGCACCAGCCGCCCACCGATGTATCCCGTGGCCCCGGTGACAAGGGCCTTGCGCACGTCACTCACCCCCTCGACGCTATCCCTGCCGGGCGCCTCCCGCATCGTCCCCCACCCCGAGCTTCCCCCACGTTTCTTGCGGACAAAGTCCGACCGAAACCACCTTCCGACGGACTTTGTCCGCAAGAACGCGCGAGGGGACGGGTACCGTTGCGACATGGGGCGGATGCGCGGGGCGGGGCTTGCCGTGACGGTGGCCTTCATAGCGGGGCTGAGCGGATGCTCGTTCCTCCCCGGCAGCCGGAGCGCGTGCCTTCCCGTGCTCGAGGTCGCGCCCTCCCCGGCGGTGGCGGGCGACTCCATCACCGTCACCGCGCCCGACCCCTGCGAGGTCGACGTGCCCGACGGCGGCTGGGAAATCGTCGTCACCCTCGAGGGCGGCGACCCCGTGCTCACCCGCACCACCACGCAACCCTTCGACGGCGCCTTTGAACTGACGCTTGACCTCCCGGCCGACCTCCCGCCCGGCCAGGCCTACGTCGACATCGCCAACTGGACATCCGTCCCCTGCGACGACACCGGCACCTCGAGCTGCGCCTCCCCCGCCCGCCCCTTCGAGGTCGTCGCCCCCGAGTAGCCCTGCCCCCGCCGAAAGAGCGCGAAGTGCCCCCTCACGTGCGGGGAGGGGGCACTGTGCGCTCTCTCGGCACCCCCTCGAGGTCGTCGACCCCGAGTAGCCCCGCCCGCCGAGAGGGCGCGAAGTGCCCCCTCACGTGCGGGGAGGGGGCACTGTGCGCTCTCTCGGCACCCCCTCGAGGTCGTCGCCCCCGAGTAGCCCCGCCCCGCCGAGAGGGCGCGAAATGCCCCCTCACGTGCGGGGAGGGGGCACTTCGTGCTCTGTCGAGCGGCTGGAGGGGCCGGGGGGCTTACAGGAGGCTCTTGGTGTGCCAGACGGTCTTGGTTTCGGTGAAGGCGGTGATGCGGTCGAGGGTGGGGGTGGCGGCGTCGGGGCCCTGCTCGGGCGGGAGCACGCGCTTGAGGGTCTCGGCGGCGGCGATCTCGAGGTCGATCCAGTCGAGGTCGGCGGCGCCGGTGAGGTCGAGCGCGTTGACGTCGGCGTGGGTGGCGAGCCACGGGGCGATCTCGGCCGGCGAGCCGGTGAGCACGTTCACGACGCCCTTCGGGAAGTCGCTCGTGGCGAGCACCTCGGCGAGCGTGATGGCCGAGAGCGGATGCTTCTGGCTGGCCACCACGACCACGGCGTTCCCCGACACCAGGGCCGGCGCGATCACGCTGACGAGCCCGAGCAGCGCAGAGTCCTGCGGGGCGATCATCGCGACCACACCCGTGGGCTCCGGCACCGAGATGTTGAAGTAGGGCCCCGCGACCGGGTTGGCGTTGCCCGCCACCTGCGCGAACTTGTCGGCCCAGCCGGCGTACCAGACCCAGCGGTCGATGGCCTCGTCGACCTGCGCGCGGGCGGCCCCGCCCGACACACCCTCCTGCTTCACGATCTCGTCTTCGAACTGTGCGCGCCGGCCCTCGAGCACCTCGGCCACCCGGTACAGCACCTGCCCGCGGTTGTAGGCGGTGGCGCCGGCCCAACCCGAGACGGCGGCGCGGGCGGCGACGATGGCGTCGCGCGCATCCTTCCGCGACGCCTGGGCCGCATTCGCGAGGAACGCGCCCTTCGCCGTCACGACCTCGTACACGCGACCCGACTCGCTGCGCGGGAACGCCCCGTTCACGAACAGCTTGTAGGTCTTCGGAATGCTGATGTGCGCGCTCATGCGAGCCCTCCCGTGCGGTCGGCGGTGAGCCCGGCGGGCTTGAGGTACGCGGCGAGGCCGTGACGCCCGCCCTCGCGCCCGTAGCCCGACTCCTTGTAGCCGCCGAAGGGCGACGCCGGGTCGAAGCGGTTGAAGGTGTTGGCCCAGACGACGCCCGCGCGCAGCTTGTCGGCGACGGCGAGGATGCGCGACCCCTTGTCGCTCCAGATGCCGGCCGACAGGCCGTAGGGCGTGTTGTTCGCCTTGGCGATGGCCTCGGCGGGCGTGCGGAAGGTGAGCACCGACAGCACCGGGCCGAAGATCTCCTCGCGCGCGATGCGGTGCGAGGTCGACACGTTGGTGAAGATGGTGGGCGCGAACCAGAACCCGTTCTCGGGCAGCTCGCACGCGGGGCTCCAGCGCTCGGCGCCCTCGGCCTCGCCGATCTCGGAGAGCTCCCGGATGCGCGCCAGCTGCTCCGCGCTGTTGATCGCCCCGACGTCGGTGTTCTTGTCGAGCGGGTCGCCCACGCGCAGCGTCGAGAGGCGGGTCTTGAGGCGCTCGACGACGTCGTCGTGGATCGACTCCTGCACGAGCAGCCGCGATCCGGCGCAGCACACGTGCCCCTGGTTGAAGAAGATGCCGTTGACGATGCCCTCGACAGCCTGGTCGATGGGGGCGTCGTCGAAGACGATGTTGGCCGCCTTGCCGCCGAGCTCGAGGGTGAGCTTCTTGCCGGTGCCCGCGGTGGAGCGCGCGATCTCGCGACCGACGGCGGTCGAGCCGGTGAACGCCACCTTGTTCACGTCGGGGTGGTTGACGAGCGCCCGGCCGGTCTCCCCCGCACCGGTGACGATGTTCACCACACCGGCGGGCAGGTCGGCCTGCTGCAGGATCTCGGCGAACAGCAGCGCCGTGAGCGGCGTCGTCTCGGCGGGCTTCAGCACGACGGTGTTGCCGGCGGCCAGGGCGGGCGCGATCTTCCACGCGAGCATGAGCAGCGGGAAGTTCCACGGGATGACCTGGGCCGCCACACCGAGCGAGCGCGGGTTCGGGCCGAGGCCGGCGTGATCGAGCTTGTCGGCCCAGCCGGCGTAGTAGAAGAACCAGGCGGCGACGAGGGGGACGTCGACGTCGCGGCTCTCCTTGATGGGCTTGCCGTTGTCGAGCGACTCGGCGACGGCGAGCTCGCGGGCGCGCTCCTGCACCAGGCGCGCGATGCGGAAGAGGTACTTGCCGCGGTCGCGGCCGGAGAGCTTCGACCAGGTCTTGTCGTAGGCCTTGCGGGCCGCGGCGACGGCGCGGTCGACGTCACCGGCGTCACCCGCGGCGATGCGGGCGATGACCTTTTCGGTGGCCGGCGAGATGGTGGCGAAGGTCTCGCCCGACCCCGCGGTGAAGTCGCCTCCGATGAAGTGCCCGTACTCGGGCTTCAGGTTGAGGATCGCCGTCGACTCGGGGGCCGGCGCGTATTCGAGGAATGACATGGGCGTGCTCCTAGTCGATCGTCACGTAGTCGGCGCCGGAGTAGTGCCCCGTGCGCAGCTTCTGCCGCTGCAGCAGCACGTCGTTCAAGAGGCTCGAGGCCCCGAAGCGGAACAGGTGCGGCACGAGCCACTCCTCCCCCACGGTCTCGGCCACGGTGACGAGGTACTTGATCGCATCTTTCGACGAGCGGATGCCGCCGGCCGGCTTCACCCCGATCTTCTCGCCGGTGAGCCGGTGCCAGTCGCGCACGACCTCGAGCATGAGCAGCGTCACCGGGAGGGTGGCCGCGGGGGCCACCTTGCCGGTGGAGGTCTTGATGAAGTCGCCCCCGGCCAGGATGGAGAGCCAGGATGCGCGGCGCACGTTGTCGTAGGTGTTGAGCTCCCCGGTCTCGAGGATGACCTTGAGGTGCGCGAACGAGCCGTCGGCCCGCTGACAGGCCTCCTTCACGGCGACGATCTGGTCGAACACCTCGCCGTAGCGGCCCGCCAGGAACGCGCCGCGATCGATGACCATGTCGATCTCGTCGGCCCCCGCCGCCACGGCGTCGGCGGTGTCGGCGAGCTTGACGGCGAGAGACGCGCGACCCGAGGGGAAGGCGGTCGCTACGGCGGCGACGTTGATGCCCTGGTCGGTGCCCGCGGCGTGCGCCGAACCCAGCGCTTCGACGGCGTAGGGCACCATGTCGCCGTAGACGCAGACGGCCGCCACCCGCGGGGTGGTGGGGTCTGAAGCATCCGGAACCAGCGCCTTCGCCACGAGCGACCGCACCTTGCCGGGCGTGTCGGCGCCCTCGAGCGTGGTGAGGTCGATGAGCTCGATGATGCGGTCGAGCGCCCACGCCTTCGAGGTGGTCTTGATGGAGCGGGTGCCGAGGCCGGCCGCCCGCTGTTCGAGGCCCACGGCGTCGACGCCGGGGATGCCCTCCAGGTAGCGCTTGAGGGTCGACTCGGTGAGATCGTCACCGAGCACCTCGAGCGCGCGTTGTGCGGGGTTGACCGCTCTGTCGATGGTCACGACGCCTCCGTGTCTGTCTCGTCGTTCGCGGCACCTCGGCCGCAGGGGCGCCTCACGGCGCACCCGTCAATTGTGCCACTGGTCTTCGAGCATCCGCGGTTTAGCGACCACTGCACCGGCTATCCACAGGGCGAGTGCACTGCCGATGAGCACGAGCAGCGCGGCGGTCCAGCCGCCGGTGAGGTCGTGCAGCACTCCGAGCAGAAGGGGGCCGAGCGCGCCGAGCACGTAGCCGAAGCTCTGCACGAAGGAGCTCAGCGCGACGGTGCCCTGCGGGGTGCGGGTGCGCAGGTTGATGAGCACGAGGCAGAGCGGGAACAGCAACGGCCCGAGCCCGATGAACGCCACCCAGAGCCAGAGCGGGCCGCCCGGCAGGAGGAGCAGTCCGCCGTAGCCGGCCAGGTAGAACAGCACCCCGGCGGTGAGCAGCGACCCCACCGAGCCGAGCCGGGTGGCGAGCACGGGCACGAAGAGCGAGGCGGGCAGGCCCATCACCGAGAACAGCGAGAGCAGCAGGCCCGCGGTGGCCTGGTCGACGCCGGCGACCTGCGTGAGGATCTCGGGCAGCCAGGCGAACATCGCGTACGCGTTCATCGAGGTGATGGCGAAGGTGAGCATGAGCGACCAGGCGATGGGCGAGCGCACCATCCTGCCGAAGGTGGCGGAGGGGCCGTCGGATGCGCGGGGCGCGGCGGCCGGGCGCGGTGCGGCCGATGAGGTCTCGCCCACCGAGGCGCGGGGTGTCGCGACCCCGCCGGGTGCGCCCGTGCGCGCCGAAGGCGTGCCGGGTGCGTCGGCCGTGCCGGGTGTGCCGGCGGTGGTGGTGCCCGACCGTGCACCGGATGCGCGCATCCGTTCCGACACCGTGAGTGAGATGAGCGGGGCCAGGGCCAGCACCGCGAACACCGCCCACAGCGCCACCGAGGTGCGCCAGCCCGCCGCCTCGGCGACCGGTACGGCGATGAGCGGCGGCACGGTCGCGCCGATGGCCATGACGGTGGCGTAGACCGAGGTGAGGAGACCGATGCGGTCGGGGAAGTAGCGGCGCACGAGGGGCGGCAGCAGGATGTTCGCCACGCCCATACCGGCGAAGGCGAGCGTGCTCCCCACGACGAGCACGAGGTAGTCGCCCGAGCTCGCCCGCACCAGGTGACCGGCGAGCAGCACCACCATCGCTCCGATGACGGTGGGCTGGAGACCGAAGCGGCGCTGCAGGAAGGGGGCGACGAGGCCCACCACGCCGAAGCAGACGGGCGGGAGCAGCCCGAGGAACCCGATGCCGATGCTGCCGAGCGCGATGTCGTCGTCGATCTGCTCGAAGATGGGCGAGAGCGCCCCGACCGCCGTGCGCAGGTTGAGCGCCACGAACACGATCGTGAACAGGGCGAGCGCCCGGCCGCGCCAGAGCGGCCCGGGGCGGTCGGCCCGCGGCACCTCAGTCTGCGGCACGGAGGATGGCGCGCACGCCCTCGACGTCGCGGTTCATCTGGTCGATCAGCGGGTCGATGCCGGTGTACTTCACCATGCCCCGGATGCGCGCCACGAACGCCACCTCGACGACGTGACCGTAGAGGTCGAGGTCTTCGTCGAGCACGAACGCCTCGACCTGCTTCGGCGGCACCCCGTCGAAGGTGGGGTTGCTGCCCACCGACACGGCGGCCGGGTAGCGCTCGACGCCGTCGGTGAGCCAGCCGGCGTAGACGCCGTCGGCCGGGATCATGCCCTCAGACTCCGGCGAGAGGTTCGCGGTGGGGAAGCCCAACTCGCGTCCGCGCTTGGCGCCGTGCACCACTTCGCCGCGCACGGCGGGCGCGCGGCCGAGGAACTCGCCCGCCCGGGCGACGTCGCCCTCGGCGAGCAGCTGTCTGATCCAACTCGACGACACCTTGCGGGTGTCGCCCGGCTTCACCTCGGGGATGAGGTCGACGTCGAAGCCGAACTCGGCGCCCAGCTCGCGCAGGGTGTCGACGTCACCGCTGCCGTCGACGCCGAAGCGGAAGTCGTCTCCCACCATCACCACCGACGCCCCGCACACCTGCACCAGCACGCGCTCGACGAACTCGCGCGGGCTCATCGACGCGAACGCGGCGTCGAAGCTGAGGAAGAGCGTGGTGTCGACACCGGTCGCGTCGAGCAGCTCGAGCCGCTGCTGGTTGCTCACCAGCACGTCGGGCCGGGCCTGCGGGTCGAGCTGGGCGAGCGGATGCCGGTCGAAGGTGATGACGATCGACTCCAGCCCGCGGTCACGGGCGACCTCGATGAGCTCGCCGATGACGGCCTGGTGGCCGATGTGCACGCCGTCGAACTTGCCGATGGTGACGGCCGACGGGCCGAGCGGCGCGGGGACGGAGGGCAGGTCGAAGTAGGTCTTCATCGCGTGCGCCGCAGCCAGAGCATGCCGAGCACGGGGAGCACGAGCGGGATGAACAGGTACCCCATGCCGTACCACGACCACACCGAGGCCTTGGCGAACAGCTCGGGCAGGAACAGGCTCAGGGTGCCGACGGTGAGCACGCCGACGAGCTCGAAGGTGATGGTCACCCAGGCGACGCGGTACCAGACGGGCCCGGGCGCGATGAGCGCGACCGTCGCGACGATGTACACGACGGCGGCGACCGCCGAGAGCGTGTAGGCGAAGGGCGCTTGGTCGAACTTGCCGATGATCTCCACCACCGAGCGCCCGGTCGCCCCGAGGGCGAGGATGGCGTAGACGACGATGAGCACCCGGCCCACGCCGCGGGCACGGGTTCTGGGCGCGGGTGGTGCGAGGGTGTCGTTGGTCATGGCAGTACGAGTTTATGGCACCGGCTCAGGCCAGCTGCACGAACCAGATGACGTTCATGCGGTACACCATCACGGCGACGGCGAGGCAGACCGCCCCCAGCACGACGGTGCTCCAGCGGGTGCGGTCGATGAGCGCCCAGAATCCGCCGGCGAGCGGCAGCAGCACCGCCGAGACGAGGTACACCCAGAACTCGAGCGGGTCGCCCGTCGGTGTGTTGCCGAACGCGGGTGCGACCAGCGCGACGACCAGTTGCACCACGAGCAGCACCTCGACGAGCGCGGTGGCGCCCATGGTGAGGTCGTTCGGCACCTTGCCGGCGAGACCGAGGACGACGCAGAGGAGCCCGGCCACGACGGCGACCGCGACCTGGGTGTAGCTGAACCACTCGATCATGCCGAGACCTCGCGTTCGTCGGGCGGGAAGTTCACGACGCTCTTCGCCGCTCCGCCCCTCACCTCGACGAGCCCCAGCAGGGCGCCACCCGGGGTGATCGCCGCGACGGGTGCTCCCGCCCGGGCGGCGTCGCGCAGCTCGGTGGGGGCCTCGACGCGCTGCCCGTGACCGAGCGCGACGGCCTGTGCCTCGTCGAGCCGCCAGACCGGGAACAGCGTCTCGGCGGCTGCCGCAGCGGCCATGAGCGGCACGGATGCGCCCGAGTCCACGACGGAGCCGAGCTGGTCGAGCGAGCTCGCCTGGTCGACGGAGAACGGCCCGATGCGCGTGCGGCGCAGTGCCGTGAGGTGACCTCCCACGCCGAGGGCTGCGCCGACGTCGCGCGCGATGGCGCGGATGTAGGTGCCGGAGGAGCACACGACCCGCACGTCGACGTCGACGACCTCGGCGCCGGCGGCCGGCGCACCGTCGTCGGCCACGACGCGCCGGGGGGCGCCGAGCAGCTCGATCTCGGAGATGGTGACCGATCGCGCGGCGAGCACGACCTCCTCCCCCGAGCGCACGCGGGCGTAGGCCCGCTTGCCGTCGACCTTGATGGCGCTCACGGAGCTCGGAACCTGCTCGACCTCTCCGGTCTGGTCGGCGAAGGCGGCGGCGAGGCGCGCATCCGTCAGCCCGGCGAGGAGCTCGGTGCCCGCGGGCTCGCCGAGCGCCTCGCCCTCGGCGTCGTCGGTGGTGGTCGCGACGCCGAGCCGCACGGTCGCGCGGTACTCCTTGTCGAGGCCGACCACGTAGGTGAGCAGGCGCGTCGAGCTGTTGACGCCCAGGATGAGGAGGCCGGTGGCCATCGGGTCGAGCGTTCCGGCGTGCCCCACCTTGCGGGTGCCGGCGAGGCGCCGCGTGCGCGCGACCACGTCGTGGCTCGTCATGCCGCCGCTCTTGTCGACGAGCAGGATGCCGCTTGCCGTGCTCGTCGCGTTTTTCACGCCTGCAACGCTAACAGGAGTCGGCGAAGCTCCGGCGCGGCCGCTCGGGGTCGTTCACGTCGACGATCGCGCTCGCGCCGAAGCGCGGCCCGGCCTCGGCCTGGTAGAGCTCGTCGGCCCCCGCGACCACCTCGGGGAGGCCGAACCCGCGGGTCTCGAGGTAGGCCGTGAAGTTCAGCTGGCCGCGCAGCCCCGGTCGCTGCAGGAACGGGCCGTCGAGCACGAGCACCGCGTCGGCAGGGGCCGTGAGCCAACGCGACTCGCGGGCCGTGTCGCGCTCGGCGTCGAACGCCGCGGTCTGGAACCCGGCGCTGCCGCCGAGGCGGAACGGCTCGATGAGCACGCGCTTCAGGGTGGAGTCGTCGTAGCGGTCGAAGTAGTACCCGGCCGCCGAGTCGGCGCCGCGCAGCTCGCGCTCGACCCTGGGCCGCTGGAAGTCGTCGAGCGAGGCCCGGAAGGTGTCGACGCCGTCGCGCCGGAACGCCTCGGCGAGGGCGTCGGCGAAGCGGGCCGTGCCCTCGACGCCGTCGACGCCGACGATCACCCGCCCGCGTCGGTAGTTGTGCCTGATCTCGCCCACGAGGGCGTCGGCGAACTCGGACTCCGGGGTCGGTGGCTGCACCATGCTCCGAGTGTACGACCGTGCGGGCCGCGGCTCGCCGCCGCCTACAGTGGAAGGATGCCCGCATCCGCCCCACCGCGCGAGGAGTTCGCGCGCCTCGTGGTCGAGTGGTTCGCGGTGCACGCCCGCGACCTGCCGTGGCGGCGCCCCGGCTTCCCGCCCTGGGGAACGCTGGTGAGCGAGTTCATGCTGCAGCAGACACCCGTGGTGCGGGTCATTCCGCGCCTCGAGGAGTGGCTGCGGCGCTGGCCCACCCCCGCCGATCTCGCGGCCGAGCCCCCGGGCGAGGCGGTGCGCGCCTGGCAGTCGCTCGGCTACCCGCGTCGCGCACTGCGGCTCCACGCCTGCGCGGTGGCGATCGCCGAGCGCTACGACAACGCCGTTCCCGACGACGTCGAGGCACTGCTCGGCCTGCCGGGCGTCGGCGACTACACGGCGCGTGCGGTCGCCGTCTTCGCGTTCGGCTCGCGCCATCCGGTCGTCGACACGAACATCCGCCGGGTGATCGCGCGCGCCGTCGACGGGCTCCCGGATGCGCCCGCCCCCAACGCCAAGCGCGACCTGCCCGCGATGAGCGCGCTGCTGCCCGCCTCCGACGACGACGCGGCGCGGTTCAACGCGGGGATGATGGAGCTCGGGGCGCTGCTGTGCACCGCCCGGTCCCCCAGGTGCGAGCGCTGCCCGCTGGCCGAGGTGTGCGCGTGGCGGACTGCCGGGTACCCCGAGACGGAGGTGGCGCGGCGACCGGTGCAGAAGAAGTACGAGGGCTCCGACCGGCAGGCGCGCGGCATGGTGCTGCGCGAGCTGCGCGCCGCCGACGGTGCAGTTCCGCACGCCCGCCTCAGCGCCGTGCTGCCCGAGGCGGCGCGCCTCGGCCGCGCCCTCGACGGCCTGCTCGCCGACGGGCTGGTCGTCGCCGTGGGTGACGACCTGTACGCCCTGCCGTAGGCACCGGCCCGCCGAGAGAGCGCGAAGCGCCCCCTCCCGGTGCAGGAGGGGGCGCTTCGCGCTCGTTCGACGAGGGGCTACTCGTCTTCGGGGGTCTTCGGCTTGACGTAGGGGTCGGCCTCGCCGGCGTACTGGGCGCCCTTGGCGAGGCCTTCGACCTCGGCGTCGCGGGCGCGTGCCTGCGCCAACAGGTCGTCGAGCACCTTGGCGTTCTCGGGCAGCGCGTCGGCGATGAACTCGAGCGACGGCGTGAGCCGCGCGGTGATGTTCTTGCCGACCTCGCTGCGCAGCATCCCGGTCGCCGACTTCAGTGCGGCGGCCGAGTCGGCCCGCTCCTTCTCGTCGCCGTACACGGTGTAGAAGATCGACGCGTGCTGCAGGTCGCCCGTCACCCGCACGTCGGTGATGGTCACGAAGCCGAGCCGAGGATCCTTGATCCCCTTCTCCAGCCGTCGAGCCACGATCTCCTTGATCCGATCCGCCATCTTGGCGGCCCGCTGGGGATCAGCCATGATCATCCTCCTTCGTTGTTGCGACGAGAGAAGGAGTGGTGAGACCTTCGCCTCACCACTCCTTCATCAGGTTATGCCACTGCTAGCCGATGCTAGACCCGCGGCTTCTCCTTCATCTCGATGGTCTCGATCTCGTCGCCGACCTGGATGTCGTTGAACTTGCCGAGCCCGATACCGGCCTCGAAGTCCGTGCGCACCTCGGTGACGTCGTCCTTGAAGCGACGCAGCGACTCGATCGCCAGGTTGTCGCCGACGACGACGCCCTCGCGGATGACCCGCGCCTTGGCGTTGCGGGTGATGGTTCCCGACCGCACGATGACACCGGCGATGTTGCCGAACTTCGACGAGCGGAAGATCTCGCGGATCTCGGCGACGCCCGACTGCACCTCTTCGAACTCGGGCTTGAGCATGCCCTTGAGCGACGACTCGATGTCGTCGAGCGCGTTGTAGATGACCGAGTAGAAGCGGATGTCCACACCCTCGCGGGCTGCACGCTCGCGCGCCTTCGTGTCGGGTCGCACGTTGAACCCGATGATGATGGCGTTGTCGACGGTGGCCAGGTTGACGTCGGACTCGGTGACCGCACCCACACCGCGGTGGATGATGCGGAGCTGAACCGAGTCGTCGACCTCGATCTTGAGCAGCGACTCCTCGAGTGCCTCGACGGCACCGGAGACGTCACCCTTGATGATGAGGTTGAGGGCTTCGACCTTGCCTTCTTCGAGGGCGCGGGTGAAGTCTTCGAGCGAGATGCGCTTGCGGGCCTTGGCGAGCGACGCGTTGCGCTCGGCCGCCTCACGCTTCTCGGCGATCTGACGGGCCGTGCGGTCTTCCTCGGTGACGAGGAAGGTGTCGCCGGCGCGGGGCACGGTCGACAGACCCTGCACCTGCACCGGGCGCGACGGGGTCGCTGCGGTCACGGTCTCGCCGTTCTCGTCGACCATCGCACGCACGCGGCCGTAGGCCGTGCCCGCCACGATGGCGTCTCCGACGTGCAGCGTTCCCGACTGGATGAGCACGGTCGCGACAGCACCGCGGCCCTTGTCGAGCTTGGCCTCAATGGCCACGCCTCGCGCATCCTTGTTCGGGTTCGCTCGCAGGTCGAGGCCCGCGTCGGCGGTGAGGAGCACCGCGTCGAGCAGCTCCTGGATGCCGATGTTGTTGCGCGCCGACACGTCGACGAACATGACGTCGCCGCCGTACTCCTCGGCCACCAGGTTGTACTCGGTGAGCTGCTGGCGCACCTTCGCCGGGTTCGCGTCCTCTTTGTCGATCTTGTTGACCGCGACCACGATCGGCACGTCGGCCGCCTGGGCGTGGTTCAGGGCCTCGATCGTCTGCGGCATGATGCCGTCGTCGGCGGCGACCACGAGGATGGCGATGTCGGTCACCTGCGCACCACGGGCACGCATGGCGGTGAACGCCTCGTGACCCGGGGTGTCGATGAAGGTGATCGGGCGCTCGACGCCCTCGTGCTCGGTGACGACCTGGTAGGCACCGATGTGCTGGGTGATGCCACCCGCCTCGCCGGCGACCACGTTGGCGTTGCGGATCGCGTCGAGCAGGCGCGTCTTACCGTGGTCGACGTGACCCATGACGGTGACGACCGGGGGACGGATCTCCAGGTCTTCGTCTGTCTCGTCTTCCAGCTCCTGGTCGAGGTCGATGTCGAAGCCCTCGAGGAGCTCGCGGTCTTCGTCTTCGGGCGACACCATCTGGATCTTGTAGCCGAGCTCTTCGCCGAGCACCTGGAAGGTGGCCTCGTCGAGCGACTCGGTCGCCGTCGCCATCTCACCGAGGTGGAACAGCACGGTCACCAGGTTGCCGGGGCTGGCGTCGATCTTGTCGGCGAAGTCGGTGATGGAGGCACCACGACGCAGACGGATGACTGTCGAACCGTCGCCGCGGGGAACGCTCACGCCGCCCAGCGACGGGGCTTCCCTCAGCTCGAATTCGGCCCTCTTTGTACGCTTCGACTTGCGCGCCTTGCTCTTGCCGCCACCGCGACCGAAGGCACCTGCGGTACCACCGCCGGGGCCACGGCCACGGCCGCCGCCACCGGGGCGCGAGAAGCCGCCGGCGCCGGGAGCGCCGCCACCCGGGCGGAACCCGGGCGAACCGGGAGCCGGGCGTGCACCGCCGCCCTGCGGGGCGCCGGGACGGAAGCCACCCGCGGCGCCGGGACGAGGTGCACCCGGGCGCGGAGCGCCGGGACGGGGAGCACCGGGGCGCGGGGCACCGGGACGGGGAGCACCGGGGCGCGGGATGGCGCCGTTGGCGCCGCCACCGCTGCGGCCCATGCCCTGCTGGCTGGCGAAGGGGTTGTTGCCGGGGCGCGGCGCACCCGGGCGCTGCATGCCCTGCTGGCTCGCGAACGGATTGTTGCCCGGGCGCGGGATGCCGGGGCGCGGGGCGCCCGGACGCGGTGCGGCGCTGCCGCCCGACCCCGGGGTGGGGGTGGAGGACGACGGAGCCGACGGGGTCTGCGCAGCCGGCGCCGCGGGGGCGGCCGGGGCCGGAGCCGAGGGGCTCTTCGGCGCGGGTGCGGCGGGAGCCTGCGACGCGGCCGGGGCGGCCGGGGTCGAGGCGGCCGGAGCCGCGGGGGCCGCCGGCGCCTGCGGTGCCGGAGCACCGGGGCGTGCGCTCGAGGGCGTGGGCGCGCCGGGGCGTGCGCCCGGACGGGGCGCGTTCGACCGAGGCGCAGCGGGAGCCGCTGCGGCGGCGGAGTCGCCACCGGCGGCGCCGGCCTTGATCAGAGCTTCTTTGAGGCGTCGGGCCACGGGCGGCTCGATGCTCGACGACGGGCCCTTGACGAACTGGCCCATCTCCTTCAGGGTCGCGAGTGCGACCTTGCTGTCGACGCCGAGTTCGGCGGCGACTTCATGTACGCGTGGTTTTGCAGCCACAATTCTCCTGTCTGGGGCCCGCCCCGGACAGGGCAGGCGTTAGTTGCGGACGGATCTCATTTCGAGCCGCTCATCAGTTGCCACTCATGGGTTCACGGTGCCGTTCAGCCTGTTCTCTACTGTCGACGTGTCGAGGGTTCCCTCGACACGGAGCGCGCGCCCGAAAGCCCGCCGCGTGACCGCGGCACGGAAGCATTCGGGTGAAGGATGGAGCCACGCGCCTCGGCCGGGAAGAGTGGCCGTCTCGTCGACGACCAGTTCAAGCCCTGTCGGGCCATCGGCCCTGGCCACGACCCTCAGCAAGGAGGACCGGTTGGCGCGCGCGCGGCATCCCACGCACGTTCTAACGGGTTCCATCGTACTCCATATTCGCTGAACGCTCGCCGACCGACCCGGCCGAGCCGAGCATCCGGAACGAGGCGATCAGTCTTCGTCGAGGATGGAATCGGGTTGAATATCGATTTTCGCGCCAGTGAGCTTCGCGGCCAGGCGGGCGTTCTGGCCCTCCTTGCCGATGGCGAGGGAGAGCTGGTAGTCGGGCACCAGGGCGCGCACGGCCTTGGTGTTCGCGTCGATGACGAAGGCGCTCGACACCTTGGCGGGCGAGAGGGCGTTGGCCACGAAGGTGGGCAGGTCGTCGGAGTAGTCGACGATGTCGATCTTCTCGTTGCCGAGCTCGGCGGTGACCGCGCGCACGCGCTGCCCCAGCTCGCCGATGCAGGCACCCTTGGCGTTCACGCCAGGCTCGGTGGCCCGCACCGCGATCTTGGTGCGGTGGCCGGCCTCGCGGGCGAGCGACACGATCTCGACGACACCCGAGGCGATCTCGGGCACCTCGAGCGCGAACAGCTTGCGCACGAGCGAGGGGTGGGTGCGGGACACCGTGATCGACGGGCCCTTCGGCCCCTTCGCCACACTCGTGACGTAGACGCGGATGCGCGAACCGTGCGCGTACTCCTCGCCCGGCACCTGCTCCTCCGGCGGCATGATCGCCTCGATCGTGCCGAGGTCGACGTGCACCATCTTGGGGTTCGGCCCCTGCTGGATGACGCCGGCGACGATGTCGCCCTCGCGGCCCTTGAACTCGCCGAGCACCTTGTCGTCGCCGATGTCGCGCAGGCGCTGGTTGATGACCTGCTTGGCGGCGAAGGCGGCGATGCGCCCGAAGTCGCTCGGGTTCTCCTCGGCCTCGCCACTCACCACGCCGTCGTCGTCGATCTCGGGCACGAAGACGCTGATGTGCCCCGACTTGCGGTCGAGGTGCACCCGCGCCGACGGGGTGCCGTCGTCGAAGGAGGCGGGCCGGTCGGTGTGCTTGAGGTACGCCGTGAGGATGGCCTGCTCGATGATCACCACCAGTTCCTCGAAGGGGATCTCTCGTTCACGCTCCAGGAGACGTAAGACGCTGAGGTCGATGTCCACTTCCGGCCTCCTCTGTTCAGATCTCGATGCCGAAGTCTCCGGCAGTCAAACGTCTAGGTTACCCGAAGCTCGCCGCGACGTCATCCAGGGCCACCGTCGTGCGCTCCCCCGTCGACCGGTTCCACAGCTCGACCTTGCCCTCGGCGACACCGCGGCCCACGATGACGATCATCGAAACGCCGATGAGCTCGGCGTCGCCGAACTTCACGCCGGGCGAGACCTTGGGGCGGTCGTCGTAGAGCACCTCGAGACCCGAGGCCTCGAGGTCGGCGACCACGGACTCGGCGGCCTGGTACACCTCGGCGTCGCGGCCGGTGGCGATGACGTGCACGTCGAACGGCGCGACCGAGGCGGGCCAGACGAGACCCTTCTCGTCGTTGTTCAGCTCGGCGATGATGGCCAGGATGCGCGTGACACCGATGCCGTACGACCCCATGGTCACGGTCACCAGCTTGCCGTTCTCGTCGAGCACCTTGAGGCCGAGCGCCTCGGCGTACTTGCGGCCGAGCTGGAAGACGTGGCCGATCTCCATGCCGCGGGCGAGCTCGACCGGGCCGGAGCCGTCGGGCGCGGGGTCGCCCGCGCGCACCTCGGCCACCTCGACCACGCCGTCGGCGGTGAAGTCCCGCCCGGCGACCAGCCCGAACACGTGCTTGCCGTGCTGGTTGGCGCCCGTGATCCACCCGGTACCCGACACCACGCGGGGGTCGACGACGTAGCGGATGCCCGTGCTCGACTCCTCTCCGAGCACGGCGCCCTCGGGCGACCAGGGCCCGATGTAGCCCTTCACGAGGCCGGGGTGCTTGGCGAAGTCGGCCTCGGTGGCCGCCTCGATCTCGGCGGGGGCGAAGGCCACCTCGGCGCGCTTGACGTCGACCTCGCGGTCGCCGGGGAGCCCGACGACGACGAGTTCGCGCGACCCGTCGAGGTTCGTGAGCGCGAGCACCACGTTCTTCAGCGTGTCGGCTGCCGTCCAGGCGCGGCCGTCGGGCCGGGGGTGCGCCTCGTTGGCCCGGTCGACGAGCGTCTGGATGGTGGGCGTGTCAGGGGTGTCGAGCACCTCGGCGGGGGTGAGCCCGTCGAACGAGCGGGGCTCGGGCGGCAGGGTCGTGTACGCCTCGACGTTCGCCGCGTAGCCGCCGGCCGAGCGCACGAAGGTGTCTTCGCCGACGGGGGTGGGGTGCAGGAACTCCTCGCTCTTCGAGCCGCCCATCGCGCCGGCGTCGGCCTTCACGATGACGTACTCGAGGCCGAGGCGGGTGAAGATGCGCTCGTAGGCGTCTCGCTGAGCCTGGTAGGAGGCGTCGAGCCCCGCATCCGTGTAGTCGAAGGAGTACGCGTCTTTCATGGTGAACTCGCGGCCGCGCAGGAGGCCGGCGCGGGGCCGCGCCTCGTCACGGTACTTGTCCTGGATCTGGTAGATCGACAGCGGCAGGTCTTTGTAGCTCGAGTACAGGTCTTTGACGAGCAGCGTGAAGACCTCCTCGTGGGTGGGAGCCAGCACGAAGCCGGCCTCTTTGCGGTCGTTCAGCCGGAACATGCCGGGGCCGTACTCGACGTAGCGGCCGGTCGCTTCGTAGGGCTCCTTCGGCAGCAGCGCGGGGAAGTGCACCTCGAAGGCGCCGGCGGCCGCCATCTCCTCGCGGATGATCGCCTCGATCTTCGCCTTCACGCGCAGCCCCAGCGGCAGCCACGCGAAGATGCCCGGAGCCTGACGGCGGATGTAGCCGGCCCGCACGAGCAGGCGGTGGCTGGTCACCTCGGCGTCGGAGGGGTCTTCGCGGAGCGTACGGAGGAAGTAGTTCGAGAGGCGTGTAGGCACGAGAACGAGTGTAGCCGCGAGCCGCACGGCGGTCTGTTCTGCACAGGCGAGCGGATGCGCGCCCCTCTCCACATACCGGCTCACGACGCCACCGGGGTCGGGAAGGGGTGCCTAGCGTCGCGCCCATGGACACACTGACGCAGATCCGCTCGGCCTCGCCCTACCTGCAGCGCTGCAGCACGCCCATCGGGCGCGTGGAGGTGATGAGCGACGGCGAGTGCATCACGGGGGTGGGTCTGGAGCACAACGGCATGCTCCCCCACGACGGGCTCGCCTTCGACTCCACGGCGGTCGCCGACGAGGCGATCGCCCAGCTGCTCGACTACTTCCAGGGCACCCGGCGACGTTTCTCGGTGCCGATCGCGCACTACGGCACGCCGTTCCAGCTGCAGGTCTGGCGGGTGCTGGCGGCCATCCCCTGGGGGCACTGCACGAGTTACGGCGCGATCGCCGCGACGGTCGGGCGGGTGGGTTCGGGGCGGGCGGTGGGCGGCGCGATCGCCTCGAACCCGACTCCCCTGCTCGTCGGCTGCCACCGCGTGCTCTCGGCAGCCGGGAAGGTCACGGGGTGGAGCTGGGCCGACGGCACGCGCACCAAGTCGTGGCTGCTGCACCACGAGCGCATCCCGCACCTGCTGTGACGCTCCGCGGTGACGCTCAGACCTCGAGCAGCAGCTCGCCTTCGGGGGTCAGGGACAGGCGGTGGCCGCTGGTGGCACCCCACTCGATCAGCTCGTCGACCTCGCCGAAGTTCTCGCCGTGCTGCACCAGGGCGCGCACGAGCTCGCCCTTGCCCTTCTTGTTGAAGTGGTTGAGCGCGCGACGCACCCCGTCGTCGCCCGTCGTGACCACCCGGAGGAAGTACGCCCGCGAGACGGCCGCCGGCACCGGGCCGAGATGCACATAGGCCTCCGAGCGCAGATCGAGCACCAGTTCGTCGCGGTGGGCGAGCAGCTCCTTCGAGATCGCCTCGGCCCACACCGACTTGATCGACGGGGCGTCGAGTCGGGAGTCGTGCGAGAGACGGTAGGCCGGGAGCGGATCACCGGCGCCGACGAGCCCGAACAGCGCGGAGTGGATGCGCACGTGCTCCGCGGCGAACGCGCGCGCGGTGGGGTCGAGTTCGGGCGCGTCGAGTGCCTCGTACAGCACGCCCGTGTACCGATCCATCGCGGGCATGGTCGGGCTCTTCGCGACGACACGGTTGCGCTCGACCTCGAAGGCGAGCTTCTGCCCGAGCTTCAGCCGCTGCATCATCTCCTCGGGGGTGCGGGCGAGCGCGGCGACCCGGCGCACGAGAGGCTTGCGCACGCGCGTGAGCGCCGGATGCGACAGCGCCGCGTAGTCGAGCGCAGCGCCTTCTCCGCCGTCGCGTTTGGTCTCGGAGGGTGGCAGCAGAATGAGCACGCGCATCCCCTTTCACGAAGAAAGACCGCCGCACCCGACTCCGAGGAGCGGGTGCGGCGGTCGTGTGTCTTGCGGCTACTTGATCAGCTCGGCGTCGCGAGCCACGATCGTGACGGTGTCGTTCTCCACGGAGAGGAACCCGTCGTCGGCGCGAGCCACCAGGCGCTCACCGCTCGCGGCGTTCACGCGCACCTCGCCCGCCGAGAGGATGGCGAGCAGTGGCTCGTGACCGGCGAGGATGCCGATCTCGCCCTCGACCGTCTTGGCGATCACCATCGTCGCGTCGCCGGCCCAGATCTGCTGATCGGCCGAGACGACGCTGACGCTGAGGTTCTTCGCCATGATCAGCCGTTCTCCTTCTGGATCTGAGCCCACTTCTCCTCGACGTCGGAGATGCCACCGACGTTGAAGAAGGCCTGCTCGGCGACCGAGTCGAACTCGCCCTTGACGATCGCGTCGAAGGACTCGATGGTCTCCTTGAGCGGAACGGTCGAGCCCTCGACACCGGTGAACTTCTTCGCCATGTAGGTGTTCTGCGAGAGGAACTGCTGGATGCGCCGGGCGCGGGCCACGGTGATCTTGTCTTCCTCGGAGAGCTCGTCGACACCGAGGATGGCGATGATCTCCTGCAGCTCCTTGTTCTTCTGCAGGATCTGCTTCACGCTCGTCGCCACGCGGTAGTGGTCGGCGCCCAAGTAGCGCGGGTCCATGATGCGCGAGGTCGAGGTGAGCGGGTCGATCGCCGGGTACAGACCCTTCGACGCGATCTCACGCGAGAGCTCGGTGGTGGCGTCGAGGTGGGCGAAGGTGGTCGCCGGAGCCGGGTCGGTGTAGTCGTCGGCCGGCACGTAGATCGCCTGCAGCGAGGTGATCGAGTGACCACGGGTCGAGGTGATGCGCTCCTGGAGCACACCCATCTCGTCGGCGAGGTTCGGCTGGTAACCCACGGCGGAGGGCATGCGGCCGAGCAGCGTCGACACCTCGGAGCCCGCCTGCGTGAAGCGGAAGATGTTGTCGATGAACAGCAGCACGTCTTGGTTCTGCACGTCGCGGAAGTACTCCGCCATGGTCAGAGCCGAGAGGGCGACGCGAAGACGCGTTCCCGGCGGCTCGTCCATCTGGCCGAAGACGAGGGCGGTCTTGTCGAACACGCCCGCCTCCTCCATCTCGTGGATGAGGTCGTTGCCCTCACGGGTGCGCTCACCGACACCGGCGAACACCGACACACCACCGTGGTCTTGCGCCACGCGCTGGATCATCTCCTGGATGAGCACGGTCTTGCCGACGCCCGCACCACCGAACAGACCGATCTTTCCACCCTGCACGTAGGGGGTGAGGAGGTCGATCGACTTGATGCCGGTCTCGAACAGGTTGGTCTTCGACTCGAGCTGGTCGAACGCCGGGGGCTTGCGGTGGATGGGCCAGCGCTCGGTGATCTCGATGGTCTCGCCGGGCTCGGCGTTGAGCACCTCGCCGATGACGTTGAAGACCTTGCCCTTGGTGACGTCACCGACGGGCACCGAGATGGCAGCACCGGTGTCGCGCACCTCCTGGCCGCGCACGAGGCCGTCGGTCGGCTTCAGGGCGATGGCGCGCACGAGGTCGTCGCCGAGGTGCTGAGCGACCTCGAGGGTGATCTCGGTGGCGGTGTCGCCGATGGTGACCGTGGTCTTCAGGGCGTTGTAGACCTCCGGAATCGAGTCGTGCGGGAACTCGATGTCGACCACGGGCCCCGTGACGCGCGCAATTCGGCCGACGCCGCTGGGCGCCTCCGCGGCCGGGACTGGCGCGATAGCAGTGTCAGTCATTGTGCTTCTCTTTTCTTCGATGACTACTTGGCGGAGCTGAGCGCGTCGGCGCCGCCCACGATTTCGGAAATCTGCTGCGTGATCTCGCTCTGACGCGCGTTGTTGGCAAGACGCGTGTAGTCGCGGATGAGGTTGTCGGCGTTGTCGCTCGCCGACTTCATCGCCTTCTGGCGAGCGGCGTGCTCGGCGGCAGCCGACTGCAGCATCGCGTTGAAGATGCGGCTCTCGACGTAGATGGGCAGCAGCTTGTCGAGCACCGTCTCGGCGTCGGGCTCGAACTCGTAGAGCGGGTAGACCTCGTTCGAGGCGGTCTCGGGCGCGGCGCCCTCGACGATCTCGAGCGGGAGCAGACGCACGACCTCGGGAACCTGGGTCACCATGCTCACGAAGCGGTTGTAGACGAGGTGGATCTCGTCGACGCCGCCCTCCTGGTCGTCGAGGTTGTACGCCTCGACCACGGCATCCGCGATCTCCTTCGCCGTCTCGAACACGGGCTGGTCGGTGCCGCCCGTCCACGAGGCGACCGAGGCGCGCTTACGGAAGCTGAAGTACCCGACGGCCTTACGGCCGACGAGGTAGAACACGACCTTCTTGCCCTCACTGCGCAGGAGCTCGGCCAGCTGCTCGGCCTCCTTGAGGATGGAGGACGAGAAGGCGCCCGCGAGACCACGGTCGGAGGTGAAGATGACGATCGCCGCGGTGTCGAGCTTCTCGCGCTCGCTGGTGAGCGGGTGGTCGACGTTCGAGTAGGTGGCGACCGCCGAGACCGCGCGCGTGATGGCACGCGAGTACGGGGCCGAGGCGGCCACGCGCTGCTGCGCCTTCTGAATGCGCGAGGCGGAGATCAGCTCCATCGCCCTCGTGATCTTCTTGGTCGTCTGGGCAGACCTGATCTTCTGCCTATAGACCCTGAGCTGTGCACCCATCTCTAGCGGCGACCCTTGACGATCTTCTCCTGGCCGACGTCTTCCTTGGCGGTGGCGTCGAACTGCTCCTTGCCCACCGAGGCGAGCGGCTTGCCCTCGCCCGTCTGGAACTCGAGCTTGAACTGGTCGACCGCTTTGTCGAGCGCGGCGACGGTGTCGTCGTCGAGCTTGTTGGTCTCGCGCAGGGTGGTGAGGATGTCGGTGGTGCGGCCGATGTAGTCGAGGAGCTCCGCCTCGAAGCGCAGGATGTCTTCGACCGGAACCTCGTCGAGCTTGCCCTTGGTGCCCGCCCAGATCGAGACGACCTGCTGCTCGACCGGGAACGGCGAGTACTGCGGCTGCTTGAGCAGCTCGGTGAGGCGGGCGCCCCGGGCGAGCTGACGGCGCGACGCGGCGTCGAGGTCGGAGGCGAACATCGCGAAGGCCTCGAGCGAACGGTACTGGGCGAGCTCGAGCTTGAGCGTTCCCGACACCGACTTGATCGACTTCACCTGGGCGTCGCCACCGACTCGCGAGACCGAGATGCCGACGTCGACAGCGGGGCGCTGGTTGGCGTTGAACAGGTCGGACTGCAGGAAGATCTGGCCGTCGGTGATCGAGATCACGTTCGTGGGGATGTAGGCCGAGACGTCGTTCGCCTTGGTCTCGATGATCGGCAGACCGGTCATCGAGCCGGCGCCCAGCTCGTCGGAGAGCTTGGCGCAACGCTCGAGCAGACGCGAGTGCAGGTAGAACACGTCGCCGGGGTAGGCCTCACGCCCCGGCGGGCGGCGCAGGAGCAGCGACACGGCGCGGTAGGCCTCGGCCTGCTTCGACAGGTCGTCGAAGATGATGAGCACGTGCTTGCCGCCGTACATCCAGTGCTGGCCGATGGCCGAGCCGGTGTAGGGGGCGAGGTACTTGAAGCCGGCGGGGTCGGAGGCCGGCGAGGCGACGATGGTGGTGTACTCCATCGCTCCGGCGTCTTCGAGCGCGCCCTTCACCGAGGCGATGGTCGAGCCCTTCTGGCCGATCGCCACGTAGATGCAGCGCACCTGCTTGTTGACGTCGCCCGACTCCCAGTTGGCCTTCTGGTTGATGATGGTGTCGATCGCGATGGCGGTCTTGCCGGTCTGGCGGTCGCCGATGATGAGCTGACGCTGGCCACGGCCGACGGGGATCATGGCGTCGATGGCCTTGATACCGGTCTGCAGGGGTTCGTGCACCGACTTGCGCTGCATCACGCCGGGGGCCTGGAGCTCGAGCTCGCGGCGACCTTCGGCGGCGATGTCGCCGAGACCGTCGATCGGGTTGCCGAGCGGGTCGACCACGCGGCCGAGGTAGCCGTCGCCGACGGGCACCGAGAGCACCTCGCCGGTGCGGGTGACCTCCTGGCCCTCCTCGATGCCGGTGAACTCACCGAGCACCACGACACCGACCTCGTCCTCGTCGAGGTTCTGGGCGAGGCCCAGGGTGCCGTCGGCGAAGCGGATGAGCTCGTTGGCCATCACACCGGGGAGTCCTTCGACGTGCGCGATGCCGTCGGCGGCGTCGACGACGTAACCCACCTCGGTGGTCGCCGCCTTGCCGGGCTCGTACGCCGCGACGAAGTCTTTGAGAGCGTCGCGGATCTCATCGGGGCGGATCGTAAGTTCAGCCATCGTTTTCCCTTTTCTGATGGGGTATGCCCCCAGTGTGTTCCTGTGCGCGCCGATCAGCCGGCGAGCTGAAGTCTCAAATCGTTGATGCGGGTGGCGACACTGCCGTCGATGACGTCGTCGCCGATCTGGATGCGCACGCCTCCCACCACCGACGGGTCGACGACCTGGTTCACCTGCACCGCACGGCCGTACTGACCGGCGAGGGCCGACTCGAGCCGCCCGCGCTGAGCCGCACTGAGCGGCGCTGCGGTGGTGACCGTGGCTACGGCCGAACCGGACTGGTCGGCGACGACGCTGGAGGCGAAGCGCAGCAGCTCGCCGATGCGGCGGCCGCGGGGCTGGGTGATGAGCTGGCGCACGATGGCCACCGTCTGCGCCGAGAAGCGACCGCCGAGCAGCCGCTCGACGAGGGCGCGCTTCTGGTCGGTGGAACCGAGCTTCGACCCGAGGGCCAGCTCGAGCTCGGAGGCGCCGGAGACGGCGCGCGCGAACTCGAACAGCTCCGAGTCGATGGCGACACCGGCCGGGGCCGAGCTCGCCACGGCACGGATGCCGATCTCCTCGATGCCGGCGAGCAGGTCGCTCTGCGTCGACCAGCGGCTGGTCGCCACCGTCTCGAGCAGACCGACCGTCACGGCCGAGTACGACGGGCCGAACAGCCGCGAGACGAGCGCGGCCTTGGCGGCCGGCTCGGCTCCGGGGTCGGAGAGGGCTCCGAGCAGGTGAGACGAATCACCGATGATCCGACCAGCGGCGAAGAGCTCTTCTCCCGTGGCCAGATCGACCTGGGAGCCCAGGGCCGCGAGGCGGTCTCTGGCGTCTCCGAGGGCTACTCTGGTCGCGCTTCCCATCGTGTTACTTCTTTCCCGAGGTGTCTGCGCCCGCGGAGCCGGAAGCTTCGAGGTCGGCGAGGAACCGGTCGACGAGGGCCGTGGCCTTGGCGTCGTCGGAGAGCGACTCCCCGATCACGCCGGAGGCCAGGTCGATCGCCAGCGTGCCGACCTCCGAGCGGAGCGAGACGAGGGCTGCCTGACGGTCTGCCTCGATCGCCACCTGGGCGTTGGACTTCACACGCTCGGCGTCGCTCTGCGCCTGGGCCTGGATGTCGGCGCCGATGCGCTGGGCGTCGACACGGGCCTGCTCGCGGATCTTCGCGGCCTCGGCACGCGCCTCGGCGAGCTGAGCGGTGTACTGCTGGAGAGCGGCCTCCGCTTCGCGCTGGGCGATGTCGGCCTTCTCGATGTTCCCCTCGATCGCGGCGGCACGCTCGTCGAGGAGCTTCTTCATGCGAGGCAGGACGAGCCTCCAGAAGAAGAAGAGGATGACGACGAAGCACACCGCAGACCAGATGATGTCGTACGGGGCCGGGATGAGCGGGTTCGTCGATTCGCCCTCGGTCGCAGCCAGAACTGCTTGAAGCATTCCAGCCTCCTTATCGATCGAAGCGGGCTACTAGTTGGTGAAGATGAAGTAGGTAGCGATACCGATGAACGCGAGCGCCTCGGTGAACGCGATACCGATGTACATCAGCACCTGGAGGCGGCCGGCGAGCTCGGGCTGGCGGGCGACGCCTTCGATGGTCTTGCCGACCACGATGCCCACGCCGATGGCGGGGCCGATCGCTGCGAGGCCGTAGCCCATGGTCGCGACGTTGCCGGTGACCTCAGCGAGGATCGATACATCTGCCACGTTGTGTTCCCTTTCGTGATGGTGGTTCAGGCGGGCGCCTGGAACCGCTTAGTGTTCCTCAGCCAGCGCGAGCTGGATGTAGACAGTGGTGAGCAGGGCGAAGACATAGGCCTGGAGCACGGCGACCAGGATCTCGAACAGCGTGAAGACGAAGCCGAACGCCAGGGTGCCGACGCCGAACAGCGACCAGAGACCGCCTGCGGTGAAGAAGAAGAACTGGGTGGCCGCGAAGAAGAGCACCAGGAGGAGGTGACCCACGACCATGTTCATGAGGAGTCGGAGCGTCAGCGTGATGGGCCGGAGCACGAAGGTGGAGACCAGCTCGATCGGCGTGACGATGATGTAGAGCGGCCACGGCACACCGGGCGGGAACAGCGCGTTCTTGAAGAACGCCCCCGGGTGCTTCTTGAGACCGGCGTAGATGAACGCGACCCAGGCGACGACGGCGAGCACGAGCGGCACACCGATGACGGAGGTTCCGGCGATGTTCAGGAACGGGATGATTCCCGTGATGTTCATGAACAGCACCATGAAGAAGATCGTGGTGATCAGCGGCAGGAAGCGCCGGCCGTCTTTCTTGCCCAGCAGGTCTTCGGCGATGTTCACCCGCGCGAAGTCGAGGCCCATCTCGACGACCGACTGGAAGCGACCCGGGACCACCTTCATGCGGCGGGTGCCGATCCAGAAGATGAGGACGATGGCCAGCACCGCCAGGAAGCGGATGAGGATGATCCGGTTGATCTCGAACGGCGTGCCAGCGAAGAAGATGACCTCGGGGAAGAATTCCTCGATCGATGGGCCGTGGAAACCGCCGTCATCGGAGGTGGCCATCGGGGCTAGCAGGTTCACAGCGTTAGCTATCAGCGCTATCTCCTGTTTCGGGGCGTGGAACTGGTCAGAGTTCTCGCGAC